>DQCR01000017.1 GCA_003533785.1 Flavobacteriaceae bacterium
GATATTTCCATTATTGAAAAGCAAGAATAGATGAAGTATAAAGTTCTTTTAGCGAGTATTGTGATGGCTTTGGGAGTTCAGTCTTGTGCAGACCCTTCTCGACCCAATTACCAATACTTTCCCAATATGTACGAACCTGTAGGATATGAAACCTATGCAGATTCTGATGCTTTTGCCAATGGTATTGAAGCCCAAATTCCTGTGGAAGGTTCGATTGCCAGAGGATGGGAACCGTATGATTTTCCCGACACCAACGAAGGCTACGAAGCGGCAAAAGCTAGTTTGACCTCTCCATTGGAAATCACCGATGCACATACTGCAAACGGAAAAGAGCTTTATGGAATTTATTGTGCCGTGTGTCATGGAAATAAAGGGGACGGCCAAGGTATTTTGATGACCCGCGAAAAGTTTCTAGGGGTACCGAATTATGCCGATCGAGAAATTACGCCTGGAAGTATTTACCACGTATTGATGTATGGTAAAAACGCTATGGGCTCACATGCGGGCCAAGTAAACGCAGAAGAGCGTTGGCAAATTGCACAGCACGTGATGGAATTAAGAAGTAAGCTTGTTAAATAATTTATGGAAAATCCGATGATGTATACCTTTCCAAATAAACTTAGAAATCTAGCTATCGCCTTTATGGTTGTTGGTTTTTTAGGTTTGACTTATGGATTTTTAAGTGCTCCCGCTACGATCGAAGAATCCAAAGCAATGGTGGCAAGCCACGATGAGGGTCATGGAGACGACCACGGCGATACCAGTTCTGCAGCACACGAAACTACTTCGGCGCATCAGGAAGATACGCACGGTGCTGAGGAATCAGATCACAATGCAGCAGCCTCTCATGGCGAGGAGGGACACGAAGCAGAACACGACGAGCACGTATTTCATCAATTAGCAAACAAACCTTGGGCAGCCATTTATGTAGCAGCGTTTTTCTTCTTTATGATTTCACTAGGTGTATTGGCGTTCTACGCAATTCAGCGCGCAGCCCAAGCCGGTTGGTCTCCTGTGCTTTACAGGGTGATGGAAGGAATTACTTCCTATTTATTGCCGGGGGGGATTATCGTTATTGTGCTTCTTGCACTCTCTTCTATGCATTTGAATCATCTCTTTATTTGGATGGATCCTGAGGTAGTGGCGCATGACAAATTGATCGCTGGAAAAACAGGCTATTTAAACACCCCTTTCTTTTTGGCAAGAGCCGTTTTCTTCCTTGCAGGATGGAGTCTATATCGCTTTTTTTCTAGAAAATTTTCTTTGGCGCAAGACATATCGAGAGACATATCTAATCACAAAAAGAATTTTAGAATTTCTGCAGGCTTCTTGGTGTTTTATATTGTAACCGAATCCATTATGGCCTGGGACTGGATTATGTCCATCGACCCGCACTGGTTCAGCACCTTATTTGGATGGTATGTCTTTGCGAGTATGTTTGTCTCTGGAATTACAGCCATCGCGCTGATTACCATTTACCTAAAATCAAAAGGATATTTGGAGTTTGTAAACGACAGTCATATCCATGACCTTGGAAAATTCATGTTTGGAATTAGCATTTTTTGGACCTATTTGTGGTTCTCTCAGTTTATGCTGATTTGGTATTCCAATATTCCTGAAGAAGTAACTTATTTTATTACGCGTATAGAAGACTACAACTTGCCGTTCTTTGGTATGGTAGTGATGAATTTCATTTTCCCCTTACTGATTTTGATGAATAGCGATTACAAACGCATCAATTATTTCATTGTTATGGCGGGTATTGTGATCCTCCTCGGACATTATATGGACGTATTTAATATGATAATGCCCTCTGCAGTTGGAGACCAATGGTTTATTGGAGCTGCAGAAATAGGAGGCTTTTTATTCTTCCTAGGGCTCTTTGTATTTGTAGTATTTAAAGAATTAACGAAAGCACCGCTACTTGCCAAAGGCGACCCGTATATGGGAGAAAGCGAACGTTTTCATTATTAGTAAATTTAATCGAAAAGATAAATGAATGTACTTTTGATATTTTCTGTTCTCATTCTAATTGCGATTGCAATCTGGCAAGTGACCAAGATTTTTGAGCTTTCGCAAGGAAAGAAAGTATATACTCAGGTAGCGGATGACGATGACAACAATTGGAATGGAAAACTCATGTTTGGTTTTCTGTTTTTTATCTATGGGATTACCATCTTTTCTTTTGTAATGTATGGTGATGTATTGCTGCCCAAGGCCGCTTCTGAACACGGGTCTGAGTATGACAACTTGATGTGGATTTCCTTTGCTATTATCTTTTTTGTTCAAACCATTACCCAAGCCCTATTACATTATTTCTCTTATAAGTATCGCGGGGAAAAAGGAAAAAAAGCCCTTTTTTATGCAGATAACGATCGACTGGAAGCCATTTGGACCATTATTCCTGTAATTGTTTTAGCCGGGCTGATCTTATACGGTCTTTACACCTGGACAGACATCATGACGGTAGAGGAAAATGACGAAGCCTTGGTGGTGGAGCTCTACGCACAACAGTTCAATTGGAAAGCGCGCTACGCAGGGGACGACGGAGTGTTGGGTGATGCCAACGTACGTTTTCTTCAAGATTTTGAGGGAAGAAATCTGGTGGGAATTGACGCTACAGATCCCAACGGTTTTGACGATGTCGTAGTGCAAGAATTGCATTTACCCGTGGGAAGGGAAATCATCTTTAAAATGCGTTCGCAAGATGTACTTCATTCTGCCTACATGCCCTTTTTTAGAGCACAGATGAATTGCGTTCCAGGGATGATCACAGAATTTGCTTTTACCCCAAACATCACTACCGAGGAAATGCGCCAGGATTCAGACATAGTAGCTAAGGTCAAAAAGATAAACAAGCTACGCGCAGATAAAAGTAAAGAACTCATTGCAGAAGGAGATGTCGCTTTAGACCCCTATGAATTTGATTTTCTTTTACTTTGTAATAAAATTTGTGGTGCTTCGCACTACAACATGCAAATGAAAATAATAGTAGAAACACCCGAAGAATATGCCAAATGGATGGCAGAGCAACAAACCTTCGCACAGGTGATTCAATAAAACCAATAAACACGAAAAAGATATGTCAACAGCAGCAGCACACATTGAAGAGGATCATGGACATCATCACAAAGAAACATTTGTAACCAAATACGTATTTAGTCAAGATCACAAAATGATCTCAAAGCAGTATTTGATTACCGGATTATTTATGGGAATTATTGGAATTGCGATGTCTCTTTTATTTCGATTGCAATTGGCTTGGCCCGAACAACCTTTTGGGGTTTTTGAAGTCCTTTTGGGAAAATGGGCACCTGACGGGGTCATGGATCCCAATGTATATCTGGCTTTAGTTACCATACACGGAACCATTATGGTATTCTTTGTACTCACTGCTGGGTTGAGTGGAACCTTTAGTAACTTATTGATTCCGTTGCAAATTGGTGCGCGAGATATGGCTTCTGGACTGTTAAACATGATTTCTTTCTGGTTGTTTTTCCTTTCTAGTGTCATCATGGTGATTTCTCTTTTTGTAGAAGCAGGCCCTGCCGCAGCAGGATGGACCATCTATCCTCCGCTTTCAGCTTTACCTCAGGCACAACCTGGATCGGGAACCGGGATGACATTATGGCTCGTCTCTATGGCGATCTTTATCGCTTCTTCTCTTTTGGGATCGCTAAACTACATAGTAACGGTAATTAACCTCAGAACAAAAGGGATGAGTATGACCCGTTTGCCTTTAACTATTTGGGCATTTTTCGTAACTGCGATCATTGGAGTTGTTTCCTTCCCCGTATTACTTTCTGCAGCCTTGTTGTTGATTATGGATCGGAGTTTTGGAACCTCATTTTTCCTTTCGGATATTTTTATTCAAGGGGAAGTATTGCATTATCAGGGAGGATCGCCGGTACTCTATGAGCACCTGTTCTGGTTCTTAGGACATCCGGAGGTATATATCGTATTGTTGCCCGCTTTGGGGATTACTTCAGAAATTATTGCTACGAATGCACGTAAACCCATCTTTGGATACCGTGCCATGGTAGCTTCGATTTTAGCAATTGCCTTTTTATCCACTAT
>DQCR01000068.1:0-15826 GCA_003533785.1 Flavobacteriaceae bacterium
TGGGTTTGAATTATTTAAAATAATATAAAAATTTGCCCCATTTCTACCATGAAGTAATCGTCTGAGATTAGGGTACACCCCCTACTCTTAACATGGAATAACATTAATTTGGTTCACCTATGGTTCACATTAAATAAATCTCATGGGTATAAAAAAAGGGACAATCCTTTCGGAAGTCCCTCTATTACTGAGTGGGTGTTAACGGATTCGAACCGCTGACTTCTACCCTGTCAAGGTAGCGCTCTAAACCAACTGAGCTAAACACCCTATTGAGTTTGTGAGTTATTAACATTGCAATAATGCCCAAAATCAATTTGCTGATTTAAATATATCACTTTTTAGACATCTCATACCTCAACTTATAGTAAAGTGAGGGATTAATTCTCTGATTGTTATATAAGAATACAACCTTACCATTAACTATTTTCTTTGTTAGTCCAGACATACTTAATCACATTGTTTTTAAAATTATACAATTCCACCCCAGTTTCTGTTTGTGTGAATGCAGTAGAAAACTCATACTCATATGCGGTCCTAAACGGAGAGTTTAGAATTTGAAAGCTGTTTTTTAAAATAATAGTTTTACAACATTATAATAATGTCTGAGCCCACTGAGATTCTCAATTTTAAAAAAAATTAATATGTATCGTAAACTAGAATCAAGGCGCGCATTTTTAGCCAAATCCATTTTAGCCTCAGGTGGCGTAATACTTAGTAGCCAACTGGTTGGTCTTGAAAAAAATAATGAGTGGGAAATGTCAAACCTTGATGGGTCGAAAGGATATCACTTTTTGCATGGAGTAGGAAGCTTTGACCCCATTTCCTCCGCAGTTATAATTTGGACCCGATTTACGCCTACTGAAGCACTGGTCGGTCAATCAATTCAAGTTCGATTCGAAGTTTCAAAGAACCATAGATTTACCCAATTGGTAGCCGAAGGAGTGGTAGAGGCCTTGCCTAAGCATGATTATACAGTAATGGTGGATGTGAA
Organism: Flavobacteriaceae bacterium; assembly: GCA_003533785.1. GTDB lineage: Bacteria > Bacteroidota > Bacteroidia > Flavobacteriales > Flavobacteriaceae > UBA11891. Next base: position 992 of record DQCR01000068.1, read on the forward strand.
CCATTTGCCGTCCAATTCAAAGTTTTTCTACCGTTTTAGCTACGAGAACGCTCAATCGGTAGTTGGTGAAACCCTAACACTTCCTGAACCTTCCGCTGCGGTAAGTGAGCTAACTATTGCGGTGTGTTCTTGCAGTAATTATCCTACAGGTTATTTTAATGTATATGACGCGATTGCCAAAAGCGAAGCAGATGTAGTGCTTCATTTAGGGGATTATATTTACGAATATGGAGGACCGGAATCGTATGGAGACAACCCAGTTCTGAAGCGTCAGCACGATCCGTATAACGAAATTTTAACTCTTGAAGAATATCGTAAGCGATATCGTCAATACCGATCCGATGAATCGCTTCAACTTGTTCACCAGAAAAAGCCATTCATTGTCGTATGGGATGACCACGAGGTAGCCAATGATGCCTTTAAAGAGGGTGCCGAGAATCACCAAGAAAACGAAGGTGATTTTGAGGAACGCAAAACGCTTGCGATTCAGGTACACGATGAGTACCTCCCCATACGGAGAGCATCCTCGTCAACTATTTATCGCAATTTTGAATTTGGAACACTTGTTAATCTAGTGATGCTCGATACGCGAATCGTAGGACGAGATCGACAAATTGACATCAAATCCTTCTACAGTCCAGAAGGCTTCAATGCCGCTGACTTTTCTTTAGCATTGGCTGACCCGAGTCGCAGACTCTTGGGAGAGACCCAACTCAATTGGGCGGCAAAGACTATTACCAGTAGTTCGGCAACTTGGCAAGTGTTAGGACAACAGGTTCTTATGGGAAAATTGTTTTTACCAGCAGAATTGCTTGTGGCCAACGCAAATGCAGAAACTGGAAAAATATCACGAGCGGAAGTACTTACCCTTCAGACAGAACTCACACAACTTAAATCACGCTTATTACAAGGGGATACTTCCCTGTCAGCGATCGATCTTGAACGTATCAAAACTCTCGTTCCCTATAATCTAGATGCCTGGGATGGATATTTCGCTGAACGCGAAATGCTTTATGATTCACTACGAGATAAAAAAGTAGTTGTCTTTGCAGGAGATACTCATAATGCTTGGCACAATGAACTCCAGGATGTAAATGGAATGAAAATAGGAGAAGAATTTGCTACTCCCTCGGTTACCTCTTCTGGTCTTGAAAACTATTTGGAACTAGAAACTGAAAACATACCTTCTTTTGAGGAATCCTTGCAAATCCTAATTGACAACCTCAAGTACCTCGACGCTTCACGTAGAGGGTTTCTATTAACCCATTTTACTTCAACAACTGCCAAGACTTCTTATCGCTTCGTAGACAATATTCATACCCAATCCTATGAGGTTGCCGAGGGAAAATCCATTTCTTATAGTGGATAGGTGCTCAAATAGGAAAAAATAGGGAATGTGCTCCTTTATCTCAATTGAAGAATTGTCATTCCTCAATAGCTAAAGGATACCTTTTAGGAGTTCTGGAAATGAATTTTAACGGGCTATGAAAAGGACTTGGATTTCACTCATTCGATTTTATTAAAAATTCCTGCAGCAGTTCCATTTCCTCAGCTGTTCGCTTAACTTTTTGGGCGGTCCCCAATGAGACCCCGGCCTTTTGAGCCGAGGCGCGCAGGGACAAGCCCTGCTGCAAAGCCTCTAAACAATCCGCATTTTTTGATTTAGTTAGGAATGCTTTAGGTGTTAATACAGGCTTCCTACCCCCATTTTGTTGGTATGCTCCACTGTCTTTGGCTTTTGCAATTCCAGCACGTTGCCACTCCAGTTTTTTTTGCTGCTCCTTTTTTTCCAAAGCTTGCACGATACTGAGTATAACCCTAACGGGTTCGGTCAATAGTCCATTCTCTCCATTCAGCGTCAAACTTTCTTCTTGGGCATGGATTGTTATCTGTTTATCAATCAAAGTTTTCAAGGTTCGCATAACATCTAGTGCATTCCCCCCCAAAACCACAAGGGATTCGATAAAAAGAGTATCTATAGAACCCTCTTGTGCAAGGCGCAACAATTGCTGGCCATATGCCCTATCCCGAAACAATTGGATACTGGAACAGTGGTCGGTCAACTGTAAAACAGTATATCCTTCTTTCGTGTTTTTGATTTTAAGACCGCTTGGCGAAGAATCTTCAGAACCATTCGCAATATATCGGGCTGCTTGCATTTATTTTTTCGTAAAGATATAATATTTTAGTACATGTTGAAAATGAACAATTAAATAAGTTCTTTCTCTTACATTCCTTTATCAAATCGCTCATTCAAAAATTTGATTTATGCGGTCCGTTTTTTTAAATTGAAAACGCTTTCTAAATATTAAATATGAAACCAGTATTACTAATTCTAGCACTGACACTATTCGTCTCCTGTGTCTCCGTTCGATTCCCAGAGACGATCAAAGTGGATATTAATGTACCTGAAAACTTTGATGTTGAGAAAATGCAAATTTTAATCGATACGCTAAGAAGTCAAAAAGTGGATGGAACGATTGAGTTTCAATTGCACACCAAGGATAATAACGAATCCTGATTGGTAATGATGGCTCCTTGGGGAAAACAGTTGATTCTATTGGGACTAGTGCTAATTCTTGTTGGATTAGCCCTCAGTTATGGCGCTCCTTTATTAAAAGACTATAAAAACCCGCTCGACTTTCGGTTCAAATCGGGGAACAGTATGGTCTATTTCCCATTAGGATCTTCTATTTTGATTAGCATCGTATTGTCTTTACTCGTCTATTTGTTTAAAAAATGAAATACCACCTTTTAATACTAATCTCGCTCGGCATTCTTAGTTGTTCGGAAGAAGACTGTGTTACTATTGAAGAGAAACAGGAAATTAATGGAAACTATTATTTCTTTTTTGGAGAGGGAGATCGATATACATTCAACCCTGATGAGCAATCCCTACTTGTCCCAGATGCCCAGCAATCTGGAAAAGTCACCGCTGAGGATTTCAACCAATATCAAGTAGGTGACCAATATTGTTATTGACATTCCATTTGGCTAGCTGATTTTTTCCTGCTACATTGAAGAAACTATGAGTCGAGTGACTGTATTTTTCTTTGGTGTCGTTTTAAGCATCATCTTAGGTCTTTTTTATTGGCATTCCTACCAAAGCAATATTGGAACTTCCGATGCCTGTTTGTGCACCGAATTACTCGCCAAAGAATCCTTCCTACAAAACAAAAATAAAATTAAAGCGGTTGAGGACTGTGTGAAACTATTTAAAAACTTTGAAGAAGCCCATCTCAAATGCATGGAAACAGTTCCTTTCGAGCACCCTGAAATAAAAATAGACTCTATAAAAACCACTTAGAATGAAAACTAGCTTTCGTAAACTTCGTTTTTTATTGATATTAATTCCACTTGGAATCTTCATCCGATTTATAGATACTGAAATTATGCAGGGATTTTTAGCTACCAATGAAACGGATGATCACCTCAAATACATGCTGGGCTTGGTCATCGTTGTCGCTGTGTTACTGGCTGCCGTTTTGTATTTCGAAAAAACGACGGAAAAGTAATTCCCCTGTCAAGAGTTTGGTATTTTTGAAAGAAAAAGAGCATGCGCCAATTTTCTGAAAAAGACATAAATTCACTGGATAAAATTTATCGCCTCAACCTCATCAACAGTATCACGGGGTACAAGTCGGCCAATCTTATTGCAACGCAATCCAAGGCTGGGAACACGAACGTTGCCGTATTCAGTTCCATTACCCATTTGGGAAGTGATCCCGCATTGTTGGGTTTCATTCTTCGTCCTACTACCGTCCCAAGGCATACCTACAGCAATCTGAAAGACACAGGCATCTTTACCGTCAATCATATCAGTTCGGATATCATTTCAGACGCCCACCACAGCAGTGCAAAGTATCCCGAATCAGTGTCTGAATTTGATATGACCGACTTGGAAGTAGAGTTTAAATATAACTACCCGTGTCCCTTTGTAAAAAACGCCCCCGTTCAGATTGCCTGTGAATACCAAAATGAATACCCGATAAAAGAAAACGGCACTCTATTGATTGTCGCTCAAATGAAAACCATCTACCTTCAAGATAAACTGCTTCAAGAAGACGGTTGGGTGCGTCTTGAAGACGGAAATGTAGTGAGTATCAATGGTTTGGATGGATACGCGTTGCCCAAGCTTTTGGAACGATTTGACTATGCAAGGCCCAAAAAGATTTGATGATGCAAGCCATAGCGAATGCCTTATTGGAATATGCAGAATTACACAGCACAAGAGAGTCTAAATTACTTGAAAAACTTCGACGAGAAACCTTTCAAAAAGTATTGCATCCCCGAATGCTTTCCGGACCCCTTCAAGGGCGCTTATTGAGTTTGATCTCCAAGCTGATTCGACCGAAGAGGATTTTAGAATTAGGAACTTATACGGGCTATGCTACTTTATGTCTCAGTGAAGGACTGGTCCAAGATGGGGACATTCACACCATCGATAAAAACGAAGAATTAATCGCCATCCAAAACAAGTATTTTAAATCCAGTGGCAAACGCTCAAATATCCACCAACATCTAGGCGAAGCACTTTCCATTCTTCCCCAGTTAGAGGGCCCTTTTGATCTCGTTTTCATTGATGCAGATAAGGAAAACACCCAGGCTTATTTTGATCTTTGTATGGAAAGGGTTCCTTCGGGAGGCTTAATTCTAACGGATAATGTCTTATGGAGCGGAAAAGTACTTGATAGCGCCGATAAAGATGATCGTGACACTTTAGCGCTTCAGGAATTCAATCATAAAGTAGCTAATGATAGCCGAGTGGAAAGCCTTATGTTGCCCCTTAGAGACGGTATTACCCTTAGCAGGGTTCTTTAGAATTTACGCTTAATGGAGTCGGTCAGTTCCTCAAAGTCTTTTTTGATATCATTAACTTCTTTGCCGACACCCTCCCCTATTTTACCTTTTGAATCGTCTACCTCGTCTACCGATTTTTGAATTTCCGACTTGATCTCATCTGTGGCTTGGCGTATTTGTGTCATCCCTTTAGCCAACCCCCGAGCGATACTGGGTATTCTATCTGCCCCAAAGACCAACAAAACCACAAAAAAAATAAAGACGATTTCAGCGCCACTTATGAATAAATGCATCTCTTTTTTTCAAATATACCAAGAAAAACAGCCCTGAGGATGACTCGAGGCTGTTTTTAAATTATCCTTTAATCTCTGATTTAAACCGATCAAACTCAGACTCTACAGTGTCCTGTGGCCAAGAATTGTTACTGGTATCGATATCAGCAGTCTCAGCATCAGGATCCACCTCGATTCCTATAAGCTCTTTATTCGTTGCCAAAACTTTACGGACAACCGCATCATTTTTACGCCAAATCTGAACGGGGTAGGTCATGCGCTCTTTGCTTCCATCGGCGTAGCTGTATTCCACAATCAATGGCATGACGAGTCCACCTGGTTTTTCAAACTCTATTTCGTAAAAATATTTAGGTGCTTTAGCATCGGATCGATCCACTTCCGGATTATTTTCAGCAATATAGTCTCGCAATGATTTTGAGTTTTCCAGCGGTGATCCTTCTGCCATACTCGGGTCGAATGAGTCGGAATTTTCTGCCACCATATACATCATATGCTCAGGTAGATCTTCGAGTGTCATATTGTATTGTTCCAGCAAATCATAGACCTCTTTTCCGGGTTCAGACGAAACATGGTATTTTTTGACTTCACCCACCCCGATGTCAACATAATCGGTTGAATAAAACCATCCTCTCCAAAACCAATCCAAATCCACCGCTGAGGCATCTTCCATAGTTCTAAAGAAATCTTCAGGAGTCGGGTGCTTAAACATCCACCGCTGAGCGTAGGTTTTGAAAGCGTAATCGAAAAGTTCTTCCCCCATAACGGTCTCTCTTAATATATTGAGTGCTGTTGCAGGCTTTGCATAAGCATTGGGACCAAGTTGGAATACATTTTCTGCATTGGACATGATAGGTGAAATAATGCTTTGATCACCCGACATATAAGGAATTATTTTAGAGGGTTCCCCCCGGCGTGAAGGATAATTTTCAAGCGGTCGAATCGCCTCTGGGAAATTAGCTCCGAACTCCTGTTCGGTGAGGTATTGCATAAATGTATCTAGGCCTTCGTCCATCCATCCCCACTGTCGCTCGTCGGAATTTACAATCATGGGGAAATAATTGTGGCCCACTTCATGGATGATTACACTTATCATTCCAAACTTGGTGCGATCTGAATAAGTGCCGTCTTCTTCGGGTCGGCCATAATTCCAACAGATCATTGGGTATTCCATTCCTTGATTTCTAGCATGTACCGATACCGCCTTGGGATAAGGATAATTGAAAGTATATCTTGAATAAGTGTCCAATGTCTGGGCTACGGCTACAGTAGAATAGTCTTCCCACAGGGGATTTCCCTCTTTTGGATACAAGGATACCGCCATCACTTTTCGCGGGCCTACTTGAACAGCCATCATATCCCAGATAAATTTTCTTGAACTGGCAAAAGCAAAATCACGAACATTATCGGCCACAAAACGCCACGTCTTTTTCTTATCAGAAAACTGAGTCTCTTTAGCAATGGCTTCGTCCTCGGAAACAATAATTATAGGGGTATCAAATGTATTCTGAGCCGTTTTGTAACGCTTGAACTCTTCGCGAGACAATACTTCTTTGGGGTTTTGTAGCTGCCCTGTAGCTTCTACTACATGATCGGATGGAACTGTTAGGTTGACTTCATAATTACCAAAGTTGAGGGCAAACTCACCATTACCCCAAAATTGATAATTCTGCCAGCCTTCAACGTCATTATACACTGCCATTCTAGGGAAGAATTGAGCAATGACATATGCTCTATTTCCGTCTTCGGGAAAATACTCGTAGCCCGAACGGGCTCTATTGGTGACGTGATTATTGATTTTATACCACCATTTAATGGAAAAACTATATTGCCCTCCCGGAGGAATGGGGCTCGGTAGATCTACTCGCATCATGGTTTGATTGATCACATAAGAAAGTGGCTTGCCATTAGTAGTTTTAACCGATTCAATGTGAAATCCCCCATCAAAGGGCTCGTCCATATAATTTTTTACAAATGTTGACGCTCGGGTTAAGGGCTGAAATCCAGTGCCATTTTTTTCCAGAGCAGGAGCTTCTTTTTGACGAATATTCTGATCCAATTGGACCCATAAATAAGGTAAAGCGTCTGGAGAGTTGTTGCTGTAGGTGATTGTCTCTTCCCCATATAATTTGGTATTACGGTCATCCAATTCCAGGTCCATTACATAATCTACCTGCTGTTGGTAGTAAGAATCGCCTGGGGCCCCTGACGCGGTTCGGTATCTATTGGGGGTAGAAAACTCTTCATACAACTGTTTGAATTTGTTGTTGTTTAGATGTCCACCTTCTCTTTCTGTTGGAGTGTCTTGACTCCACAGAATAAATGAAAAAAAAGTTAATAAACTCGTTTGTAGGTAGGTTAGTGTTCTCATAATCTGGATTTTGCTATCAAATTTAATATTTTAAGTATATTTTCAATGGACAAACCCAATTTATTGGTCGCTTAAAAGTATAGAGTAACGACGGTTTTGTCCATCAAACAAATAGCTTTTTAGATAGGAACCGTTTTTAAAGTGAACGACGTTCTGCTGGCTAGGAAATTGTTTCAAAAAAAGCTGATACTCCATATCAACCTTTTCCACTGCTTCTGGAAGAGGAACACTGATGAAAATTCGACTCAGATCATCCTGATATTTTTTACCCAAATAGCTAATAGGTATCGGATTGTTGAAATAGGAAAGGGCAAGAACCTCATTCAAATACAGTACGAGCAAAGAGTCGACCGATTGATGGTCGGGATCCAATTGAATGCGGCTATCTGTTCTTGACTGAAGTACGGTTTCCAAATCATCTGTAAAAAGCTGCAGTGTGAGTTGTATTTCACCAGATTGCTGTTTCCATTCCATTTGAAGGGACGAAATGTAAACTTCATGGATATCAAAGGACGTAAAGAGAATCATAAAACAAGAAGCCCATAAAAACAATAGTCTATTTTTCATTTAAAGATTTTGAATTATTCTCGCCCCCAATAACAGACGCATGAGTTTCAAGATAAGAGAGCACCTGCTCGTGATTTTTTTTTCGAAAAGCGTCATCTATGGGATAATTTTCTTGGGCTCCGGTTATAAATTCATAGACCGCAGGTTCCTCTATCAAATAATTATTCATAAGAAATTGGACGCCGTAAAATTTAATTATTTGATAGGTGGTCTCGAACCGAGCTTCCCATTGTCTTTTTTTCTTTAAGTTTTTGTAATAACCCGAAAAATGCTTGTAGGCAGCCTCTATATTAATCCCTCCTGATAAAGGCAACAAAAGCGTATTGAGCAGTAGAGTTTTTTTGGACACGATCTTTTCTTCTCGTTTCCCCCCGTAGCCAGGTATATTTAAGGAATAAAAATTGACTGGATCTTTAATTTCAGGGTTTGTTAGATCGCGACTGACGTCTCCCGTAAGATTGTAGGCGCGAACCACTACTTCCTCTAATTGGTTGACAAAAGGTTCAAGATAGACAGTGAGTTCTGACGCTTCAAAAAGAGAGCGCTCAATGGGTATCACTTTGGGCTTAAATTGAACTGCTGAGAACAAAATGACGTCACCAGGAGAAACAACTACTTCAAATTCGCCATCGGCATTGGTAATAGACGCTATCCCTTTGGTTTTATTGAGTATGTGAATGCCACTAACTGATAAGGAATCATTCACCACTTTTCCAGATAGTTCTTTAAACTCTTGAGACCAAAGTAGTGAACTACTAAGATAAAAGAGTACAATCCCTAGAAGGGAGCTGCTATAACTGAGATAGATAGGCCTCGCTTTCATTGATCAAATAGTCAATGAGTTCAAATTCTTTGCTTTTATTCATAAGGTCTTGTGGGGGCAGACGCTCATCAATATATTCCAAAAATCCAACCACTTGATCCTTTTCTAAAGACAAGGTATCGATGAAAAAACTGTCCTCAAATAAATAAGGCAGTACACGGCTGGGGGTCAGATTTTTTCTTTCTTGAGCCGATTTCCCTTGAAGCAGTTTTACAGCTAGCTTAGCCACATTCACAAAGTTTATACCATTGGTTAAACGAGGTTCATCCATCGCTGTATTCTGAATTTTGGTAGACTTATCCTGCTTGTAATCGTAACCTTTGAATTCTTCATTTTTAAGATCCATAAATTGTTCTGTGTCTTCCGGAGTAACTACGATCTCTTCCAAAGCCTGAACTTTCTCATTGACCGTTACAATCAAACGCTTGTTTTTCATAATCTCAGGGGTGATAGTAACCACCCGTATGGTATACTGAACCGATGAAAAAATAAGCTCATCTCCCAGGGCTGCTTCAATTTCAAACCCCCCATTACTGTCCGTTATCGTGCTTCGTTGTGCAGTGTTATTGATTACATTGGCTGCAACTACATTCGCATTTCTATAAATTAATTTGCCTTGAATGTAGTCTCGCTTTTGAGCATTGACTCCAAAAAAAAAGAATAGTACGAGAAAGGAAATCCACTGCTTCATTTCTTAAAGATAGGCGCGGGAAAACAATTACGAAAAAAATGAGGGAAAATTTAAGAAAAGAATTTGAGCGGGAGACCGGGTTCGAACCGGCGACATTCAGCTTGGAAGGCTGACGCTCTACCAACTGAGCTACTCCCGCATGGGGCCAAATATATCATTTTTTTTTATTTTGGAGGCGTGAAGTATACCATCCAAGAAGTCCTCGCTAAAGACACCATACCCATTCGACATCAAATGCTTCGGCAAGGACTACCTGTCTCCAGTTGTCATTTTGAAAAGGACAATGATCCCCAATCCCACCACTGGGCCGCCTTTATGGGATATCAAATGGTAGGAATCCTTTCGTCCATGGAAAATGAATGTGATGAATTTTTGGGTCAGCATGCATATCAGTTTAGAGGAATGGCGGTACTGGAAGCTTTTCAACGCCAAGGGATTGCGAGCCGACTCCTCGTTGAAGCCGAAGAACAACTCCAAAAAAAACACCAGCCAGATTTATTTTGGCTGAACGCTCGAGTTCACGCTCAAAAGCTATATCAAATTCTTGGCTACTCCCCCGTGGGAAAAGAATTTAATATTCCAACGGCAGGTCCTCATATCCGATTTTATAAAAGCAACTCATGATTTATAAAGTTTTCTTCTTATTTCTAATTGTTTGGTCGGCAGTGGGTCAGGAACAATCGTTTGATGAAGCTCAATTATTAGGAAAAAAAAACATGGCCCTAGAAGGGGCTGAATACCAACTTTTAAGCGAAGTCATTCAAGCTTTTGAAAAAATGAAAAAGGCAGCGTTATTGGTTGGAATTGACATTAAAGTGGTCTCTGGCTTTCGTTCCTATGAGCGTCAAAGAGCCATTTGGAATCGCAAATACAAAGCCAACAGACAGGCGGGGCTTTCTCCAGAAGAGAATATTCAAAAAATCATTGAATACTCTACCTTACCTGGAACCTCCAGACATCATTGGGGAACTGAAATTGATATCATCGATGGAACAATTGAATCTCAAGGTGATGTTCTGCTTGCAGAAAAATTTCACGAAGGAGGTCCTTATGAACCGCTCCATATTTGGCTGGAAGAAAATGCGGCAACCTTTGGATTTATTTGTGCGTATCCCGACCAACTCCAACGCACTGGATTTAATTACGAACCTTGGCACTACAGTTATGCTCCTTTATCTAGACCTTTATACCGTGCCTATTTGGATATCGACTTGAAAAGGGTACTAACAGATTCGGATTTGGAGGGCAGTAGCTATCTTACAAAACATTTTTTGGACCGTTACAAGACCAGTCATATTATGGGAATCCATCCTGCACTCAAATAACTGGCGGAAATACTTTTTGGTATTGTTGCACTCTAAAATCGATAGTATTGAATTTTGGCTGAACAGCTTTTTGAGCTTTGTATGCATCCATAGCCCCTATTGCACGGTTGGCCGCTCCAGAAGGAGCCGTGAGTGAATAAGTACGAATACGGCGTTGCTGAAAGGTAAACGAATGTTGTCGGGGTACAGCATCTTTTTCTAAAAAGAAATCCAATCCTTTTTTCTTTAGATAGCTTTTAAAAAAATATTCCGGACCATTTTTGCTTCCCCCTCCAGTAAATAATAGAGTAGTCACTTGCGGCACTTGATCCAAATAATAAAACAAATCACGAAGTTGAACCTCGCGCATTCCCAAGTCCGAGGCATCCACTTTTTCCCGATAACAGTGTGCTACGATTTCACAGATCCCAATGTTGTATAACCGAAGAAACTCTTTCCGTTGCTGAATGGCTAAGGATGTATTTTCATACTTTAGTCCCAGTCCGTATATGCGATCCAAAATGGGCCACAATTGACCATCGATACTCCCATAACAAAAAGAGACATCCCCCTTCTTTAAACTTCCGATGGAAAAACGAGGAGGCGGTAGGGTTCCCACAATCAAATGCGTAGCTTCCTTGGGAAGAAAAGGTTCAAACGGGTGCATATGCAGCCACTTATTTTCTCCACTCATGAGAATTTATTAAGGGATTTGGGGCCTATGGAAAATCTATCGAACAAAAACAGGTTTCAAAGGATCTGAGGTGTTCGCTTCGCTATATTGATAGCCGCCCTCATCGAAGAGCAAAATTTCTTCTCTACTCTCACATTTATTTTTGACTAAATAACGTGCCATCATTCCTCTTGCCTTTTTGGCGAAAAAAGAAATTGTTTTGAGGGTACCGTTTTTGTAATCTTTGAATTGAGGGTGGAGCAATTGTCCCTTTAAGGATTGGGTATCAATTGCAGCGAAATATTCGATACTGGCCAAGTTAACTACCCATTCATCTAGCTCCAATTCATCATTCAAATGCGAGCTGAGCTTGGGTTTCCAAAAAGCGACTAAGTTTTTCTTATTCCCCACAGGGAATTTAGTTCCCATTTCCAATCGGTATGCTTGAATCAAGTCCATGGGTCTGAGAATACCGTACAAACCAGAAAGGATGCGCACCCGATCCTGAAGGGCTTGGTAATGTTTGTTGTCGAGCGACTCTACATCCAATCCTTGATATACATCTCCGTCGAAGAAGAAAGCTGCGGGACGGGCGTTCTCTTTCGAAAAAGGAAAGGAGAATTGATGATTTCGTTCAAAATTAAGCGATGCAAGGTCATCGGATATATCCATCAATTTGGATAGAGAACGAACGGATTTCTTTTGCAACAATTTGTTGATTTTAGTTGCTTCTTGTCCAAAAGCAATTTCGCTGTATTCATAGGTAGGGATCGGTCGATCCAGATTCATTGACTTGGCGGGAGAAAGAAGAATCTTCATATCGTTTTCTTCAAAGGTAAAACTTTCCTTGGCTTATGTCAACTTGTGTTTTACATAGTGTTGCCATTTGGAAAGAACCGTTAAAAAATCTTCTGGTAAAGGAGCTTCATAATGTACTTTCTCTCCCGATCTAGGGTGTATGAATCCAAGTGTTCGGGCGTGTAGTGCTTGGCGAGGCATCAATGTAAAACAATTGTCTACAAATTGTTTGTACTTGGTAAAGTGTGTTCCTTTAAGCAATACATCACCACCGTAGCGTGCATCATTGAACAAGGGATGCCCCAGATATTTCATGTGCGCTCTGATTTGGTGGGTACGCCCTGTTTCCAGCTTGCACTTTATTAATGTTAGGTAGCGAAGGCGTTCGATAACTTCATAATGGGTTACCGCTTTTTTGCCTTGATCACCCTCGGGGAAAACAGTCATTTGTAATCTGTTTTTGGGGTGTCTTCCAATGAATTCGTCAATGGTTCCCTTGTCCTCAACTACATCCCCCCACACTAGGGCAATATACTCTCTCTCCGAGCTTTTGTCGAAGAACTGTTGAGCTAGGTGGGTCATCGCAGACTCCGTTTTGGCAATGACAAGCAAACCGCTAGTGTCTTTGTCAATGCGATGTACTAGGCCTGGCCGCTCTTGGCTATTGGTTGGTAAATTGTTAAAGTGATGCAGTAAGGCATTGACCAAAGTACCAGAATAGTTTCCATGGCCCGGGTGTACAACCATACCTGCTGGTTTATTTATGATGACTAAAGTGTCGTCTTCAAAGACAATATCTAGCGGTATTTCTTCAGCAATCAACAGGTTTTCATGAGGCGGGTGATGAAAAAGAACCTTGATTTCATCCCCTCCTTTAACTTTGTAATTGGACTTAACCACTTGATCATTGGCAAAAATACTCCCAACCTTAGCCGCTTGTTGAATTTTGTTCCGTGTAGCGTTCTCAATTCGATTCATTAAATACTTATCTACCCGAAGCGGCTCTTGTCCAGCATCGGCTTGAAACCGATAATGTTCATAAAGCGGAGAATCCAAAGGAAAGCCTTCAGATTTGGAATTATCGTTTTCCATTTCCCAATACTATATCGATAGGTGTCGTTTTTGGAAGCACTGTTCCCGGTGCAATTTTTTCTCCTTCATACCGCATCTCAAGCACCATGTTTTTCCCAATATTATCTCGATAGGTGGTCTTTCCAATAGTCAATCCAACCGACTTAAGAATAGAAGCAGCGTTTCGTTTCGTGATTTGAATAATATTTGGAACTCTCACTTTTCGGAAGTCTGATGGGTTTATCGTCAAATATATTTTGCGATTTGTCTTCACAGCTTCCCCTGGAAGTGGATTCTGTTCTGTAATGGCTAGTGGGGGTAATGAAGGATTGTATTTAGCAGAGTCTAATACTTCCATACGCAGCTTTTGCTTTTGCAAGACTTCATTTGCCTCGGCGAGCTGAAGATTCAGCAGATTGGGTACTTCTTGCGTTTGTCCGTTATGAGTCCAGGTATCAAGAATGTCAAGTGTCAAAACAATCAACCCCAATCCAGTTAATCCAGCAAGGAGCAATTGTTTCAAAAAAAAACGGCTAAAGAGAAAGCGCAAAAAAATCATGCAGTCAATTTTGCCGTAAAGATAGTAAAAAGCATAGCGAAAGAATTGCCTACCTTTGGTGCAAAGCAGACGTATATGTCGAACCCAATTGTCGGTATTGCTTGTCATGGCTATTCCTCCGAAGCAGAAATCTCCATGCAAAGTGCTCAAACGGTGAGGGAACATCTTGAAAAATCTTTTGCCGCTGTTTTTTTCCTTCAAATAAAATCAAATAAATGGATTATTCTGGACGGTAATGGAGAAGAACAATCCGTTCCCGTGGGAACGTTTGAGTTTGAATACCAAGGAAAAACGCTCCGATTTGATGTGATTTTCAATGCGCTCCACGGGAGTCCTGGAGAAGATGGTAAATTGGCTGCATTATTGGATTTTGAAAAGATTCCACACACTAGTTGCGCCATGTATCCAGCAGCGTTGACTTTCAATAAAAGAGATTGCATTGCAATGGCACGAAATCTGGGAGTGCCCACGGCTCCTTCGGTATTGGTAGATAAAGGAGATGTCATTGACCTAAAGGCCATAATAAACGCGGTTGGTCTTCCCTGCTTTGTCAAAGCCAATAGAGCTGGTAGTAGTTTTGGTGTTTTCAAAGCCTCAACACTACAGGAACTTGAAGAGTCGATTCCCAAAGCCTTCGAAGAAGACACTCAATTGCTTATTGAACAAGCCTTGGAAGGGCGTGAAATTTCCTTAGGGGTAGTGCGACTAAAAAACAAAATAACAGTACTCCCCCCTACCGAAATCATCACTGAAAATGATTTCTTTGATTATGCAGCAAAATACAGGGGGGAATCAAAAGAGATTACACCTGCTGATATTCCTGAAGCTTGGCAAAGACAGCTCTCTCATTGGGGCCAATTGCTATACAACAAACTGGGATTAGTAGGG
>DQCR01000068.1:16114-35097 GCA_003533785.1 Flavobacteriaceae bacterium
TCATTGGGGCCAATTGCTATACGACAAACTGGGATTAGTAGGGATCACACGATCCGATTTTATCTTTGTAGAGGGTATGCCGCATCTATTGGAAATTAATACTGTTCCTGGTATGACCCAAGCCAGTATCATTCCGCAACAATGTGCTGCAGCTGGATTGAGTCTTCAGGAATTATTTTGTGAATTGGTCAATGAAGCACTTCAAAGAAATCCATAATTTTGTATAAAACATTCCTATGAAACGCGCTGTTTTTCCAGGTTCCTTTGATCCAATCACTCTCGGACATGAAGATATTATCTTAAGAGGGCTGCCTCTTTTTGATGAAATTGTAATTGCTGTTGGAAAAAATAGTGAAAAGAAATACATGTTTTCCGAAGCCCAGCGAATAGGCTTTCTCAAATCTGTATTCAAGGAACATTCCAAAATTAGAATAACTACCTACTCTGGGCTCACCACCGATTTTTGCAAAAAAATTGAAGCCGACTTTATCTTAAGAGGGCTTCGTAATCCGGCTGATTTTGAGTTTGAAAAAGCAATCGCTCACACCAACCGCACCCTCTCTGGAATTGAAACATTATTTTTCCTAACCGCAGCCAAAACCTCCTATATCAGCAGTTCAATTGTGAGGGATGTGATTCGCAATGGTGGAGATTATTCGTCTTTGGTCCCCAAGAACCTTTCCCTAAGATAGGACCCCTTTTTGTTCAAAATGGATTTTAATATTCTCGTAGGCATTATCCAGTAATTGGGATATTTCCTCCTTCGATTTCCATTCTGCCTTTTTAATCCCTTCTTCCAATTGAGGCTGTAATCTTCTTGTAAAGTCAGTTTTCATTAAATACCAATGTGTTTTTTTCAAACGATGCTTCCCGTTTCGAGAAAAAATATGATAGGTGATTGGTAATGGTTTTAAAACAATTAAGTCTGTTGCCCCAGTTTCTTCAGTAACCTCTCGAACAGCCGCATCCAAAATAAGTTCTTTCTTTTCTATTCTCCCCTTGGGCAAATCCCATTTTCCATTTCTGAATATCATTAGTATACGCCCGTTGGAATGCTTCACCAATCCTCCAGCTGCCTCAACGATTGGGAAGCGTTTTACAAAGTGCTTCCACAGCTTTTCCTCATCTTTATGATAGAGGTATACGGCTTTAATTTTGGAGGATTTCAGTGCTTTTAGAATAAAATTTTTGGCACTGTATTTAATATGAAATAGAGGGGTCGAGTCGGTATTGATTTCCCGAGAGCTCGTCAAATAAATAGGCTTATGGTTGAAAAAAACTTTATACATTTAACCCATGATTTATGATATGCAAACGGCTACAAAAACAGCCGAGCACCTCCTACAAATTAATGCAATAAAATTGAGTCCAAAAAATCCGTTTACTTGGGCCAGTGGATGGCAATCCCCAATTTATTGCGATAATAGAGTGAGCCTTTCCTTTCCAGAAATCCGTTCTTTTTTAGCACAAGAAATAGCAAGTCAGCTCACAGCTCTTTATGGACGGGACATAGTGATTGCTGGTGTTGCCACAGGAGCCATTGGAATAGGAATGCTTGTGGCCCATCAGATGAATCTTCCTTTCGTTTACATTCGTCCGGAAACGAAAAAGCATGGTCGACAAAATCAGATCGAAGGGCACCTTCAGCAAGCCTCCAAAGTAGTGGTAGTTGAGGACTTGATCAGTACCGGTAAAAGTAGCCTCAAAGCCGTTGATGCCCTGCGAAGCGCACAGACAGAGGTGCTTGGTATGATTGCATTGTTCACCTATGGTTTTCCCACAGCAGCCGAGAACTTTAAAGAAGCTGCAGTCAAATTGCATACTCTATCGGACTATTCCACCCTTATCGCAGTGGCCAAGCAACAAATGGCTATTGATGACTCAGAATTGGAATTGTTAAAAAAATGGAGAGAAAACCCCTCAGAATGGGCATCGGATGCTTAACGAATCAATTTCAAAAGCTTAGAGTCGTTAAATATTTCTATTTCTCCAGATTGCCATTCCAATTGGAGCGCACCAGAAGGGTTTACTCCAATAATTTTCCCTTTGCGTTTATTATTCTTGTACTCAAACATGCACCATTGCTCATATCCATATAGGTTTTCTATATAGGTTTTTTGAATTTCTTCTACAACTTGATTATTCAGTGAGAGGAAAAAAGCTTCAATTTCCTGAAGCAGTTTTTCAAAAAGAACATTGCGATCCAATTCTTTTCCAAGCAGTAGTGACAGTGAACTGGCTTGGGAATAGCTCGAAAAATCGGATTGATTCACATTCATACCTATTCCAACTATGGTGGATTTTAACTCCTTTCCTTGGAGGTAATTCTCAATGAGAAGCCCTGCCACTTTTGAGTTGCCTGACAAAATGTCGTTTGGCCATTTTATTTTTATTGCTGGAATTTCGTAGGATCTAAGAACCCTAACAAGAGCTAAACAAACCCCCTTATTAACTTGAAAATGATCTAACACCCCAAGAGGTAATTCTGGCCAGAACACACTGAAAGTAAGGTTTTTCCCTTTCTGAGATTCCCAACGGTTGGCAAATTGTCCTCTCCCTTCTGTTTGATACTCGGCCCAAACAACCCTGGGGACACTTGCTTCATTTTTTGAGATGCGCTTTTTTAACACTTCGTTGGTCGAGGTGGTGGCATCAAGTTTGTGTATTTTGAATGCAGTCAAGTATTTGTGTATCGGGGATATTTATTGTGTAAATTTGTGTAAAACTAAAGATTTTTAATGGCAAAAAAGAACCGGGAAGAAGATGAATTGATGAGAACAATTATAGCGGGCATTGAAGAAGTAAAAGGCCTTGATATACACCTGCTAGATTTGAGAGAGATTGAAAATACGGTTTGCAGTTATTTTGTGGTTTGTTCGGGAACGTCCAATACACATGTAGCAGCCATTGTCAACTCGATAAGTAAAACAGTAAGTAAAACCTTACGCGAAAAACCCTACCACACAGAAGGTGAATCTGTGGCTGAATGGGTTTTGATAGATTATGTAAATATTGTAGTGCATGTTTTCCAACGTCACATTCGTGATCATTACAACATCGAAGGACTGTGGGGAGATGCTGTTACTACAGAAATCGCTATGAAATAAAAAAGAATGAGTAAAAACAAGAAACCAGTACCGCAAAAGTTTAATCCCTATTGGATTTATGGCATTGTTATCGTACTCCTGCTGAGTATGAGTCTTTTTGGTGGGGACAACAATTGGCAGAATCTCAACAAGATTAACATCGGTGAATTTGAACGTTACTTGAATGATGGTGATGTTGATGAGGTTGTTGTAGTCAATAAAAACCTCGCTCAAATTACCTTAAATCAAGAAGCACTCAATAAGAAAATTCACGAAAGAGTTACAAAAAAGAATTTCCTTGGCCAGGACAACAATAAGGGACCTCATTATCAATTCGAAGTGGGTAACTTGGAATTGTTTCAGCGCAAATTGGAAAAAGCGGAAAATAATGATATAGTTTTTAACTACGAATTTGTCACCATCGAAAACCGTTGGATGGATGTTCTTCTAAGTTTTCTTCCCATATTATTAATCGTTGGTGTCTGGATCTTTTTAATGCGTCGAATGTCTGGCGGTGGAGCTGGTGGCGCAGGAGGTCAAATTTTCAATATTGGAAAATCAAAGGCCAAATTGTTTGACCAAAACACCGATGTAAAGGTTACTTTTAAAGATGTTGCAGGTTTGGAAGGGGCCAAGGAAGAGGTTCAGGAAATTGTCGATTTTCTAAAAAACCCAACGAAATACACCAAATTAGGAGGTAAAATCCCCAAAGGAGCCCTTCTTGTAGGTTCACCAGGCACCGGTAAAACATTATTAGCCAAAGCCGTTGCTGGAGAAGCAAAGGTTCCTTTCTTTTCCCTTTCGGGTTCCGATTTTGTGGAAATGTTTGTCGGTGTGGGAGCTTCTCGTGTTCGAGACCTTTTCAAACAAGCTAAAGAAAAATCTCCTGCCATTATATTTATTGATGAAATCGATGCTATTGGCCGTGCAAGAGGAAGAAACAACATGACAGGATCCAATGACGAACGAGAAAACACCCTCAATCAATTATTGACAGAAATGGACGGTTTTGGAACTAAAACGAATGTTATTGTATTGGCGGCCACCAACAGAGCCGATGTCCTTGACAAGGCATTGATGCGTGCCGGTCGTTTCGATCGTCAAATTTATGTAGATCTCCCGGATCTGAATGAACGCCGTGAAATATTTAAAGTTCATTTGGCTCCATTGAAAGTAATTAAAACCTTGGATATTGAATTTTTAGCCAAGCAGACGCCTGGATTCTCGGGAGCCGATATTGCCAACGTATGTAACGAAGCAGCATTAATAGCAGCTAGAAAAAACAAGAAATCTGTTGGTAAGCAAGATTTCTTAGATGCGGTAGATAGAATTGTTGGAGGATTAGAAAAGAAAAATAAAATCATCACCCAAGAAGAAAAGAAAACCATTGCCTTTCATGAGGCCGGACACGCTCTAACCAGTTGGTTGCTCGAATACGCCGCTCCGCTTGTTAAAGTAACTATAGTACCACGAGGACAATCACTGGGGGCAGCCTGGTATCTACCAGAAGAACGGATGATTGTTCGAACCGAACAAATGTTGGACGAAATGTGTGCCGCATTGGGTGGACGAGCTGCAGAGAAAATCACCTTTAACAAAATTTCAACAGGGGCTTTAAGCGACCTGGAAAAAGTCACTAAACAAGCTCGTGCTATGGTTTCTGTATATGGGCTCAACGATAATATTGGGAATATTACCTATTACGATTCTTCTGGCCAAACAGACTATAATTTTTCAAAACCTTATTCCGACGAAACGGCCAAGGTTATCGACAACGAAATCTCAAAAATAATTGAATCTCAATACAAGCGTGCTTGTCAAATTTTGAAACAAAACAAAACCAAATTGACCGCTCTCGCAGAACGCCTTTTGGAAAAAGAAGTTATCTTTAAAGACGATTTGATAGAATTGCTGGGAGAACGTCCGTTTAAAAAAGTAGAGATGGTGGATAACAAGCCCAAAAGGACGACCAAAAAGACGATGCCATCGAAATAAGCTAAGACAGGTATTTTGAATTTCTGGAAAAACTTTTTAGGTAAAAAAGGTACTTCTAAGGAGACAGAGGAGCGAAGTCCTTTCATGCCTAAAATAACAGACCCTGTCGAAATTAATTTTGCTAAAAAGTTTACCGAAAAAGGAGGTAAATTTTTGTTTGTTGAAAATAAAAATGCGGCTTTAAAAACCTTAGATAAAATTCTTCTAGAAAATTCTTGGGATAATAAACAGGTCGTTTGCTTAAATAAAATCTTAGCACAAGGTTTTAATTTAAATTTTTCTTCAGTTATCCCAAAGGAAACAAAAGCTTTATTTCTCAACTGTGAATACCTGATAGCTAATAAAGGAGGCATGCTCATTTGTCATCATCAAATCCACAATCTAACATTGGACGCACTCCCTGATGATTTAATCCTCTATGCTAGTACCGATCAATTTGCCCCTGATATCAGTGAAGGAATGACGCTATTAAAATCTAAATATTTTGGTGATCTTCCCACCAACATTACCACATTGAATGTAAAGGATTCCTCAAAAAATAATGATTTTCTGACCCAGGGAAGTTCCGCCAAAAAAATATACTTAATCCTACAAGAATAGGTTCATGAACGACCTAAAAATTCGTCTGTATTCTGGAATACTTTATGCCCTGGTCCTCGTTTTGGCTATCACTTGGGGGCCCCTTTATTTTTATCCAGTTTTATTTATTTTTTCAGCACTGGCTACGGTAGAATTCTACCGTTTGAATCAATTCTCATTCACACTACCCTTACTTCTTGTTTTAGGGATCTATGTTGCGCATTACAACGCTCTAATTCCCTATCAATGGATTTTATTTTTTTTAGCATTCTCCCTTATTTCCTGTTTGCTTTTTGTTTATCGTTTGTGGCATCCCTTTAAATTTAATTACGAGGCAATTCACCAACTCATCGCAATGGGCTATATCGTTTTCTCTGGTTTCTTTATTATTGCGATTTATGGCAATCAAAGCCACTTCTATCCCCAATTGATGCTTTTGGTCTACCTGTTGATATGGGTCAACAATAGTGGGGCCTATTTTGTCGGAAGTCTATGGGGTAAAACACCTTTATTTCCGAGCATCTCTCCAAATAAATCATGGGAAGGTTTTTGGGGAGGACAGTTTTTTTGTTTGATTGCGGGTGGGGCATTCTACCTCTTGGATTCGTCTTTTTCCCATTCACCACTATTGATTCTCTGCTTGAGTATTCTTATTCCCTCTTTGGCAACATACGGGGACTTGATTCAATCCCAATTCAAGCGCATTGCAGGCGTGAAGGATAGTGGTCGTTTATTTCCAGGTCATGGAGGGTTCTATGACAGAATGGACAGCATCATCTATGCTGCCCCTTTTATTTATTTATTAATACAAATCACCCGTTATGTTTCATAAAGAAGGATTTCAAATCATCTTAATCACCTTTGTATTGGTAGCAGCCATTTCAATAGGTGCAGAATATGCCTTCACCAACCTATATATTCAAAAAGGAACCCAAGTTGTTGCCATAGGAATATTGGTATTGGTGTTGCAGTTTTTTAGAAATCCTAAAAGAGATACCCCTATTGATGACACCCTTCTTTACGCTCCTGTCGATGGCAAAGTAGTTGTGATTGAAGAAGTGTTTGAAAAAGAGTTTTTCAAAGAAAAAAAATTGCAAGTTTCCATTTTTATGTCGCCCTTAAATGTCCATGTGACCCGCTATTGTATGAGTGGCAAGATTGTCTTTAGCAAATACCATCCTGGGAAATATTTGGTGGCCTGGCATCCCAAATCGTCAGAAGAAAACGAACGAACCACAGTTGTTCTAGAAAATCAGACTTTTGGCGCCATACTCTACCGTCAGATCGCTGGTGCCTTGGCACGGCGAATAGTTAATTACGCTGAGAAGGATACCGATGTCGTGCAAGGGACCGATGCTGGTTTTATCAAATTTGGATCGAGAGTAGATCTCTTCCTTCCTTTAGGAACCCCTTTGAAAGTCAATCTCCACCAACATGTCAAGGGCGGAATAGATGTTATTGCATCAGTTTAGCTAAGCTTTCTTTTAGAACCCTTATTTTAAGTACTGCATCAGCAGCTTTCTTTTTTTCAATAGCTACAACTTGTTTGGGTGCATTATTCACAAAGCGTTCGTTACTTAACTTCTTTTCAACAGATTGAAGAAACCCTTGGGCGTATTGCAGTTCTTCTTCTAGTTTTTGTCTTTCCGCATCGACGTCAATTCTACCTTCCAAGGGAATAAAAAATTCGGCGCCTCCCACACGGAAAGTTCCCCCCATTTGCGAATCAGAAGGTGATTCGTATAGGAAATTTTCAATAAAACCCAATTGTTTCAATAAGGATTCATACTGATTCCAAGGGGTTTTATCGTTGATTACATGCAATTGAATCGCTGCTTTAAAACCTATGTTTTTCTCCTTTCTAAACTTTCGAACGGCACCAATCAATTGTTGGATTTGGTCAAAATCATCTAGTAGTTTTTTGTCAAAAGGAGCTGGTGTTGGCCATTGAGAAATCACCAAAGCTTCATTTGGCGTCCGTGTTCCACAAAAATGCCACAATTCTTCCGTGAGGAAAGGCATAAAGGGATGGAGCACTCTCAGGTTGTTTTCAAAAAGTGCGATGACCCTTGTTTTGGTTAGTATATCAATCGAATTATCTGGTGTCTTAATGGCTTCGAGTAACCAGGAACAAAAATCATCCCAGACCAACTTATACAATGTCATCAACGCATCAGAAACTCTGTACTTTGAAAAATGATCTTCTACTTGTTCTAGGGCTCTATTGAAAGAGTTTTCATACCATTCCAAAGCAACATCGGCTGCTGGTGAAAGGGAATGATCGGATACTTCCCAGCTTTGTATCAACCGATATGCATTCCATATTTTATTAGAAAAGTTTTTCCCTTGTTGGCACAGGCTTTCATCAAAGAGTAAATCGTTTCCTGCTGCCGTGCTCAACATGAGACCCACGCGAACCGCATCTGCCCCAAAGGTATCGATGAGGCCCAAAGCATCTGGCGAATTTCCCAATTGTTTTGACATCTTACGTCCTTGTTTATCTCGAACCAAGCCTGTGAGATAGACCTTTTCAAAAGGAGGTTTTTGTCGCAATTCATAGCCCGATATAATCATCCTAGCCACCCAAAAAAACAAAATGTCGGGACCAGTGACCAAATCTTGTGTAGGATAATAATAGTTTACTTCTTCATTCTCTGGATGCACCACACCATCAAATACTGAAATAGGCCACAACCAAGAGGAGAACCATGTATCCAAAACGTCCTCATCTTGACGTAAATCGGCGACGGTTAATTTAGGATTCCCTGTTTTTTCCTGAGCCAACGACAAGGCCTTATCCTGCGTCGCAGCTACGACAAAATCATTTTTCCCTTTTCCATAATAATAGGCAGGAATCTGATGGCCCCACCAGAGTTGACGTGAGATATTCCAATCCCGGATGTTTTCCATCCAATGGCGGTAGGTGTTTTTGAACTTTTTGGGCAATAGGGCCACTTCCTCCGATTCCAATACAGCCTTGATAGCCGGTTCTGCTAGGGTTTCCATTTTCAAGAACCATTGATCTGACAATCGCGGTTCAATCACCGCTTTGGTCCGCTCAGAAGTTCCTACATTATTGATGTGATTTTCTTTCTTCACCAGGAACCCTTCTTTCTCAAGAGCCTTAATGAAAGATTTCCGGGCCACAAACCGATCTTCCCCTTCCCAATCGCCAGCGTGTTCATTAAGGCGTCCATCGGGATGAAAAACATCGATTACTTCCAATTGGTGGCGTTCTCCCAATGCTTTATCATTGGGATCGTGAGCCGGGGTTACTTTCAAACAGCCGGTTCCAAACGCTGGATCTACATAATCATCTAATATGATGGGAATTTCACGTCCCACGATAGGAACTATCGCTTTTTTACCATGAAGCATCGTGAAGCGTTCATCTTTGGGATGTATACAGATGGCGGTGTCTCCGAAAATTGTCTCAGGCCTTGTTGTTGCAATAGTAAGCGACCCTTCATCCTCCGCAAGAGGGTAGTTGATGTAATATAGCAGACCTTGCTTTTCTTCATGGATAACTTCTTCATCGGATAATGTAGTTTGGGCTTCTGGATCCCAATTCACCATCCGATACCCTTTGTATATCAATCCCTTCTGATATAAGTCAACAAAAACCTTAATTACCGAAGCTGATAAATTATCATTTAGAGTAAACTGGGTTCGATCCCAATCGCACGAACAACCGAGTTTTTTGAGTTGATCCAAGATCACACCTCCATATTCATGCGTCCATTCCCAGGCGTGTTTCATGAACTCATCTCGACTCAGATCGGACTTTTCAATCCCTTCTTTTTTAAGTTTTGCCACTACTTTGGCCTCCGTTGCGATCGAAGCATGGTCTGTACCTGGAACCCAACATGCATTGAAGCCCTTCATCCGCGCTCGCCGAATGAGTATGTCTTGCAAACTATTATTCAGCATATGCCCCATGTGCAACACTCCAGTAACATTCGGAGGAGGGATCACAATGGTATAAGGTTCCCGAGCATCAGGAATCGACCTAAAGTACTGATTATCGATCCAGTATTGATACCACTTATCCTCTATTTCCTGCGACTTAAATTTTGGTGGGATATCCATGTATATTGTGGTCTGATTTTTGCACAACAAAAATACAGAGACCACACTTCATAAAAAAACATTTGAAAGACTCATAAATAAGGAACTTATGAAACGACTTTTATCCCTGCTAATTCTATTCGCGTTGAACACCGCCTTTGCACAAGAAATAAGCTTCGAAGAACAAACCATCGATTTTGGAACGATTGAAAGAGGAAGTGATGGAAATCGTATTTTTTCCTTCACCAATTCAGGAGTCGACGCTTTGATGATTGAATCCGTATCTTCTTCCTGTGGGTGTACGATTCCCAAAAAACCAGAAGCGCCAATTGCTCCCGGTGAGAAAGGGGAAATTCAAGTGCGATATGATACCAACCGGATGGGGCCTTTTCGCAAGACCATTACTGTGAAATCCAATTCGCTTGCAACGCCTATTGTTGCTCTAAAAATCAGGGGGACTGTCGAATAAAGGAGCAAGAACAAAGGTTTTGGTCAGCATATCTTTGTTACGCCGTAACAATAATTTTATTTTTTTACCGGGTTTTCGTTGAAGCATTCCACCAACTTCATGAAGTTTAAGATGATTCAATTTGCGATTGTTTATACGATACAGAACATCGCCTTTTCGTATTCCAGATTGAGCTGCAGGAGAATTGGGACGAACCTCGGCAATTTCTATGACATCTTGGAATTCGTATTGGATAACGTCACGTAAAAAAATCTCAATCCCCCGATTGTTTCCTTCTTTGTCGTATTTAATCCCACTACTATTATTCACTTTACTGGTTCGCAATTCTACTCCATTGTATTGGAGTTCTATCCCACTCATATTGAAATAAAAGGGGGCTTCTATTTTTCGATTGGGTTGTAAAGCCATCCGTTGGTTCGGATAATCAAAGTAGACTGTAAACCGACTCAACAATTCACCCCCAATACTACCGACTCGTCCAGACAACAAATCGATGGTTTTGAAATTGTCCATCTCAGGATAGGCTACTTTTACATCTTTGATGGGTCTCTTGCTCAATTGGATCGAGTTTATTTTTCCCCGGTCTCCGAAAATATTCCCATTGATTCCCTGACCCAAAAAATCATTAAATACAGGGGTCGTTTTTTCAATACTTTCATGGGCATCAAAAAGCCACAAGGCATCACTCGATCCTGTATCAATTAAAAAGGTGCTCTGCATAGAGCCATCGCCATTTTGATTTAATGTCATTTGTATATGTGGCTTGTTCTTGTGAAATTGCAACGGATACTGGGTTGCCTTTCGGGGAAAAGTAAATGGATACCGGTTGTTATATACGCTAATCTTTCGGTTGATATAATCAATTTTTATGGGATATGTTTTAAAAAACTCGGAGCCAAGGATGCCGTCTATTTGTCTTCCCATCCGCCGAGAAAAAGAAAAATCAATTTCATCGACCAACAAAATGTCTTGGTTAATACCCAAAAGCTGCCCCAACTGAATCGTATTACCTCGGGTTAGGTAGGCTTGGAGTGCCTCTCCTTGCCCCAAACCAGAAAGGTTGTATCGGTTTTTATTCTCAAAATGAAGCTGAGACACATTCTCATTGTTAAACAATAACGTTTTCCCAACGCCACTGTCCAATAAAAAAGTAAGTTCTTGGCCGTTTACCGTAACTGGAATAACAATCAAATTATTGATAAACTGAAACCGAAGACGAATCTTTTTCCGATCACTTTGGAAAAGGAATTCTGTCTTTTGTTGTGCCAAAAGTGGGGGCAAAAACAAAAAAAAAGTCAATACTAAGATCCATCGCATTTCTAGGGCATTTTGCAACAATTTACTGCCAATTCGTTCGGATTCAAAATTTGAACGACATACGCATCACTTTTTTTTTCATCTTTGTACCCTAATTCTCGGTATGCCCACACTATCAATTAAAGGACAACAACTACCGGCTTCCCCCATTCGCAAGCTAGTTCCTTATGCTGAAAAAGCTAAAGCCAGAGGAGTGGAAGTACTTCATTTGAATATTGGACAACCCGATATTGCTGCGCCTGAAGAAGCAATGAAGATAGTACGTAACCAACAATTAGAACTGCTTCCCTATGGAACCTCACAAGGATCCAAAATCTATCGTGAGAAACTTTGCACCTATTATGCCAAGCACGATATTTCCATCGATCCCGATGACATCATCGTGACAACGGGAGCCAGTGAAGCTTTGTCATTCACTCTCAATGTTATTTGTGATCCCGAAGAAGAAATCATTATCCCCGAGCCTTTTTATGCGAATTACAACGGTTTTGCGGCAGCAGCCAATGTGAAAGTGGTGCCCGTTGTCTCTGAATTTGAAGACCAATTCAAACTCCCCAATCTTCATAAAATTGAAGCGCATATAAATCCCAAAACCAAAGCCATCTTGCTTTGCAATCCTAGCAATCCCACTGGGTATTTGTATTCCAAAGAGGAGTTACTACTCTTGGGAGGTCTCGCTCTTAAACACGACCTTTTTCTGATTGTTGATGAAGTATATCGAGAGTTTATCTACGGAGAGGAGTCTCATTATTCGGTGCTCCAAAATCCCGACTGGAGTGAACACGCCATTATGATTGATTCCGTTTCAAAACGCTATAGTTTGTGCGGAGCTCGAGTGGGCTGTATGATTTCAAAGAACAAAGATTTACTACAAACTGCAATGAATTTTGCCCACTTGCGATTGTCTCCTGCCACCTTGGCCCTTATGGCCAGTGAAGCAGCGCTAGAGGCCCCCGATTCTTATCTTGAGAAGGTCAAAGAAGAATACCGCCGTCGACGAAGTTCCTTGATTGCGCTACTTGAACAAATTGAAGGCGTGGCTGTGTCCAAACCCAAAGGAGCTTTTTATTGTATTGCCCAATTGCCCGTTGCCGATGCGGAAGACTTTTCTCGTTTTTTGCTAGAAAGTTTTTCCGATCAGAATCAAACGGTGATGTTGGCCCCTGCAGCCGGTTTCTATTCTTCTAAAAATCTGGGTACCAATCAAGTCCGTATCGCTTTTGTCCTCAATGAAGCAAAACTCAAACGAGCAGCCGAAATTTTAGAGAAAGGACTTCAAGCCTATCAAAATTCTTAGAGAGTTAGTATCTTAGGTGGGCATGAAAGCAATCCAATACGACCATTCCATACGTCCGTATACCACCTTCAAGGTGGACGCCCGTTCCGCACAATATGTATCCGTGGATAGCCTTTCTTCACTGAAAGAGGCCTTGCAATACCGCCCCAATGGAGCAATTCGAATTTTAGGAGGGGGAAGTAATATGCTCTGGAGAAAAAATTATCCGGGGCGAACCATTCACATAAACCTCAAAGGCATTGAAAAGGTGGCCGAAACGGATACACAGGTGAGTGTTAAAGTGCAGGCAGGAGAAAATTGGCATGAATTTGTATTGTGGGCCTTGAAAAATGACCTGGGAGGTATCGAAAATTTAGCCTTAATTCCAGGAAGCGTGGGTGCTGCTCCCATTCAGAATATTGGCGCCTATGGGGTAGAACTCAAAGAAGTGATGGAGGAATGTACCTTTTTGCAAAAAGATACACTAACCGAGCGCGTCCTTTCGGTGGCCGATTGCCAATTGAACTACCGGGATTCCATTTTTAAAAATGAACTCAAAGGAAAAGGAGTAGTAACCTCTGTCCAGTTTCGCTTAGCTAAAAGCCCGCACCCACTACATACTTCCTATGGGGCGCTAGAGAACCAATTGCAGGGGCGCCCAAGAACTATCCAATCCGTCGCTGAAGCGGTCATACGAATTCGACAAAACAAACTTCCTGATCCCAAACAAATTGGTAATTGTGGGAGTTTTTTTAAAAATCCAATACTGTCCCTTTCCCGCTTTGAAGCCTTACAAAAAAAGCATCCGCAGTTGCCCTCTTATCCCTCCAAAACAGGAGTGAAAGTGCCTGCTGCATGGCTTATCGATCAACTCGGCTTTAAAGGTGTTCGAAGAGGTGATGCTGGGGTTCACCCCAAGCAAGCTCTGGTGCTCGTGAATCACGGCAATGCGACAGGAGCCGAAATTTGGGCATTGGCAGAAGACATTCAAAAAGCTGTTCATGCCCAGTTTGGTATTGCCTTAGAGCCCGAAGTTACTTGCTACTAGCTCTTTATTCTCTGTTTTTAGAATCGATCTGTATGGTCACGGGGCCATCGTTGAGAAGCTGTACTTTCATAGCTGCGCCAAAAACACCTGTGGCGATGGGTTTCCCCAAAGCCGTTATCAATTCTTTGATGCAGTACTCATACAAGGGAATGGCCTGCTCAGGCCGAGCTGCTCTGATATATGAGGGGCGGTTCCCCTTTTTGGTGGCTGCCAGTAGGGTAAATTGGGAGATCAGTAATATTTCGCCTTCAATAGCTGTAATAGAGCGATTCATCACACCTTGCGCATCGTTGAAAATTCGAAGCCCAATTATTTTCTGAATCAGCCAATCGGCATCCTCTTCCGTATCTTCAGTCCCAATACCAACCAAAACGAGCAACCCCTGTTCAATGGCACCAACCACTTTTTGGTCGACGGTGACTTGGGCTTCTCGGACTCTTTGGATAACAACTCGCATAATTATTTTCGGTAAGGGGTATCTTCTTCTAATAGTTGCAAATAACTGGTATAACGACTGGTGGCTATGGCCCCGTTTTCCACCGCAGCTTTGATAGCACAATCAGGTTCTTCGACGTGCAAACAATTGTGAAATTTGCACGATTCCTGAAGAGATAAAAACTCCAAAAAATAATCTGCCAGCTCTGTTGGACTCATATCCACTACCCCAAAGCCACGAATGCCAGGAGTATCGATAATACGAATGCCCGAGTCCAAGTCAAACATCTCAGCAAAGGTAGTGGTGTGTTGTCCTTGGGCATGCGCTGTGGAAACGCTAGCCGTTTTCAATTGCAATTCCGGGGATATCGCATTGGCCAATGTGGACTTACCCACGCCGCTGTGGCCAGAAAACATACTCACTTTTCCATTCATTGCTTGTTTCAAATCTCCAATACCCTCTTTTTCTAAGGCCGATATAAAATGGGTTTCGTAGCCAATTGCTGTGTAGATGGCCTGCATTTTTTCCAGTGTCTGTTGTTCTTCGTTTGAATAGCTGTCAATCTTATTGAATAAAAGGACCACGGGAATTCGATAAGCTGCGGCAGCAGCCAAAAAGCGGTCGATAAAAGTGTAGGTGGTTACGGGATTATTTACGGTAACCAATAAGAAAGCCTGATCGATGTTGGCAGCGATAATGTGAGTCTGTTTGGATAGATTCACCGAACGACGGATAATGTAGTTTTTACGATCCAGAATTTCATGAATGACCCCTTGTTCGGGTTGTTTGGGATCGGGCTCAAAATGAATGCGATCCCCTACGGCTACAGGGTTGGTACTTTTGATCCCCTGTAAGCGAATCTTGCCTTTGATCCGGCACTGATAGAATTTACTACCCGCTTTCACCGAATACCAACTCCCCGTAGAACGATAAACTATTCCTTCTTGCATGCCCTGCAAAAATAGTAACATTTTTTTCGCATGGCTCGAAAGCCCTAGGGCTGTCCTTTTCGTATCTTTGCAAAAAAGAAACCAAATGTCTGAAAAGGCCCTTTTAATGATCTTAGACGGCTGGGGGAATGCTACTCGCAAAGAAGCCTCCGCTGTGGACCAAGCACACACCCCTTTTATCGATTCCTTGTATAAAGACTATGCCTTCAGCACCTTACGAACGGATGGCGAGCACGTAGGACTGCCCAAAGGACAGATGGGAAACAGCGAAGTAGGCCACATGAATCTGGGGGCGGGAAGGCTCGTCTACCAAGACTTGGCGCGAATTAATACCGTTGTCGAAGAGGGAAAACTAAAAGAACAAGCCGGATTGCAAAAAGCAATTGCTTACGCAAAGCAGAATGAAAAACCCATTCATATCCTAGGCTTGCTGTCCGACGGAGGCGTTCATGCCCATATCAATCACTACGAAGCCATGATAACTGCGCTGGCAACCAGCGAGGTTCCTTTTTATATTCACGCCTTCAGCGATGGTCGGGATGTTGCTCCAAAATCAGGGGCAGGTTTTGTCCAGCAACTCAACCGGCTTTTGGAAGAAACGCCAGGGCAATTGGCCAGTGTTATTGGTCGCTACTATGCCATGGACCGAGACCAGCGCTGGGAACGCGTCCAAAAAGCCTACCAACTTCTAGTAGATGGGAAAGGAAATCCCACCACCGATTTTGTCGCAACGATGGAAGAAAACTACCTAGCCGGAACGACCGATGAATTTATGGAGCCGCTGGTCGGGCTAAATAAATCCGGTGAGCCACGTGCCACCCTTCATGAAGGAGATGTTGTTATTTTTATGAATTTCCGAACCGACCGCGGTCGGCAACTCACCCAAGCCTTGACCCAGCAAGCCTACCCAGATTGGGAGATGAATCCCCTCCCCTTGTATTATCTGACCTTGACCAATTATGATGAAAATTTTGAAAATATTCAGGTTCTTTTCGACAAAGAAAATCTAAAAGACACTCTGGGTGAAACCCTATCTAAAGCGGGAAAAACACAAATACGAATTGCTGAAACAGAGAAATACCCGCATGTCACCTTCTTTTTTAATGGCGGTCAAGAAGCCCCCTACCAAGGAGAGCAGCGCATTTTGTGTCCCTCACCAAAAGTAGCCACCTACGACTTGCAACCCGAGATGAGTGCCTTCGAAGTTCGAGATAAGATTATTGAAGCAATAGAAACAAACACCCCCGACTTTATTTGTCTCAATTTTGCCAATCCCGATATGGTGGGCCACACCGGAGACATGGCTGCTGCCATAAAAGCCTGTGAAACCGTGGATCAGTGCGCTGAAAAGGTCATCGCAGCGGCTTTGAAAAAAGACTATGTAACCTTAGTAATCGCCGACCATGGCAATTGTGATATAATGTTTAACGAAGACGGGAGTCCGCACACCGCCCACACCACCAACCCCGTTCCTTTTATATTGGTTGATAATAAAAAACGGAAGGTGAATGCAGGCGTATTAGGAGATATTGCACCAACTGTATTAGATTTGTTGCATATCCCTCAGCCCAAAGCCATGACTCAACACTCTTTATTACAGAAAAAATGAAAAAAATAGTCTTCCTTATCTTCCTCTTTCTCACTGCTTGTGGACCAACAATAGAGCCTCCCAAACCCCTGCCTGTCACTGAACAAACCACCTTTGAAGAAGGAACTCCCTACATCATTGGCGCCATCAATCGCGCAAATTTATTGACCTATGCTCACAGCCAATGGTTTCAAAAAGAATACGATTTTTTTAAGCTCAATACCGATTGGGTTGAAGAGATGAAACCCTATGCCCAGGGACTTCAGTACCAATTGTTTTTGGGAACTTGGTGTGAAGACAGCCAACGCGAAGTACCCGCTATGTTCAAAATATTGGATGCCTTGGGAATGCAAGACCAAGACATTCTCATCTATTCCATGGACGAGGACAAAGTCACTCCTCAACAATATGAAAAAGGCTTGAATATCATTAATATCCCCACATTAATTTTCTATAAAGACGGGCAAGAAATGAATCGTATTGTTGAATTTCCAGTGGAGTCCTTGTACAAAGACATGGCCAAAATCCTCAAAAGCGAACCCTACCAAGACGCCTACTACGATCTTGTCCATCCATGATTTTAAAAACGCCAGAAGAAATTGAGCGCATCCGGGAAAGTGCATTGATTGTCTCCCAAACCCTTGGGATGCTTGCTTCAGAAATCAAACCCGGAGTAACCACTATTGCATTGGATCGCATGGCCGAAACCTTCATTCGGGATCACGATGGAGTGCCTGGTTTTTTGGGTTTGTATAATTTTCCCAATACGCTCTGTGTGAGCCCCAATGCACAAGTAGTCCATGGCATCCCCAACGATATTCCCCTGCAAGAAGGCGATATTTTGTCTGTCGATTGTGGTGTATTAAAAAATGGTTTCTACGGAGACCACGCCTATACCTTTCCCGTGGGTGCCATTGAGGCTGAAGTTGCCCAATTGCTTGCCGTAACCAAAGAATCTCTTTACCTCGGAATTGCGGAATTCAAAGCCAACAACCGGGTGGGCGATGTGGGACACGCCATCCAACAATATACGGAGGCAGCGGGGTATGGCGTGGTGCGTGAATTGGTGGGGCACGGCCTTGGGGCCGTGATGCACGAAGCCCCAGAAATGCCCAATTACGGCCGACGCGGACGAGGAAAACAATTTAAAGAAGGATTGGTTGTGGCCATAGAACCCATGATCAACCAAGGCACCAAACGCATTAAGCAGCTAAAGGACGGCTGGACGATCTTAACCGCCGATGGCAAAGCCAGTGCCCACTTCGAACACAATGTAGCGATTGTCAACGGACAACCCGAATTGCTCTCCACCTTCGATTACATCTATGATGCCTTGGGGATTCAAAGCAATGAAGAAGCCCCCTTCCGAAAAAACACAAGCCAATGAAAGGGATTCTTGCCCTGTTCCCCCGGCCTTTTTTAATTCGGATGAGTCTCCTCTTCCGACCCCTGCTTCGGTGGTGGTTCCAAGGCGATCGCTTCAAAGACCCTATTGACGGGAGAAGCTACCGGAAATTTCTCCCTTACGGCTACCGTCAGCTCCGCCCTAACGCGCTCTGTCCTGGTACCCTTTCCCTAGAACGACACCGCTTGTTGTGGCTCTATCTGGATCGGCAAACCGATTTCCTAACAAAAAAGCTGTGCGTGCTGCATGTCGCCCCCGAGCAAGCCTTTTTTCAACAGTTCAAGACCTTTTCACATTGGGACTACACCACCACCGATTTGCACTCCCCCTTGGCGGATATTAAAGCCGATCTCACCGCCCTTCCCTTTGCAGACGAAAGCTTTGATCTGATCTTCTGCAACCACGTTTTGGAGCACATCCCCGAGGATGCCAATGCCCTAGCAGAACTCTATCGTATCCTACGAAAAGGCGGCACCGCCATCTTGCAGGTACCCCTAGAGGAGGACCGCATCACCACCTTCGAAGATGCTTCCATCACCCACCCCAAGGAACGGTCTGAAGCCTTTGGCCAATACGACCATGTGCGC
The DNA here is from genome assembly GCA_003533785.1 of Flavobacteriaceae bacterium. Lineage (GTDB taxonomy): Bacteria > Bacteroidota > Bacteroidia > Flavobacteriales > Flavobacteriaceae > UBA11891. The sequence continues at coordinate 34,919 of DQCR01000068.1, forward strand.
ATTTATGGACAAGACTATTACCAACGCCTAGCAGCCGCTGGTTTTCAAGTGCAGGCTGTAGATCTTTTTTCCCAGCTGTCCGAAGAAGAAATCCAGCGCTATGCCCTCCAAAAAGAACGCATCCCAGTGGGGGTGAAATAGTATGTTTAGAAACCCTCAAAGGGGCCACCCACAATTCT
>DQCR01000055.1:0-5472 GCA_003533785.1 Flavobacteriaceae bacterium
GTTGAATAATGAAATTAAAAAACCAGAATTGGAACAACGTTTTCCCCTTTTTATCGCCGAAGTGGCCTCCGACAAATACTATATCATACCACTTCGTGGGGCCGGACTCTGGAATGCCATTTGGGGATACATTGCTTTGAAAAACGATAAAAATACGATCAAAGGAGCAATATTCGATCACATAGGCGAAACGGCTGGATTGGGTGCAGAAATTACACAGCAATGGTTTCAAGACCGCTTTAAAGAAGAAAAAGTATTTGATAATAGCGGGCAATTGGTAGGGATCAATGTTTCAAAAACCAATAATGACCCAAACGATAGTGATAAAAATGATCATGAAGTAGATGCCATTTCAGGTGCTACTATCACTGGTGATGGAGTGACCGCGATGATCTATGAGCGCTTGCAACATTACTTGCCCTATTTCAATCAAGAAAACAATACAGTAGCCGTAAACTAATTAGAACCATGGCAAACACCAATAAAAATTCCACAAAAGAGCCCAGTGTTCTCTTCGTAGCTGAGGAGAGAGAGCCCCTTTTCTCAAAAAAGAATAGGGCTTTGCTCACCGACCCAATGGATGACAACAACCCCATTACCGTCCAGGTATTGGGCATCTGTTCCGCTTTAGCGATCACCGTTCAGTTGAAGCCCGCTGTTGTGATGAGTGTCTCTGTAATGGCTGTAATGGCGGCTAGTAATGTGATCATTTCCTTGCTGCGAAATTTAATTCCCAATAGGATTCGAATAATTGTGCAGTTGGTAGTTGTGGCCTCTATGGTTATTCTGGTGGATCAGGTATTGCGTGCTTTTGCGTATGATGTCAGTAAAGAATTATCCATTTTTATTGGATTGATTATTACCAATTGTATTGTGATGGGACGTTTAGAAGCCTTTGCCTTGGGCAATGGTGTTTGGAAATCCTTTCTGGATGGGATTGGAAATGCAGCGGGATATGGATTCATTCTTATTGTTGTAGCCTTTTTTAGAGAATTACTCGGTTCTGGAAAGCTGTTTGGAATGCAAGTAATTCCAGATGCGGTATACGAGATGGGCTATGTCAATAATGGTTTGATGTTGCTTTCACCTATGGCCCTAATCACAGTTGGAATTTTTATTTGGATTCAACGTTCTCGAAACCGAGGTTTAATTGAAAAAAACTAAGACGCTATGGAATCCTATTTGAACTTATTCGTCAAAAGTATCTTTATTGAGAATATGATATTTGCCTATTTCTTGGGTATGTGTTCTTATTTGGCCGTATCCAAAACAGTAAAGACAGCTGTTGGGCTTGGTTTTGCCGTCATTTTTGTTTTGGCCATTACTGTTCCCATTAACTTTTTATTGGATACGTATTTGCTCCGACCTGGAGCCTTGCAATGGTTGGGGGCAGAGTTTGCCGAAATCGATTTGAGCTTTTTGAGTTTCATTATGTTTATCGCAGTTATTGCTTCTATGGTTCAGTTAGTTGAAATGATTGTAGAGAAATTTGCTCCCGCTTTGTACGGAGCCCTTGGAATTTTTCTCCCATTGATTGCTGTGAACTGTGCTATTTTGGGAGGCTCGTTGTTTATGCAACAAAAAGATTTTGCCGGTGTGAGTGAATCGGCGGTCTATGGATTGGGTTCAGGAATTGGTTGGTTGTTGGCTATTGTTGCCATTGCTGCGATTCGAGAGAAAATAACCTATTCCAATGTACCGGCTCCATTACGGGGTCTAGGGATTACATTCATCATCACCGGATTGATGGCATTAGGTTTTATGAGTTTTATGGGGATTAAATTATAAGAAATGGACAGTACAGTAATTATAGCGAGTATCGTAGTATTTTTAACCATCACCTTTGTTTTAGTAGGGATGTTATTGGGAGCCAAAGCCAAACTATTGCCTTCAGGTCCTGTAATGTTAAAAATCAATGGAGAGACAGATGTTGAAGTAGGTTCGGGAGGAACGCTGTTGTCAACCCTTGGAAATAACAAAATATTTTTGCCCTCTGCTTGTGGTGGGGGCGGAACTTGCATTCAGTGCAAATGCCAAATTTTAGATGGAGGAGGGGAAATTCTTCCCACAGAAGCGCCCCATTTCACTAGAAAAGAAATTGCCGAAGGATGGCGTTTGGGATGCCAGGTCAAGGTGAAAGAAGATATGGTTATCCAAGTCCCAGAAGAGGTTTTTGGAATCAAAAAATGGGAAGCTAAAGTGGTAAGAAACTACAATGTTGCTTCTTTTATCAAAGAGTTTGTGGTTGAAATTCCCGAAGCGATGGATTACAAAGCGGGAGGGTATATTCAGATAGAGATTCCTCAATGCGAGGTTAAATATCAAGACATGGATATTACTGCGCATCCTGAGGAGCATCCGGGTGAGCCTGATAAATTCAAATTGGAGTGGGATAAATTTAACTTGTGGCCGCTTACAATGAAAAATGGAGAGACCGTTGAGCGCGCCTATTCCATGGCTTCATTCCCTGCTGAAGGGCGTGAGATTATGCTGAATGTTCGAATAGCGACTCCTCCTTGGGATCGGGCTAAAAATAACTGGATGGATGTCAACCCAGGAGTAGCCTCCTCCTATATTTTCTCAAAAAAAGCAGGGGACAACGTAACTATTTCAGGTCCCTATGGTGAATTTTTCATCAATCATTCCGAATCAGAGATGATGTATGTTGGGGGAGGTGCAGGAATGGCGCCCATGCGCTCTCATCTTTATGAACTGTTTCGAACCCTCAAAACAGGTCGAAAAGTTACTTTCTGGTATGGCGGACGTTCCAAACGCGAACTTTTCTATGTAGACCATTTCCGCGCCCTAGAAAAAGACTATCCCAATTTTAAATTTTACATAGCACTTTCCGAGCCTTTGGAAGAAGACAACTGGAAAGTGAAAGATGGATTGGATGGGGAAGGAGACGGATTTATTGGCTTTGTTCATCAAGTCGCCATAGACAATTACTTAAATCATCACGAAGCCCCAGAAGATATTGAAGTTTATTTCTGTGGCCCTCCTTTGATGAATCAGGCGGTTGAAAAAATGGCAGATGACTTTGGAGTCCCACCAGAAAATGTTCGTTTCGACGACTTTGGAGGATAACCAATACAGAGCTATACGAGACCCTGTTGTTATTGATGCTTTTTTATTGACTCAACGACTGTTTTACTCACTTTAGGAGCTTCATCAATTTTTCGTTTTAATATTTTGAGTTGAGCTGTAAATTCAGATTTGATTTTTTCATCTGGGTTTTTTCTTCTTGCGTAGACATTCTCGTAGAAGCAATCTCTTATAGTAGTAAGAAGTTCGTCCTTGGAAAGACCGATATCCGTTTTTAATCCCTCCAAATGTTTTCGAACTTCGTTCAAAACGGATCTTTTCGGAATTTGTACGATAAAGTCCGAGTTTGTATCAGAAAGATTGGTAAACATAGAGGTGTACACTTTACCTTGTATACTTGAATCTGGATTCATTTCCACCCTGCCGGTACAAAAAATGTTCACTTTGACAATCCCAGAAAGAAGAAGTTCTTCACAAATAATATCACCAATAACCACAGAACTACTTTCAATAATCACTTTTTTTTGAGTGAGTATGGTTCCCTTGAAGTTACATTCGATACGTACCGATTTATGAGACTTTAAATAGCCCTCTAGGTAGCTATTGTTAGGGATAAAAATAGGGGATGTTGAATCTTTGGATAGATGGGGTTTCATAATTGATAAGATTTAGGTGGTATAAATGTAATATAAATACTATTTGTAGAGGGGTTTCTTATAAATTTGTCTAAAGCGAAACGCTTTAAAGTAAGATTGAATGGGGTTGACAAATCAAGAGATTCACAACATGGCGATGCAGGTGGTAGGGGACGCCCTCAAAGAAGACGGGTTTGAATTTCTTGCTGTGAATTCCAAACTAAAGAAAGACCCTCAATTTGTATGTCTAAAAGAAAAAAAACTTCATTTTGTGGTGGTTAAAGCTAGTTTGTATCCAACCAATCCAAAAGAATACGATCTAGAATTAATGACTCAAGTAAAAGAACACGCAGAAAAATACAATGCCTTTACCTATTATGCTGGGGTAGGCTTTGCCCATGCAGAAAATTATGAAAAACCTCTTTCAAAAAAAGAACCTTATGTGGTCAACTACAATGGCTTGCAGGAGATTCATTAATCTTTATATTCTCGTTTTATTTGTTGGGTGTAGCTCCCCAGAAGAACTACTTCAAATACATCGCGGTCAAGCACTGGGAACCACCTATATTGTTCAATACCAGGGGAATGCCCTTCGGTATGCTCAAAATCAAAAAACCATTGATAGTCTTTTTGAAGTGATCAACCAATCTTTATCCACCTACCGTCCCCATTCGGATATTTCCAAAATTAATAATGGTGAGGAGAATGTGGTGGTCGATTCTCATTTTAAAACCGTTTTTCATAAGGCAACCCAGGTGTGGCAAGCCAGTGACGGTTTTTTTGACCCCACGGTAGGGAGCTTGGCGAATGCCTACGGCTTTGGCCCGCAACGCCCGCTAGCCATTCTGGGTGCTTCTCAGCGGGATAGCCTCCTTGCCCTAACCGGCTGGGATAAAATCAATCTCACGCAGGATGACCGAATTGAAAAAAAATCCAAAGGGATCCAAATGGATTTCAATGCCATAGCCAAAGGCTATATGGTGGATGTCATTGGTTCTCATTTAACCCAGGTCGGTTACGTTAATTTTTTGATTGAGATTGGTGGAGAATTGTTGGCCAGCGGGAGCAATCCCAAAACAAAGCAAGCGTGGAAGGTAGCTATAGACGACCCACAACAAGGAATTGAGCGAACATTCAAGACCGTTCTTCCCCTCAAAAACGAAGCTTTGGCCACCTCGGGGAACTACCGCAAGTTCCGCATCGATTCTTTGACAGGAGTAAAATATGTCCACAGCCTCAATCCTCATACTGGACTTCCAGTACAGTCCAAGATTCTTAGTGCCTCGGTACGAGCGCCCAATTGCATGACAGCTGATGCTTACGCCACTGCACTGATGGTGCTGCCCCTTGAAAAAGGGCAGGCTCTAATTACCCAAGATCCTGAGCTGGCGGCTTACTGGGTTCTTGCCCAAGCTTCTGACACGACTGTAATACAGTCAAATAACTGGTAGACAATTCATTACGTATATTTTTAATCTCCAAAAAATCATTTTTTTTATTTTAATGGACAAGTTAGCAGGCCAAATTATACTCAGTGAAGAGATCCCTTGCCTTGTTGTTTATTATTTTCTTTTTAGAAAATCATCTACTAAATGGACAGCTTAAAGTAGGAGTACAGTTTTTTTGGGCTTTGCTCAGGACAGCTATACTTGTGGGATGTAGCTTCTATCCCTAAGCCCATCTAGTAGTTTGGCTTGCCGGTCACGCCAGTCCCGAGTGAAATCGAGGGAAGCATTTTGTGGAACTGAATCTCATCCATATGAACGGCAGGGTTTATGATCCCAAGCTGCAT
>DQCR01000055.1:5863-6369 GCA_003533785.1 Flavobacteriaceae bacterium
GATGAACAATCCTTTGGGGAATGTAGATCCGAGTGGGGAGTTTTTAATTTTAGCAATTCTAAGTGGAATTGTACGCGGAATAAGAAGTGATGGAGGTATTAAGGGATTCTTTAAAGGCTTTGGAGAAGATTTTGTCAATACCTTCAAAATCATTGGAGAGCTCTTTGCTTTTGACTCCAACTTAACGGTAGGGCAGAATCTACTAAATATATGGTCGCGTTTTACTTGGGAATTACCTCAAACAATAGTTGGCTTGGTGTACAATTTAGGTCATAACTTAGCAGACAGGTAATATTCCAAACTCTGACAAGTAAGGTAATGTATCAGAATTGTGGGCGATCCTCTAAAAAGTGTCTAAGAGGTTGATTATTAGCAGTGTATTGTATTGATTTGCTCGCTTTAGGGTTAAGAGAGTAGCCTGTAGGTGCATTGATCCAGGGTCTAAATCGTCTCTCACACCTTTACCCGCTTCTCTTTGTACTAGAATTGTGGGTGGCCCCTTTGAG
>DQCR01000070.1 GCA_003533785.1 Flavobacteriaceae bacterium
CCCAAACTTTCGGGATGTAAAAATTTAGGCAACGCCTTATTTTCTTGTTGCAAAGACAACTGATAGTGATGTCCTGGAATGGCTTCGTGGAGAAATAGCGCTTCGTCAGCAAACTTGTTGTATTTAGAAACGTTGGGAATGGGTACATAAAAAATTCCGGGGCGTAAGGCGTCTTTTGTTCCGGGAACATATTCCGCACTGGCCGAAGCCTCACGAAAGGCTTCTGTTCTCCTGACTACAAAATCTGCTTTGGGCGTTAATTCAAAAACCTGATCGAACTTGTCAGTTATTTTTTCCTTTATTTGATTGAAATTTGCAATAACCTCTTGCGGATCTTGAAAAGGAATTTGTTCTGGACTGTTGCGAATGAATTCAAGAAACGCTTTGATGTCTCCTTTAAATCCAATTTGGTTCTTAGCCTCTTCCATTTCCACTAAAATACGCTCAACTTCTCGCTGCCCTAATTCATGGATTTCGTCTGCTGTTAGGTTGGTAGTCGTATGAAGCTTTATGAGGTAGTTGTACGTAGCTGCACCATTAGGTAAAGCACCAATACCTGAAGTTGTTCTACAAACAGGTAAATATTCCGCTACCAAAAACTGCTTGAGCTCGATGTATTTTGGTCTTAGTTTGGCTTCAATTACATTCTGGTACTCCCCCGCCAAACGATCCCGATCCGATTGGGATATTCCCTCTGGCATAGACTGTATGGGTCTGTAAAACAAGTGTTCCTCAACGGGTTTGGTGATAAATTCCTCCAGTTGAACAATCGTTTTTTCGGTCAAAACTTTAGGCAATACAATCCCTTTTGCCATCCCTTCCTTCATGTTGGCTATAGAGGTGTCTAAAAAGGCGATGTAATCATCCAGGCGCTTTAACCAATCTTCATAATCTTTGACTGTATTAAAAGGATGGACGCTTCCCCCTGCGCCTAATTGGGCAACATACAAATGCAAAGACTGGACTTGAATGAGTGGGGTCAACTCAAAACTCGGTAAATTATAAATTGGTGACGTAGTAATAACCAGCGGATTTTGAAGGCCTTCCAATTTTACCTCACAATCCCATTGCATTACCTTCATGCTCAAAAGATCTGCCTGTGAAAGTTGCGCAGGATCGATTTGGGCTAAATGCTCTAAAAAAATGGAGTATTCCGCGATCAAGTCAGTCTGGTAGGCGTCAGAAATATAATTTGCGATGTACTCATTGTATTGAAAATTCCCCCCTTTTGTGGCTTCTATGGGATTGATACGATCTTTAAATTGATAGTACTCCTCAAAAATTGTAGCTAAGGTTTGTGATGCTGAAGTCCTTGACTGCTCTTGATTACAAGCGCTAAGTGACAGCATCAGAAAAAGAAGAGTTATGGTGTGTTTCATCTGTTACTATTTATTGTTTATAATTAATCCAAAGGCTGATAGGCATTGGTAATGGCTTTCAGTTGAGAGGGGTCTCGGGTCATTTCCCATCTGCCCAGGGAAACAGGAATATTCCCAATTCGGTTGAGCGTATCAAAAAAAGTTTTGATGGAAAAGTTCGCTTCGCTTTGTTTGGCGACTTCCATCATCATTTCTTCAATCAAATATTTCCCAGTGATGTAACTGGTTCCATAACCGGGTTGTCTCAAATACAAATGTTGTTCAAAGAGCAAGAGTTCTTTTTCAGTCTTCATCCAACCCCTGGGTGTATATTCGGAGTGAATTTTTCCAGCCTCTGCCATGGGCATCAAATTCGCGTGGGCATACAAAGAACCCAAACCCCGAGCCGCTCGTTGAGCAATGAGAATATAGACGATTTCTCTCGCTCTTGGATTTTTATCGTACAGCCCCGCATGCATAAACATTTCCTCTACTGCAGTGGCCAGTCCTTCATTTCGCGAATCGAAAATATTGTACAAAAGAGCTTTTTCTCGTATTGGATTTTGATGGGGTTCTAGCTCCATACGTTCCAATTCAAACCAATGATAAAAATGAGAGAAAAGAGGTTTTGGATCCAAATGCGCGGTGATCCAAAAAAAGTTTCGCGTCTCGGCAGGGATATAACTTCCCAAATGGGGCTCTAGCGCTGTGGAGAAATAGTCTTTTACCGTAACCATTTCATTTTGATCTAAAAATTCCAATAATTCCTCTGCTGCATTTTTTGCTAAGGTCCGATACGATTCGGGTGAATCTGCAGGACGTAACTCAGGCAGCGCTCTATTGCGATGTTCTTCCAATTTCAAAGAAGACCAGGCTCGAGCCAATTCTCGTTTTAACAACAAAACCTCATCTTCCCAGGTCAGTGGAACCAAATGCACATTTTGTTGGTACCAGGTGTAGTGCGCTTTTCCTATCCCGGAAGGACCGCTTTTTTTAGGAGCTTCTTTTTTAAGCCAGGAGACAAAAGCATCGGTTGAGGCTTTAGCGGCATTGATTTGAAGTACAAGTTTTTTGTCTTTTGCAACCCCCAGTTTCAAAAGTATTGCACTTAATAGTTGAGACTGATTTTCGATATCTCGAATTCCCGCAATCCATAAATCTTTAGCATTACCTGTAAGGTTTTTTTGTGCTTGTTGATTAAAATCTGGAATGCGTTGAAGGTCTGAAATCAATTTTTTGCGCTCTTCTTTATTCAAAGGAAAAGTATAGTGCCACAATTCAATTACAAAATGAGAAGTGGGTCCTTCATGTGCTGGAACATCACTTTTATAAGCCCAGATGCTCTTGTAAAATGCAGGATCGCGTTGCCAAGGTTTGAGTACTTGATAATTGAATTGGTATCCATTCATTTCAGCCCAAAGTAACTGCCAATCGACTTGGGCTTCAACACCCCAGTTTTCTTTAGGCAGGCCCTCTAGCCTATTTCGTAAGGTGGTATATGCAGGTTGACGTTGATCGAAAGTTTGCTGAGAATAATCGGGAACTCCTTCACGTAAAGGAGGTACTTCAAAAGTTCTCCACTCCCTGAATAATTGTACCAATGCCTTGTTTGAAACATCATTCGTTTTTTGAGCCATAAAATTCAAAGGCAATAACAAACAAAGGGCTAAAAAGCTACTCGCCCCTATTTGAGCTAATTTATTGGATTGTATTACATACATAGTGAATCTTTACTGGAGTGTTAAAATACATTTTTTTATCATGGCTTAGGAAATTGAAAAATTAATCCAAAACAGCTTCCGCTTCGATTTCTACTTTATAGCCTTCCCCTACTAGTTTTGCTTGAACTAGGGTATTTGCTGGATCAATGTTTTTAAAGCGAACACCGTGTGCTCTCGCCACAGCCTCCCAGTCTTCGATATCATCCACAAAAACTCGGGTGCGAATCACATCTGTCAAACTTCCTCCCAAAGAACAAATGGCGGCTTCGATTTTATCAATGACAAAATGCGTTTGGGCAGCGGCATCTTCCCCTCCAATGATTTTGTCTCCGTGGGTGGCGGTAGTTCCGGAAACAACAATCCGATTTCCTTTTTTTACCGCACGACAATAGCCTGCAAATGACTCCCAAACCGTACCGCTGTAAACCTGTGCTCTGGTCTCTGAAATTTGTACGGCTTCAAAAGCCTCAGGAATCGTTTCTAAATGGTGACTTAAATCTCCTGATGCGGTAAGAAAAGGCGGAGTCCGATACTCATCTCCACAATTCCCTGGGATGGGGCTTAATTTGGAAATGACCTGTTCAATTGCCTCGACATCGCTTTTCTCAAGGGAAATGTTCAAAACTTCTTTGTGGTCTTCAATATGTGCACGTTCTCCCAATCGAGCACCGATAATAACAGAGGCTACATTTTTATTTTCCAACACATATCGACTCGCTAAGTTAGCGATAGACGTTTGGTGCTTTTGCGCTAGGGCATCTAAAGTTTCCAAAACAGTTTGAAATAAATTCCACCCCCCTGCTGCCTCAATAAAACGCATGTATTTCATTTGCGACCACGTTTGTAATGCCTCCGTTTTAGGTGCTTCAACCCCTAACCAACGGTCGGATAAAAATCCACCAAGCAAGGTTCCGTAGGTCAATAGATGCACCCCGTATTGGTCGCAGACTTCTTGCATTGAACCCAGTGCACGACGGTCAACAAGTGAATGCGAAATTTGGTTACTCACTACAGGAATCCCGCTTGCACAAGCAATGCGCAAATGATGAGCATCAAAGTTGGTCACTCCGATAGCATTTACAAGCCCTTCCTCCTTCAGTTCCTTTAAATAGAATAGGGCATCTAGCCAACTGGGGTCTGCGTAAAGCCATGCGTGAAATTGAATCATATCCAAACACTCTTGATCCATCCGTTTCAAGGCACGTTCTATAGCCTCGCGAACCATGACCTTGTCAATAGGACCGGGTTTTGGAACCCATTTGGTAAACAGGCGGATCGAATTTTTTTCAGGATACTTGTTTTTACAAATCCCCGCAATGATTTCACTAGAACCGTAATGGTCTGCCATATCGAAAGTGGTAAATCCGGCATGGACATAAGAATCCATATATGTTGCCGTTTTATTCAAGTCCAATTGTTGATTGTTTCGCTCCATATCGGCAATTTGCCACAACCCGATGACAAGTCTCGGAACGGCAAGCGTCTCACAAATAGCAATACTTTTCTTCATAATTATTCGATCGGTAATTTTTTAAATTTTTTTCTAAACCCTAGATCCTTACTTTTCATTTGATTCCACTGGTAAATAAAAACAATGGTAGCCATTCCCATCACAATAAGCCAAACATAGGTGGAATGAAAATACCACGCCGCTACTGAATTGGTCAAATCTTTATACAAATGAATCCCTAAAAAACTACTAAGGAACACGACCCCTCCCCAACCAATAAAAAGTTGTATGGGTCTGTTTTTCAAGACTTCGATATTGGTATACAATTCCACATTGTGTTTTTTAATCGTTAGCAATGTAATAGACATTAGTAAGAAGTTGACTAGCATAGAAGTCACCATAATATCAATTCCCAAGAAAAAGTCACCTGCAAAATTAGACCCCAATACCCCAATACTGGAAAGGATTCCCGCAGCAACTAAAGCCACAATGGGCGTGTTTTTTTTAGGGTCTATAGCAGTGAGTTGCTTCGGCATTATTCCGTCTTTTGCCCAAGCAAACATCAATCGAGAAACCGAAAGGAGCATGGCTGGGAGGTCGTTAATCAATGCAAGGGTTGCTCCCAAAATAATCAGGGTATCGATTCCATTAGGCAACACATAACTCAATAATCCCGGCGCAGTAATGTCTTTGATTTGAGCTTGTTCTGCTACAAAACTCCAAGGAATGATGCTGTACACTGAAGCGGTAAACAGAAAGTAAAACAATCCCACCCCTGCTATTGCAATTAAAATTGCCAAGGGTAAATTTCTTCTCGGATTTACAGCCTCACTGCCCGTTTGGGCAATGGCATCAAATCCGATAAAACTTGAAAATAAAACCGCTGCCGCAGAAAGAAATGCAGTCCATTCAAAATCAGGTACGGGTGGAATACTAAAAATTCTCCCTTCCTTTTGTTCCAGTGCCGAAAGAAAATCTGAGACGTCATAAAAAAAACGTGAAAAGATAACAATACTCCCCAAACAAAAAATCAAAACCACCATGGGGAGTAACAAATTTGCATAGGATTTGATTCCTCGAATATTGAGATACACAAAACTCCAAATAAAACTCAAAGCCAACCCCACGCGGATCCAAGAGACTTCCAATAAGGAGGCTACTTGATATTGTTCATAACTGTAAGCGATGTCTCTTAAAAAGGGAATGGAGATATAAGCTATCACTCCAAT
>DQCR01000053.1 GCA_003533785.1 Flavobacteriaceae bacterium
GGGCATAGCGGGGTTGGGAAATCCTCATTGATCAATTCAGTTGACCCCGATTTAAATTTAAAAACATCCTCTATTTCCGAACAGCATCAACAGGGAACCCATACGACTACTTTTGCGGAAATGTTTGCTCTTCAGGATGGGATTAAAATCATTGACACCCCTGGAATCAAAGGATTTGGAGTGGTGGATATGGCCCCTGAGGAAATTGGGACTTATTTCCCAGAATTTTTAAAGCGTAAAACAGCCTGTAAATTCAACAACTGTTTACATCAAAATGAACCACAATGTGCTGTATTAGCTGGAGTACAAGAAGGAACCATTTCGCAGAGCAGACATGAAAGTTATTTGCAGCTTTTAGCAGGAGACAACCCTTATAGAATGTGATATGAGAGTCGTAATTCAAAGAGTAAAGCACGCACAAGTACTGATCGATCAAAAAGAAAAGAGATCTTCAGGACCAGGGCTATTGGTCTTGTTGGGAATTGAACATGCTGATGAAGAAGCAGATGTTTTTTGGTTGGTAAATAAGGTTTTGAATTTGCGTATTTTTGAAGATGCTCAGGGAATTATGAATCGCTCTCTTTTAGAGGTGGAGGGGGAACTAATGGTCGTAAGCCAATTCACTCTAATGGCAGCCACTAAAAAAGGAAATCGCCCTTCCTATATCCGAGCCGCCAAACACGAACAGGCCATTCCGCTCTACGAATTGTTTGTCCAAAAGGTACAAGAATCACTCAGCAGTAAGGTTGTAACGGGTACTTTTGGAGCAGACATGCAAGTGGAATTAACCAATGACGGCCCGATTACTATTTGGATCGATTCAAAAAATAGAGAATAAGATTTTCTAGAAGATGTTCACTTCGACTTCCAGTTGAACCCCAAAATTTTGAAGTACTTGCTCTTGGATTTGCTGGGCGAGGTTTAAAAGTTCTACCCCTTTTGCGTTGCCATAATTAACCAATACAAGTGCTTGTTTTTCATGGACTCCTGCATCACCAAAACGTTTGCCTTTGTATCCTAGTTTTTCAATAAGCCATCCTGCAGGGATTTTAATCTTCTCTGCTGTGTCGGGGTAATGGGGTATTTCTGGATAGTTTTCCTGGAGTTGCTTAAACTGATTCACTGGAATCACAGGATTTTTAAAAAAACTACCACTATTTCCGATTTGAGCGGGATCGGGCAACTTGGACTTTCGAATGGCAATCACAGAAGCAGCAATGTTTTGAATGCTCATTTCTTTTCCTTGGAGCGAAGCTTGTAGGGTGCCGTACTGTGTATGTGTTTGATGGGTTTTTTTTGAGAGTTTGAATTGAACTCGTGTAATGATGGCTTTCCCTTTTAGATGGGTTTTAAAAACAGAAGAACGGTAACCAAATTCACAGGCGGCTTTGTCAAATTCGTTAAAGGATAAACTTTCTAAATCCAACGCTTTGCATCGGTGGAACACGGAACTCAATTCAACTCCATAGGCTCCGATATTTTGGATGGGTGCCGCACCTACACTTCCTGGAATTAAAGCCAAATTTTCAATTCCTCCGAAATCATTCTCCAGCGCCCATAGTACAAGCTCATGCCAATTTTCTCCCGCCTGCACCTCGATAAGCACATGGGATGCAGTTTCCTCTAGAATGGAAATCCCTTTATTTTGCATCACCAAAGTGAGACCCTTATAGTCTTCTGTAAGTAACACGTTACTTCCTCCTCCTAAAACCCGAAAGGGTTTATTTCCATTGGATTTGAGAACTTCAATTAATTCTGCTTCATTGGAAATAGCAGCAAAGAATTCCGTTTCAACTTCAATCCCAAAAGAGTTGTAGTTTTTTAACGAAAAGTGGCGCTCCATCATACAAGCGTTTCCAATTGAATTTTCTTGTAGGCACGAAGACCTAGCTCTAAAATTTTGGCAGCACGAAGGAGTTTGTCACTATTTAAAATAAAAGCGATTCGAACTTCATTTTTCCCCATACCAGGGGTGGAGTAAAAGCCTGTAGCAGGAGCCAACATGACTGTTTGGTCCTGGTCTTGATAAGAAGTCAACAGAAATTTGGAGAACGCCTCAGCATCATCCACAGGCAATTTTGCAATACAGTAAAAAGCACCCATGGGGTGGGATACTTCTACCTCTGGAATTTGTTCCAACGCCTCAATCAATACTTTTCTACGCTTGCCATATTCAGCAATTACACCTTCTAGATAACTGTCTGGAGCATCTAGTGCTGCCTCACTTGCGATTAGTGCATAGGTAGGTGGAGAAAGTCGAAGGTGGGCAAATTTGAGTAGGTTTTGGATAAGTGCTTTATTTTTTGAGACAATACATCCTACCCGCGCTCCACAAAGGCTATAGCGTTTGGAGACCGAATCAATGATAACGGTATGTGCTGCGCCTTTGGGGTGTCGAAGTACAGAGTAGTGTTCAATATCCCCGTGGATGAACTCACGGTAGACTTCATCTACAATCAAAAAAATATTGTGTGATACAGCCAACTCACAAAGGGTGCTGATTTCGGACTGACTGTAAACATAGCCTGTAGGATTACTGGGGTTGCACAGTAGGATGGCTTTGGTTTTTGAATTTATCTTTTCATTAATATTTTCAAGGGCAGGGAGTTGAAACTGGGAATTGAACTCCGAAATCACAGGAACTACTTTCACGCTGGCAGCACTGGCAAAGCCGTTGTAATTGGCATAAAAAGGTTCTGGAATAATAATTTCGTCACCTGCATCACAGATGGAATTTAGCACAAAAGTCAGGGCTTCGCTAGCACCTGTGGTAACGAGAATGTCCTCTGAACTGACCTCAATTTGATGTTTGCTGTAGTATTTTGCTAGTTTTTTACGATAGGACAATTCCCCTTGAGAAGGTCCGTAAGGTAATAATTTAAGCGGCGTGTTTCGAACCGCTTCAAGAGCAGCTTTTGGAGCTTCGATATCAGGTTGACCAATGTTTAAATGTAAAACTTCAATTCCCCTAGCTTTGGCTTCGTCGGAAAAGACTACGAGTTTTCGGATGGGCGAGGTAGGGAGTTCTGTTCCTCTTTTGGATAAGTGCGGCATGCCTTCAAATAAAATACAAAAATGCTAAAAAATCACCTGAAACACAATCTTATGTGTATCAAATAAAGTAGTAGTAAAGATCAAGCACTTTTAGAATTCACCTTTTCCCCCCGGTTAGTATTCTATTGGGGTTGAACAGTCCCCTTTATCTTTAAAGCAACAATGGGGTTCTCTTCCGCATTGGTCGTTACCGTTATGGTTTTACGAAAAGGCCCCGGACGGTTTGTGTCATAACGTACTATAATTTCACTTTTTTCACCGGGTGCTATGGGTCCATCGGGCTTTTTGGGAATGGTACACCCACAACTAGACTGTACATTTTTGATTATAAGTTCTTGATTTCCTAAGTTTTCAAAACTAAATGTACGTTTGCCATCACTGTTTCTTTCCACAGTCCCGTAGTCGATAAGGGTGGTTTCAAAACTGATTTTTGGCCCTGATTCTTGAGCATACAAGGCAACGCTGATTAATAGAAAAATTATAGATAAGTAGTTTTTGGTTTTCATACTATTGATTTTGAGAATTTAAAAATAGGGTATTTCTTTTAAATAGGATCGTTTGGCTTTTAATATTAGCACAAGTGTCCCTACTTTTGTAAACAAAAATTAGACCAAACCTCTTTATGGAAATCCCTTCCAAGTTCAATTCTCAAAG
>DQCR01000001.1:0-642 GCA_003533785.1 Flavobacteriaceae bacterium
AGTTATTAAGTGCAATTTTTGTTTTTTGAATTAGTGGATTTGGACTACTTAACCCTAGACCATTTACTGCTGCTGTGTAATTTTGGGATACTTGTTCATCTGTTAGCGCTATATTCCATACCGCTACATCATCCAAAATTCCCCTCCAGTACATCGATCGATTGCTATAAGTAGTTACAATATTTCCAATCACAAAAGTACCAGATCCTATAAATGCTTGATTAGAATCGGAACCTAGCAATGAACCATTTAAGTATACTTTCCGGGTATTAGAATTGATGTCATGTACAAAGGTCCAGTGTTTCCAATCAGTTGAGTTACCAGTATGACTTAGGTCATAGTCGTCATTCCAATACCCAAATCGAATTGATCCGTTGGTTTGGTATCGAGTGTGTAGTCCATTTCGAGATGAGCTAGTTCCAAGTGATACAAAGTGTGGATTTGATTGATAGCTATCTGATGCAGCTGCCTTACTCATGACGCTTATTGTAAAAGAACTATTAGCTAAGTTGATTCCAGAATTTACTCTGATTTCTCCTCCAGTAAAATTGTACGCTGTATTGGAATTTCCAGCAATATCCGAAATTAGGGATAAACTTCCTTGTGTGACTCCGTGGTTGTTATTTCCGCTTTCGTCATTGG
>DQCR01000001.1:975-18772 GCA_003533785.1 Flavobacteriaceae bacterium
ATTTCCATTAAATGGATAATATCCGATAAGATCATTTTGTGCAGGAATGGATTGCCCAAAGCACAAAGTGGATACAAATAATCCAATAATAAATTTTGAAAATCTCAAGGCTTATGGTTTATATAATCAAATTTATGTTTAATATACTACATACCCTAACTTGCTTTAGATTTGATTATAATAAATATTATTAAAGGCAATACTTTAACGAATTACTACCAAAGTAAAAAAAAGACCCCTAAAATTTTCAGTTTAATATTTTACGGTAGATTTTTTTTCAAAAATTGGATTCCATTCTGGGAAAAGATGTTGTTGATGTCTGTTTTAGAATATCCCCGGTCAGCCAATATTTCATCTAATTTTTGTAAATCGGCGATGGTATCCAAATCCGCTGGGCATTGTTCCTTACCAAAACCCCCGTCCAAATCGGAGCCAATCATTACTTGACGGCTATTGCCTGCGAGTTGGCATATATGATCAATATGGTCAACTATGGTTTCTATCACAAGACCACTGCTTTGGGGTTGAGTAATACCCCGTTTCCAATCGGGCAACATCATCCAAGCATCAAAAGCCATTCCTATGACTGCACCCCGTTGTAAAAGGGTTTGGATTTGTCGATCTTCAAATTGTCTTTCGTTTGGCACCCATTTTCGGCAGTTGCTATGACTGGCCCAAACCGGTCCATTATAGAAATCTAAGGCTTCCCAAAAGCTCTGATCACAGAGATGGGTTGCATCTAAAATCAGGTTTAAGGCTTCCATTTTTTTGAGCAAGGTTTTGCCTTGTTTTCCAATACTACCATGGGAATCGGTACCAAAAGCATAGGTGCCTGGGCCGTAGTGGGCAGGCCCTATGGCTCGCAATCCGTTATCATATAAGAGGTCCAAATGCTCCATAGAGACAATCGAATCGGCCCCTTCTAAACTCAAGACATAGCCGATGGGGCTATCAATAGGGTTCGTGATCCATGCATTCAAATGATTATCTATATCTGTGCTTTGAGTAATTTGAACCAATTCCCCTTGGGCTTCCATGATTCGATACCAAGCAAGTTGACCTTGGGTTTGAGCCCAGGCTTGTTGGGGAGAATTCCATCCTGGAAGGGGATTGTCGGGTTTGACATAGCGAGCGATTAATGTAGCGACACACAATCCAATATTTCCCTTCCGCATGGCTGGGAAAGATACGGTACCCCGACCCCGATCGGGCAGGTCTTTCATTCCTTTTTCACCTTGCCTAATCGTGGCTACGGGCAAGCGAAAATCTCGGTTCCATTCCATGGCATTCATCGAAAGGTCGAGGTGGGCATCAAAGAGTAATTTCATTGCTTAGGATTCCAATTGATAATGGCGAGCTTCAATAGTCCATGAGGGCCCAAGCTCGCCTTTAACAGCCGTGTATGCCTGGTTGTATTTGGCTACTGTGGGGCAAATATGATAGGGGAGGGCATAAAACAAATCTCCAATTTTAAATGCATTAGGGGCCTTGTATTCTACCATTAAATGTTCTTCGCTTTGCCCTTTGTGTACAGCTCCTTCAAGGCCTAATAGAACTACTCGAGGCAAGGGCATTTCAGAAGCCACTGCTTTGTGACCTAAATCGAAACAGTAGGTGTTTTTATTGGGTTTACTAATTAGACGAGTGACTAGGACAGCGGCGGGAATGAAAGGAGATTCTTGCCATATTTTATGGTATCCCAAATCCCACAACAGCGTGGTTCCTGGACTGAGCAGATTTCCTTTTCGCAAAGCGTGGGGGTAAAAACTAGGGGATCCACCCGTAATCTGAGTGGGGAAAGTTCCAGTTTCAATTTTGATTTGATCTATAAGGGCTTCAACGGCTTTGTAATCCGAGTTGCATTTCGCTACCCGTTCTTCCAATGGCTCTGGGCGGATATGCCCATCGTAAGTGTGTAGTCCTTTTGCAATTAAGTTCGGGTTGGTATTTATTGATAGATAGAGTTCCAGCGCTTTTTCTGGAACTATTCCTGTTCGGTTCATTCCATTATTAATATCCACCCAGAGGCTCATTTTCTGCCCTTGAGAGTGGGCCAATTGAGAAAACAATTCCAGCGATTCAAAATTATCCACCAAGGTGGAAAAAGAAATTTCAGGATGTTCTTGTTGGGCTTTGAGCCAGCGAATGGCCTTCTCTTGCGTGGGTTGCATTGCCAGAAGAATGTGCGCTACTCCACATCCAATGAGCATTTCCATTTCGCTGAGGGTGGCACATTTAAACTGCTTGATTCCCAGCTCCATCTGAAGCGAGACAATGGCCGGCATCTTATAGGTTTTGACATGGGGAATCAGGCGGTCAACTTCCTTTGCAGTACGGATCATGGCCTCGATATTTTGCTTCACTCGATCTGGATACACTATCAGTCCAGGGGTTAGGAGTTCCGCTTCTTTATTCACACGATACCAGGTTTCCTCTGTCATTCACTTTTGTTTTCAATCAAAAATAAAGCTTCTATTTCAACGGCAATATTTTGAGGGAGATTCATACCCACTGCGCTGCGAACACCAATGCCATTTTCGGTTCCAAATACCTCTGCCATGAGCTCACTAAATCCATTAATCACATAAGGATGGGCTTCGAATTCTGGAGTAGCATTGACCATTCCCAAGACTTTAACCACCCTTTTGATTATGAGATCGTCGGGGGTATTGTTTATGATTGTAGATAACATAGTTAACCCTACTTGACGCGCGGCCTTTTTGGCTTGGTCCTTATCTAGTGTTGCGCCTACCTTCCCTTGAATCAAGCTACCATCTTCTTGAACAGGACCTTGCCCCGATAGGTAGAGTTGATTCTCTACAATCAGAGTAGGGCGATACACTCCTACAGGTTTGGGAGCGGGGGGTAAGACCAGTCCCAATGCTTTGATCCGTGTGGTCAATTGAATACTCATTGTTTATAAAAATTGATTTAGCACCAAAACCCCTAGCAATCCTGAAATTCCAATACTTGTTTCCATGACGGTCCAGGTGGAAAGAGTTTCTTTAATATTGAGATTGAAATACTCTTTAAAAAGCCAAAAACCCGCATCATTGACATGGGATAGCATCAGGCTTCCAGAGCCAATTGCCAAAACCATCAATTCAGGACTGACCCCAGTGGTCTGAACTAAGGGCAAAACGATTCCAGCTGTGGTAAGTCCCGCAACGGTAGCGGAACCAACCGAAAACCGAATGAGGGTGGCAATAATCCATCCGATAAGTAGTGGCGATAGTGAACTGATCTGAAGCAGTCCTCCAATGTAGTCACTCACTCCACTATCCAATAATATTTGTTTTAAAGCTCCAGCCCCAGCAATAATCAAAAGTACCATGGTGATTCCTGAAACGGCTTCAGCATAAATTTTCATAATTGAATCCATGTTCTTCCCTCTTGCTAATCCTAGGGTATAGGTAGCAAAAAGGACAGATAGTAATAGCGCAATAACAGGATTTCCAACAAAACTGATACAAGTAAAGATCAGGGTCCCTTCCTCCATAAAGCTAGTGGCGAGTGTTGCAGAACCAATTAATAGTACTGGGAGCAAGGCAGCCAATAGACTGGTGGCTAGACCGGGTAATTCATCCGAAGTAAAAGTTTTGGAAGCCATAAACTCTTTGAGAGGTTTGGCTTGTACTTTGGGGAGGAAACGGGTTAACAACGGACCCGATATCAAAATGGCGGGAATGGCAACAAGGATTCCATAAATAAGGGTTTTGCCTAGGTCGGCTTCAAAAAGAACAGAAAGTGTAGTGGGGGCTGGGTGGGGAGGAAGAAAACCATGGGTTACAGATAAAGCAGCAAGCATGGGTAGGCCGACTCCAATTAGTGATAGTCCTGTCGCTGAAGCAACGGTGAAGACTAGGGGGACTAATATAACAAAGCCCACAGAATAAAACATTGTGATCCCTACGATAAAGCCCGTTAACATGACTGCTGTTCGCGTATTTTTCACCCCAAAGATTCGAATAAGGCCGTTGGTGATTTGTTGAGCCGCACCACTTTCAGCTACGAGCTTACCCAACATCGCACCAAAACCGAGAATCAGGACAAGAAACCCTAGGGTATTGCCAATACCTTTTTCAAGTGAGTCAACCAAGGCCTCAAGAGCCATTCCCTGCCCCATTCCTATGCCAAGGGCGACGAGAATGAATGCAATAAATGCATTGAATCGAAAAAAAACAATGAATAGGAATAAAAAAAGAATTCCTAGGGAAACGATGGCTAAGGGCATGGAATAGAAATTTTCGCTTATCCTTTAAAGATAACAGGATTAAGTTCCAAAAAAAAGCCCTCCGAAGCGGGAGGGCTTTTAATGGGTTATTTAGTCATATTGGCAATATATTCCGTCGGATTAAAAATGAAAGCCGCTTCTGCTATTTTGTCACCTTCCCATCGCATCCAAGTATGGACAGGATTGTTGAGCGTGACCCCAGTCGCTTTGGAAGTTGCGGACCAGATATACCACAAGTTGGTGTATACTTTCCCATCGTCAAGATGCATGGTTGCAGTAGTCCAGTCTTTGTATTGAATATTTTCATAGAATTCACTGCCGGCACCAAAGCCAGAAATCATGTCTTGGGCTGAAACATCGTCAGCATTGATATGGATGACAGCATCTTCTGTAAACAAATCGATTTGACTATCAAAATTGCCATCGAGGTAGGCCTGATGAAAGGCATCAATTCTTTTTGATTTTGCATCTTCTATTTCAATGGTGCCAGTTTGATAGGGAGATTTTTCGGGCACTTGATTGCAAGAAAAAGTCAAGAGCATCGCTAGAGTCATACAGAAGTAAGAGGAAATAGTTTTCATGAATAAATTTAATTTAGTTGACTAATTTACGAATTCAAAAAAGATTGCATTATGGAGCTCATTTATGACGAGATAATAAATTATTATAGCATAATTTAGAAAATTAAGAGAAAGTTGAGTAAAATTACGAATTGAAAAACCTATTGATTATGAATGAAAGTAAATGTCCATTTCATGGTTCAACCACACAACACAATTTAGGAACACAAAACAAAGATTGGTGGCCCAACCAGCTCAATGTGGATATCCTTCGTCAACACGACGCTGGAAGCAACCCCATGTCCGAGATTGACTATAAAGAAGAAGTGACTCAGTTGGATGTTGATGCGGTAAAAGAAGACTTAAAAACAATGATGAAAGACAGTCAAGACTGGTGGCCAGCAGATTACGGTCACTATGGTCCTTTTTTCATCCGAATGACATGGCACGCTGCAGGAACCTACCGAACTGGAGATGGGCGAGGAGGAGCTGCTACGGGAGCGCAACGTTTTGCACCATTAAATTCTTGGCCGGACAATGGGAATCTTGACAAAGCAAGACGTTTGCTTTGGCCTATCAAGGAAAAGTATGGCAATAAATTATCGTGGGCCGACCTTTTGGTACTAGCAGGTAATGTAGCTATCGAAGATATGGGAGGACCCAATCACGGCACCGTGTTGGGACGTGAAGATATCTGGCATCCAGAAAAGGATATTTATTGGGGAGCGGAGGACGAATGGTTGGGAGACAAACGTTATTCTGAGACTCGCCAATCCCTTGAAAACCCCTTAGCTGCTGTGCAAATGGGATTGATCTATGTGAACCCAGAAGGACCAAATGGTCATCCCGACCCAGCACTCTCAGCGCAGGATGTGAGAGAAACCTTCAAGCGTATGGCTATGAATGATGAAGAGACAGTTGCACTCACTGCTGGTGGACACACCTTTGGTAAGGCTCATGGAGCAGGAGATGATGCTCTCGTTGGAGCAGAGCCTGAGGGCACAGCCATTGAAGAAATGGGATTGGGTTGGATTAGTAGTCACGCCTCAGGTAAAGGAGTAGATGCCATTACCAGTGGAATAGAAGGGCCTTGGACCACCAATCCAATTCAATGGGATATGGGCTATTTAGATTTACTATTTAAATATGAATGGGAGTGTAAAAAGAGTCCGGCTGGGGCTTGGCAATGGCATCCTATTGATTGTACCGAGGAAGATATGGTGCCTCAGGTAGACGGGAGTAGTGAAAAAGTTCTTCCAATGATGACTACCGCCGATATGTCCCTTAAAGTAGATCCAACGTACCGTGAAATATGTGAAAAATTCCGCGCCAATCCAGAGGAATTCGGAGAAGCCTTTGCACGGGCTTGGTTTAAATTACTACATCGTGATATGGGACCACGTACCAACTATATTACGGGAGACTATAAGGATGTAGAATATGTCTGGCAAGATCCAACCCCTAAGGGAGTAAGCTTGTCGGCGAGCCAAGAAGCGGAAGTGAGACATTCCATTCAAAACTCGGGCTTGAGCAGTACACAACTTGTTGAAACTGCTTGGGCAAGTGCCAGTACCTTCCGAAGTTCGGATAATCGCGGTGGGGCCAATGGAGCTCGGATTCGATTGGCACCCCAAAAAGATTGGGAAGTGAATAAGCCCAAAGAACTTGAAGGAATTTTGGCGATCTATGAAAATATCGCTGAAAAACACAACGCTAGTGTTGCGGACGTGATTGTTCTAGCAGGGGCTGTAGGGATTGAAATGGCTTCGGGGGCAAAAGTGTCTTGCACGACGGGTCGTGGCGATGCCACTCAAGAAAATACAGACATCGATTCCTTTGATTTATTGAAACCCAAAGCCTGTGGATTCAGAAACTATTCAGAGAAAGAATTTGCTGTGAGTCCAGAAGAAATTCTTTTGGACAAAGCACAGCTTCTTGGTTTGAATCCAGTGGAGCTCACTTTGTTAATCGGTGGTATGCGATCAATGGGTGTTTCTTATACAGGGGAGGGTGTTTGGACGGATGGGACGCTAAGCAACCGTTGGTTTAAGACTCTTTTATCTATGGATGTAGCTTGGACCCCCACTGACTATAACACATACGAAGCAAAAGAACGCAGTTCGGGGAAATCCCTTAGAACAGCCTCTCGTACCGATTTAGTCTTTGGATCTAATTCTGAATTACGTGCCGTAGCTGAGTTATATGCTCAGGACGATAATAATGAGAAGTTTATCCAAGATTTTATTACCGTATGGAATAAAGTGATGAACGCAGATCGTTTTGATTTATAAATTCAAGGAAACAATTTTTTTCACTTAGTTGAAAAGTGAAAGTAAAAAACCCTCTCCAAATTTGGAGAGGGTTTTTTTATGAGACCACAAAAAGTTTGTGTTATCTAGCAAGCATGAATGTAGTTGTTTAATGACTAATTAGTTTGTTGCACTGAGTCCATTGTAGGTAGCGCTATACTGGAGCATTTGTTCGGCAAAACTATTGGGGAACCTGACTTGAACATCTAGTATTTCTCTTGAATCATCGTATTGAGGAACCAATACTGGATTGACAAACCCTCCGTAGGGAGCCGAATTGAATTGTGCATTTCGGTCGAGGATTTCTTTGTGTAATGCGGGGTCAATTTTCACACCATAAGTTTCGATTAGTTCTTTTCCAGCAGCGTAGTCTCCTTCGGATTTAATTCGCTGTACTTCGCGAAGTAAAGTTCCAAAAAGGGTTCGAAGTTTTTGGTAATCGTTAATGACGAAGAAGGTTTTTCCGTCCTTCATCTTTTTTTCAATTACTTGCTCCGCAAGGCCTTTCTTATAAACCCATTGGGCCACCATTTGTCGGTTACGCATGTGAGATTGTTCAATATCCTCACCAAGTTTGATACGGATTAATTGAAGCATAAGACCATTTCGTATATAGCTGTTGTATTCAGCTTTTTGTAAATCCTCTACAGCTGTTTTTATTCCAAATTCATTGAGCTGCGAATCGCCCATAAAATAGAGGGCAACCAGATCGGCTCGAGCCTCTTCTAAGGAGGATGCATAACTTTTAAGTGTTTCTTTGGGAGTAGCCACTCCAGGCATGAGTTGACCGCTGGCGTGTCCAATTACTTCATGCAAAGAAGTATGCAATCGACTGGCTTCGTAGCCATAATTTTTAGCGATATCGATTTCCTCCTGATTGTAAGCAAATTCGTCTAGCCTTCCTGAGGCACCCGAATTGGCATAGGCATAGATGATATTGCCTAAGGATACAGACTTGGAACCATATTGTGCTCGAATCCAATTGGCATTGGGGAGATTCACTCCGATAGGGGTATAGGGTGAGGCGTCACCCGCTTCGCTGGCAACATTGACCGTATTGTAGGCGATTCCGACTACATTTTTTTTCTTGTGTTCCTCCATTATAGAAGAATTATCTTCGAACCATTGCGCATTTTGAGAAATCAATTGCATTTTTTCACTCATGTTGAAGTCTTTGATCTGTACGATCGATTCGAAAGAACCTCGATAGCCTAGCGGATCGTTGTACACTTCGATGAATCCATTGATATAATCAATATCTCCTTCCAGCGTTTTCACCCAGGCAATGCTATAATCGTCCCAAATTTTTAAATCTCCAGTTTTATAATAATCAATTAAAAGTGAGAAGGCTTCGGCTTGTTGTTCGTTTTCGGCTACTGTTTTTGCTTTTTCCAACCAACCAACAATGCGTTCAATGGCAGGAGAATATAGGCCTCCAACTTTCCATACTTTTTCAACGAGCTGTCCATTTTCTTTTACAAGAGTGGAATTGAGTCCCATGGAAATGGGCCGCTCTGGATTCTCTATCTCCACTTGTTTGTAGTAATTTTCTACTTCTGCTTGGGTCACGTCTGGAGCATAAAAATTGATTGCAGAATGTTGAATTACATCAAGCTTAGGATCCCGGTTTACCTTTTTTGAATCGGCGTCACTAAAAATGGCTTCAAATGCCAATGGGTCTAGTGAAGTATTGGTGGCTTCCATCAACATGTTTAGTTCTTCCGCTGTGAATTCAGGATCAAACTTGTCGTTTGCGTAGTGATGATGAATCCCATTAGAAAACCAAAGACGTTTTAGATAGTTTTCGAAATGACCCCACAAGGCAGTAGTTTTATCGCCCGTATAGTTTTGATATATATTTTCAAAGGCTATGCGAATGGATAGATTGTGGCGATAGTTTTGGTCATACATGATATCCCGACCTTCTAAGCCTGCTTGTGATAAATAATAAACAAGTTTTTTTTGTTTTAAGCTGAGTTGCTCGAAACCAGGGATTTCGTATTGGATCACTTTTAAATCAGCAAACTGCTCAAGGGTGGTACTCGCTTCGGATTGGGGTGCTGAATTACAAGAAATGAAAAGTAGGATACTTGTTGTAGACACAACCAGCGATTGAAATAGACGGATATTCATAAATAATAATTTCAGCCAAAATACAGATTCTTCCCGATTGATTTTTAGTAAAAAACTACCTTTTTTTGCCTTTGGGTTGTTCTCCTGAGGGTCAAATCATTCCTGCGGAACAGGAAATTTAGGTGTCCAAAAAACAAAAAACCCCCCATTAAGGAGGGTTTAGATGAACTTATCTTTCAGATAAAACCAAGCTAAGAATTTCGACCTTTGTCATTTCTCTGACATTGAGAATTTTTTGATAGCTCGATTTTTGCTGTTTGCTGAGGTAGGAAACTTCGTTGTTGCTTTTGTAAATGTCCGACATGGATTCAAAGAAGTTAGCTGTGATATAGTCATTCTCTTTTTCGTTATGCGGACTGACAATTCGGTGCAAGGCCCATCCCTTCAGGTAAGGATTGCTTTTGTGAGAGGGCATAAAATCGTTGAGCTCCATTTTTTCATAATCATAATGACGGGTGGGATCGACATTCATATGACTCAATTGGAGATACTTGACGGGTTTGTCTGAAATTGGGGCGAAGCCTCCTTTATAGGTTGTCATTACAAAGTTCATTTTTTCTACCAGCGACCACCATTGATCACCAACCATGGCTAGTTCCGATTGGGGGAAAATATTTTGTCCTTCCCAATTGACGGTGGGACCCTCTATGGAAGTCATAAGGTGCGCATAAACAAAAGTGGTGTGTTGTGGGTCGCTATCATTTTCTACACGCCACATATCCCAGGCAATTTTCATACCTTGATCAATAGCATATTTGTGGAGCTTGGAAAAATAATTTGTTTCGAGTTCGATAAGTTTTTCAGCATTTTCATTTTTCACTGTGACATAATGAAGCCCAACAGGCATGTCTTTTTGGGAAAATGAGATGGAAAAACATAATAAAAATAATAAAGGCACTAATTTTTTCATTAGAATGGTTTTATGGTTATGTATACAATTTATAAAATTGGATTCAATTTTTCAAAGAAAATAGTGCAGTATCCACGCACTGAGAATTCCCCAAAAAGTACCAGTGACCATGCTCAAAATGGCAAGTACAATGGCATGAGGCATTAATTTGGTGTCGTAGGCTGCGGTGACTGCTGGGGCCGTTGAAATTCCTCCAAAATTGGCCATACTTGCTATGGGTACCCACACCATTGAAACCTTTAGTAGGTAGGCCATTCCGAACGAGGCTAAAAATTGTAGCACAAGCCATACCAAAACAATTGCTATAAAAAATAAAGGGAGGTCAAAAGCTCCAAAATTTAATTTTAGGCCTAAGATGGCCATTACTGTAATGATGCATGCCGAGCCCAATCGCAAACACCAGGGGTGCTTCCAGAAAGAAAGTGTATGGCCTAAGAACAGTCCAAGGAAGGAAAGCAATAGAATCACTCCCAGAAAAGGAAGTGGAAGAAACACAACAATTCCGATGACTCCAAAAACGATAACTAGGGTTAAGGGACCATTTTTCTTTTTTGTAGTTTCTGTAGGGTTCACAGGGATGGGGGGTATAGATTCCAATCCAAGGAAGGCATTCAATCGGCCACTTTGTCGAATGAGTTGGAACATTAACAAAGTCCAAATATTGACGATGATATTATCCAAAACCAAAACCGAAAGAAAAAGGGTCTCGGGAGTACCCACATATTCTTTCAAGACCAATTGGCTCGTACTTCCTCCAATCCAACTCCCCACAATGGGGATTAGTCCCTTCCAGAGCTCTTGATGGATCAGGCCTTCCGCAGTAGTTGGAAAATATAAGCGTGCGCCGATCAGCAAAAGGGTGGGGAGCATGGCAATGACAAA
This sequence comes from Flavobacteriaceae bacterium, assembly GCA_003533785.1. Taxonomy (GTDB): domain Bacteria; phylum Bacteroidota; class Bacteroidia; order Flavobacteriales; family Flavobacteriaceae; genus UBA11891. Next base: position 12,004 of record DQCR01000001.1, read on the forward strand.
CGAACCAAAGACAAAGAGCAGAAGTGGCTTAATCCCAACAATCCGCAAGGCCTTTAATGACATGGAAGCCATAATGGTAAGGATGGCCAAGGGGATGAGTATGGCTTTGCTCCATTGGTGTATAGCATCCCCTTGAAAATTTAATTCAAACCCTGCACAGACAGCTGCGGGAATGATATAAGCAAATAAAATTGGAGGAATCCATTGGAGAAGTTTCTTAACCCATAAGTATTCTTGTCGCTCGAGTAAACGAACGACAACGACAGTTACAACAACAAGAACTAGGGCAGAAAAAGAAGGACTATCCATTACGGATAAAAATAAAAAAACCCTCCATGGGGGAGGGTTTTTATTTGTGTTATCTCAACGACTTGTGTTTTTTCAACAAAACTCTATATTTCAAATCTCTCAGCTTCATCATACTCTGGTAGGCTCTGTCCGCATCGGATATATTGCTTCCCATAAAGGATTTTAGAAAATCCGAATGACTTGAATACCAATCCACAGTCACGTGGGTATGAGAAATATCAGTTCCATAGTCATCAATTCTTCGTGCAAAATCCCAGCCCACTCGTTTATCTTGAGCACTCAAACTTTTGGTACCGTTGATTTCAGCACTTTCATAGCTCTTCCACTTATCTCCCTTGAGCTTGATTACATTAAAAGCCATGAATTCAGGAACGTCTGCAGCCCCGGATTTACGAATTTGAGCAAGTCCCATATATTTAACAACGCCAACAATCTCTCTGACTTCTTTCAGATCTTTGCTTCTCATACTCCAATCCCTTTCGGTCAAACTCTCAGACCATTCGGGTTCAAAAGCATTTATTTTTTCCTGCATGTCTACCTGGTAAATGGTGGTAAAAATATGGGTAAAACTTTCTTGAGGAGCATCGTAAACTTTCCAGACATCCCAACCCACTATAATGCCAGCATCTATTCTCTGCTGATGCACTTTTGAGAATACATTCTCAATGTAGTTGTCGTAGGCTTGAACATCATGAGCATTGATATAAGTATTTTCAAACACGAGTCCTTGAGCGATGACACCGCTCGTAAAAAGTAAAAGAAATAATAGGGTAATTTTTTTCATTTTAATTGGTTTAAAGGTTGAAACCAAAATAAGGAAATATCGTGAAATAATCCTCTTATTTGACCCCAATTGAAACCAATATCAATCTATAGAAAGAACTTGACCACTGGCTATTTCACCGCGAACATGAATGATGTAGAGCAGCCCATTAACTCGGTCATTTATTTCTGGATAAACTTCTTTTTTTAAAATAGCATTGGCCAAGTAAGGAGTAGTATTGCTATGCCCAACCACCAACACCGTCTTCCCTCGATTCTTATCTTTAAATTCGTCATTGTAAAGCCTCTTCATATCATAATAGAATATTGGCAATTGTTGTTGAAGCGCAGTAGGTTTTACCGTTTCAATAGTTCGAAAGTAGGGAGTGGAATAAATACAATCGAATACAACTCCCTCAAACACTTTATTCCAATATTGGGCTCGTTGTTTTCCTTTTTTGGTGAGGTGAGGATTGCTATTGCCTGGATTCACTCTGTCTTTTTCGGCGTGACGAATCAAATAATAGGTAGTACTCTCTTGAGCCCAAAGAGACGATCCAATGACTAAAAAAAAGAGAATCAATGAACCTCGCAAGGAAGTATTTGGTAAGAATTTAATGGATGTGCGTATTTTTTTCATCTCTAACAAGATACCCTATTTCATTGCGAAAAAGAAAAGTAAATCCTCAAATCGAGATGCTCTAACAAACGGTCAAATCCCGGATGCAAATACTGATTGAGAGGGCTTGGATGAGTTGAACCCTTTTTTTCGAAGGTTGAAAATAAATAAAAACCCTCCTAGAAGGAGGGTTAAAGAGTCGTCAATTGATGAGCAATTATATGTTTGCAACATCGTTACGTTCAGTGATTTTTAACTTATTCTGAAGCAGCAGTAATGGCATTAAGGAGTCCTGTATTGTCAAGGTATTCATCCACTTCGGTGATTTTATGCTCTTCATTAAAACGGAAAACCTCATAGGCCTTTATTTCTCCAATGGCTCCGTTTTCTGCATCAGCAGTCCATCGTATATAGGCTCGTACACTTCCATCGGGATAGAAGTTATTATCGACTCCAGGATAGAAATCTCGGTCATTGGCTTTGATATTGTTCATCAACTGCATCATGCCTCCGTAAAGTTCCATCAGTTCTGTTTTGTTGAGCACCTTGCCACCAAAGGCAGGGGGATTGAATTGAGTTTCTTCAGAATAGAAGCTAGCAGCGGCTTCCAAGTCTTCATTTTCGAGTGCGTCGAAAAGAGCGTGTACGACCTTCGCATTTTCTCTAAAATCGGGGAGTTTGGTTTCGTATGGATTGGGTTGGGCACAGGAAAGCAAAAGACTTGCAACTAGACCCAGAAAAAGGAATTTTTTCATTTCATATTAAATTAAAGTTAAAATGGGAATATACAAATTCATACCCAATCGCTGACCTACTTTTATTGGGTGTTATTCGGGTTTTTAAATAGTGAAAGTCATAAGCTTCACCAAACAATTCAGAGGCTATTTCTGGATTTTACAATAAACTTTCAAGATATTTGATTGAAATACTAAATCCATTCAGCATGAGACCTTACCTGTTATCTGAGTGTTCTTGGCGCGAATTAGAAACCAAAAGATATGAATTGGCGGTGCTTCCTTGGGGCGCTACTGAGGCGCATAATTATCATTTGCCCTATGGCACTGATGTCTACGAAGCCGATGCCATTGCTATTGCTGCGGGTGAAAAAGCTTGGAATAAAGGAGCCCAAGTCGTCATTCTTCCCACCATTCCCTTTGGAGTGAATACTGGGCAAACTGATATTTATTTGGATATAAATATGAATCCCACTACTCAAATGGCCATCCTCAAAGATGTGTTGACCGTACTCAATCGTCAAGGGATTCATAAATTTTTGATTCTTAATAGCCACGGTGGGAATGACTTTAAACCTTTACTCAGAGAACTTGGATTGGCATTTCCCAAGATGCTATTGAGTAGCTGCAATTGGTTTCAAGCTCTCGATAAATCTCAATATTTTAAGGAAGAAGGAGATCATGCAGATGAAATGGAAACCAGCATTATGATGCATATCCAGCCCCATCTGGTTCTTCCCTTGGAAACCGCTGGAGAGGGAAAAGAAAAAAAGAATAGTATTTCAGCCTTTCGGGAAAAATGGGCTTGGACCGAACGGCGATGGTCTCAAGTAACAGAGGACACTGGGATTGGAAATCCAAAAAAATCCAATGCAATAAAAGGGAAGCGTTTTTTTGAAGCTGTCACCGATAAACTCGGGTTATTGATGTATGATTTGGTGCAAGCCGATCCCAATCAACTCTATCAATAAAGACCTTTAGTCGATATTGATTTGGTCATACGTTTGTTTAGAGAGCTTCTCCGTCCAAATCGTTTCACTGGCACCATAGATAGCAAGATAGGATATGTTATGCTCGGGTGTTGAACTATGCCAATGTTCAGTGTCCTTATCACATTTAACAATAGCTCCTTCTTCTAGGACAATAACTTCTTTTCCACGCTCTTGGTAAAAGCCTTTTCCAGAAATAACAATGAGTACTTGTCCGGTAGAATGCTTGTGCCAGTCGAGTGTAGAATCGGCACTAAAGGTGGCTTGGGTTATATTATAGGCAAAGTCATCTTCTGCAATGACAATCCGATTCAGCCAAGCATTTCCTATATAATGGGTATTGGGTGCTTTTTTTTCAATGGATAAGTCTGTATTCAAAAAAGAACTCAACTTATATCCCGGGGTTTGCGACCACTCCAAGACAGGGCATATAGCAAAGAGGAGTAATCAATTTTCACAAGCGATGGATTTTGATTGAAGATACTGTAATTCCTTGAATCTGATCCTTCTTCATTATTCTGCTATTCGGAAGCGATACTATATAGGAAAGCCTTATTGTGGCATTGTAAAAAAGAATTTAGCTCGCTGATAAGTAACGAATTATACTATAGTTTTATATTGGATTTAGAGTTTGGTTTTATGTGGGGATGAAGTAGATGAAGTGAGGCTGGTGTACGGAGGTTCTTCTTTATTGATTCCCCACTTTTATGGATACTGACTCAATCTTTTTCCCATTCAAAATTTTCTAGGACAGATAAACAATGCACAGCTCAACAGAGTTAATTGAGGTGGGAAAGGGGTGCTTTGGCAAATTTATATTTGATAAAATCAATAGCCATTTGATCAACCAGATGACTCAATTCATCTTCAAATTCGAGCTGGATGGCTCTGGGGCTTCGCAGCCATTGTTCAATATTTTTCAACTGTTTGCGAGAAAAATTTTTCAAGACAGGAACACCTATTTTTTTGAGAGCAGCGGCATTATAGGATTGTTCAATTTGCCCTTTCATTGGGATTGCCAAAAGGGGCTTATTCAAGTATAAGGCTTCGGCAGTTGTTGTGAACCCGGCATTAGTAATAACACCATCTGCGGCACCCATGTACTTTAGAAAAACCTTCTCGCTTATCGGGTGAAGATTAGAGGATCCTATTTTCGCTTCGTGGTTCCTATGGGGAGTGAAAATATGCCAATTAATATGGGAGAATTTTTGTGTAATTTCCAAAATATTTTTTTCCTCATACGCGGGTAAGTAGACGACTATTCCCATTCCCTGAGAGGGAACTAGTTTTTTTACTTGGGAACGAATGATCGGGTAGAAAATCTTTGAATTAAACTTCAGATAGTGCAATCCATATTCTATTTTGGCGGGAGCAAACCATTTTAGATATTGAATGGATGCGCGGAATTTTTTTTTGGGTTTTGGCACTCCTTTTTGCCATAGAGATATTTGGTTACTCAATCCAAAACACAACCCTGCTTTGAGTTTGCAAGACCAAGCCGATATCGGTTCAAAATCAGAAATGATTAGATCGTATTGCTCTGTGCGCAGTTGAATTACATCACTTAAAAACTGCCATAAATTATTTTTGAATAGGGTTTTAAACCAGTCGATTCCTCCTTTTTTATTGAAAATGAGAGTGAGCCCTCGGTAGTGTTTTTTTATCGGATACCCCAAGTCTAGTTGCGTTTTGGGTCCGCTAAGAATTACATCAAACTGGAATCGACGCTCCAAGTGAGGAATGAGTTCTTTGGCTCGGCTAATGTGACCATTTCCTGTAGATTGAATAGCGTAGAGTACTTTCATTGATTTTTCATCATATTGAATTCCGCAAGCATCTCGTTGTACAGTTCCTTGTTGGATTTGTCAACTTCAGTAAAAACAACATCTTCAAAATGACTCGGGTTGTGTGTGTAGATAGACCACTCTTGATTGGTATATTCAAGGGCTGTTAAATTCTCTACCCAGTCTCCAGAGTTGAGGTAAGTAATGGTTTTGTTTTGGAGCGTATAGTCTTCGATATTGGGATGGTGGATGTGTCCGCAAACCACGTATTTATAGTTATTGGAGGCAGCAATTTCTACAGCAATTTTCTCAAAACGATTGATGTATTTAACAGCCCCTTTCACACTGTTTTTGATCGTTTTGGAGAGTGACATTTTATTTTTACCGATCTTCTCTAATACAGCATTGATAAAACTATTGATCAAAATCAGTGCATCATAGCCTACACCCCCAAGGCGAGTAAGCCATTTGGAATATTGCATGGTAACATCAAAAACGTCTCCGTGAAAGAACCACGCTTTTTCACCATCAAGATTCAGGACAACTTTGTTGCAAACGGTGAAGTTTCCAACCTCGAACCCCTTGAATTTGCGAAGCATTTCATCATGGTTACCAGTGACATAGTGAATTTCCTTTCCCTCCACAACCCACTTGAGGAGGTATTTTATCACTTTCATGTGGGACTTGGGCCAATAGCGTTTGTTGAACTGCCAGATATCAATGATGTCTCCATTCAGAATAACAATCTTGGGATCTATAGACTTCAAATAGCGAAGCAAATCTTTGGCTTGGCAGCCGTAAGTACCCAGATGTATATCGGATATAACCACGAGCTCAATAGCTCTATTATTTCCCATTCTTTGTATTTTTCTAAAGTGACAAAATAATTGCTTGTAGCAGATTAATTTAATGGGAAGCTATTTCTAAATTAATGTAAACAGTGCTAGGGAAGCTTTACAATAGGGTAACTTTTCGGGAAGAAAAAACCCTCCACTCGGGAGGGTGAATTTTATTTCTTTTGACTCAAATAACTTTCTATTTGATCTTGGATTGAACTGGGGTCGAACCATTCATTGAGCACTACTACTTTTCCATCTTCATTGAATTGTTGAATAGCATAAAATTTTAGGTGAAAAGGGGCTCCTGTTTCTATATGATTTCCAGACCAAACCCCATATATTCGAACTCCATTGGGAGAAGAATTCGTCTCTCCAATATCAGAAAAAAATGAGCCTCCCCAATAAGCTCCTTCTCCTCCAATAATAGCTCCTCCTGGTTCAAAAGATAGGTTTTCAAAATTATCCATATAGTTTTTTGCGGCTAACATCAATTCTTCTTTTCCAAGAATTTCATTATTGTTCCAATTTGGGGGACTCCACTTGAGGGAATCAGCATACAATTCCGAAAACAAGTCTAAATCTTTATTGACTACCCCACCTACGTGGTGTTTTTCAAATGCTTTCCAATTTCTTTCAAAGGTTGTCTTGTCGGTATCGGATACCATGGAGCTTTTTACAGATTCAGCACAGGACACCAGTGAGATGATAGTAAAGACTATAAAAAATAAAAAAA
>DQCR01000008.1:0-8043 GCA_003533785.1 Flavobacteriaceae bacterium
CCTTCTAAGGGGTATTGAGTCCAATAGTTGTCATCAAAAAAGGGGTCGGTATAAATTTGATCTTCTAAAGATAAATTAAGCCACTCTTTAATATTTTTCGGGAGGGGATAATTTTCAGATCCTACAAATTCCCTATTGGCGGCTTCAATTTTTTTATTTTGTTGGGCGATTTTTTCTTTGAGGGCTTCAAGCCCTCCTTTTTGAAAAATTTGAGAGGCTTTATCTTGACTCAATGGATTCTTCATTAATTTGTCCAAGCTAATCCACGCTTCCACCCTAGTTCCGCCCCAGGAGGAATTCACAATTCCGACAGGAATGTTGAGTACTCGATTAATTTCACGAGCAAAGAAATAAGCAACGGCACTGAAGTGCTTTGCGTTTTCTGGGGTAGTGGTTTTCCACGATGCTTTCTCAATGCTAACACCATCAAGGTTTCTAGGCATATTAAACATTCTAATCTTAGGGTTCGAAGCATTTTTAACCTCTTGTTTTCCATTAATAATTCGAGCACTCATCGGCCATTCCATGTTGGATTGGCCAGAAGCAAACCAGACCTCCCCCACCAGGACGTCTTTAAGAACGATTCGTTGGTCTGTAGATGAAAATGCTAGTGTGTAGGGACCTCCGTGTTTAGGGGTTGGAAGACTTAGAGACCATACACCTTTAGAATCAATTTGGCCAGAAGAGACTTGCCCCCATTCGGCTTCCACAAAAACAGAGTCACGTGGGGTTCCCGTTCCCCACAGATTTACGTCAGCCTCTTGTTGCAGGACCATATGATCGGAAAACAAGGGGTGAAGCTTCAGTGGCTCATCGCCCAAATGGCATCCACATAAAACCATAGCAAGACAGGTGTAGAGCATCCAAAAGGAAATCTGCTTTGAATGAACAAGGGAAAAGGAATTCCCAAAAAAATGTGGCATACTTATTAGAGTTTTTCTGTTAATACCGCTAAGATGGTTTTGATACCGTTCCGATAATCTCCCAGACGAATATTTTCGTTGGGGCTGTGTTGGTTGTTATCACGATTAACTGTTGGTATAGTCACAGCGGGGATTTCTAGGGTATTAACAAAGGGAGAAATAGGAATAGAACCCCCACTCATTCGTACACGGATGGGTTCTTCCTGAAACCCACGGACTAAGGCTTTACGCAACCATTTCCCAACCTTGGTGTCGAGGTCGGTTCGGAAGGATTGATATGAGATTTCATAGGTGAATGTGGCTACTTTTGGATGCTGAATACGTTCTTCGGGAGTAGGCTCGCGGTCCAGGACATAATATCCCTGTTCTTCTACATGCTTCAGGACTAGTTGAATCAATCGTTTGGGATCCGATTCTAGGACGAGTCGAACATCGATTTCGGCTCGGGCCCAAGCGGGAACGATCGTTCTTACCTTGTCATTGATCCAACCAGATTGCATCCCTCGGATATTTAGCGAAGGGTATTGTATGGATTCTTGGTAGTTGGCCCCCACCTTGTCTAATTCCCCTATTTGAAGGGTATTCATGAAGGCCTCTTTGTCATGGGGGAAGGCACGTAATATTTTTTTAGTTTTTTCATCAATGGTGATCCCGTCATAAAAGCCAGGAATGGTGACGCGTCCTTGGTCGTCCTTCATGGAAGCTAAGAGTTTTGCCATACGCAAAGCGGGATTGGGCACATAGTTGCCAAAATGGCCGCTGTGTTGTGGAGCGACAGGACCATAAGTGGTAAGCTGAATGGTAGAAATACCTCGAGCTCCAAAGGTAAGGGTGGGCCGGCCCGAGCGGTGCTTTGGCCCATCGAAGATAATCAATTGGTCGGCCTTTAGAAGGGCGCGATTGGCTGTGACGGCCTCTGGCAAGTGAGGCGAACCCAATTCTTCTTCGAAATCCATGATCACTTTGAGATTAAAATTGGGTTCAATATTTTCTCGGATCAGGACGTCCATGGCATTCAAAAACATGACCACAGGCCCTTTTGCGTCACTGGCCGAACGGGCAAATACACGCCAGTTATCTTGGTAGTTTTGAATCTTTTCCCAAGGAAGGGTTTCCCATTCTCCTTCCGCGGAGGGCTTTTTTAAGACAGGGATATAGGGGTTTTCTTGAAACCATCGGGACGGATCTACAGGTTGCCCGTCAACTTGTAAATAAACCAAGACGGTTTGTTTCGCTCCAGGGTATCTTTTTTCAGCAAGGAGTAGAGGTGCCTTAGGGGTTGCGATACGTTGGGTGTCAAACCCTCTTTCTACAAAAGTGCGTTCACACCACTTCACATTGAGCTCAATTTCGGGCATATGTGAGCCATCATTGGGAATGCTTAACACTTCGCGAAGCATGGGAAAAGAATTTAGCGTTGCTTCTTTAGCCCAAGCATCTAGTTGTTTTTCAGATTGAGCCCAGCTGGCTTGGACGAAAAGGACCGAGATTAAAACAGAAAGAATTTTTTCCATGGTTACTTTTTTTCTAAAGATAGAAAATCTGTTAACACACGACCCAATTGGGATTTATCAGTCGTTGAGCTGCAATACTGCCATAAAAGCTTGTTGAGGAATCTCTACATTCCCTACTTGGCGCATTTTTTTCTTTCCTTTTTTCTGTTTTTCCAGCAATTTTCGCTTTCTGGTAATGTCACCTCCATAGCACTTGGCCGTAACATCTTTTCGGAGGGCTTTGATGGTTTCACGGGAAATAATTTTTGCGCCGATGGCTGCTTGAATAGGAATATCAAATTGTTGCCTAGGAATCAGCCCACGGAGTTTTTCACACATTTTCTTCCCGATGTGGTAGGCATTGTCTGCATGAATGAGGGCAGATAAAGCATCTACTTGATTGCCGTTGAGCAAAATGTCAACTTTCACCAGTTTCGAAGGACGCATACCGATGGGCGAATAGTCAAAAGAGGCATACCCTTTGGAAACGGTTTTGAGGCGATCGTAAAAATCAAAAACAATCTCAGCCAAAGGCAAATCGAAACTCAATTCAACCCGTTCCGTGGTGAGGTAGGTTTGGCTGGTAATGGTTCCCCGTTTTTCAATACAGAGCGACATCACATTACCCACATAATCGGACTTGGTGATAATAGTGGCTTTGATGAAGGGCTCCTCAACCCGGTCCAAATAGGAAGGGTCTGGTAGGTCTGAAGGGTTGTTTACTGGTAAAATAGAATCGGCTTCTTTTTTGGTGAAGGCGTGATAGGATACATTGGGAACAGTGGTGATAACACTCATGTTGAATTCTCGTTCCAAGCGTTCTTGGATGATTTCCAAATGAAGCATTCCTAAAAAGCCACATCGAAATCCAAATCCCAAAGCGGCTGAGCTTTCTGGTTGAAACACCAAAGAGGCATCATTGAGCTGCAGTTTTTCCATACTGGCCCGCAATTCTTCATACTCTTCGGTATCAACGGGATATATTCCAGCAAAGACCATGGGTTTGACTTCTTCAAAGCCTGAAATAGCGAAAGGAGTTGGGTTCTCTGATTGGGTAATGGTATCACCGACTTTAACTTCCTTGGCTTCTTTAATTCCAGTGATCAGATAGCCCACATCTCCAGCGCCAATCACCTTTTGGGGTTGTTGTTGAAGGCGAAGGGTACCGATCTCATCGGCAAAATAATTTTTTCCAGTAGCCATGAACTGAACCTTCTGTCCCTTTTTGATGTGTCCATTGAGAATTCTAAAATAAGTTTCAACCCCTCGAAAAGGATTGTATACAGAATCAAAAATCAACGCTTGCAGCGGAGCATTAGGGTCTCCCTTGGGAGCAGGCACTCGGTGGACAATAGCGGATAGTATCTCTTGAACCCCCAAGCCTGTCTTTGCAGATGCTGGGATGATTTCTTCAGAAGCACAGCCCAACAGATCGACAATGTCGTCGGTGACTTCTTCAGGGTTGGCGGAAGGAAGATCTATTTTATTGAGAACTGGGATGATTTCTAAGTCATTCTCCAAAGCAAGGTACAAATTGGAAATGGTTTGAGCTTGAATGCTCTGCGCCGCATCAACCACCAGCAAGGCTCCTTCACAAGCAGCAATGGATCGAGACACTTCGTAGGAAAAATCGACGTGCCCCGGGGTATCAATGAGATTGAATACATAGTCTTTCCCTTCGTGGGTGTAGTTCATTTGAATGGCATGAGACTTGATAGTGATGCCTCTTTCGCGCTCCAAGTCCATGTCGTCCAACAGCTGATCTTGTTTTTCACGATCCGTTATTGCTCCGGTAAAATCTAGGAGTCGATCGGCCAGAGTGCTTTTCCCATGGTCGATATGTGCAATTATGCAAAAGTTTCTAATGTTCTTCATTTCCGCGCCTTCCTTCATAGCGCTGTAAAGATATTACTTTGTTCGACGACTACACATAAAAATGCCAGAGGCTTCGGTTCCTAGAAATGTTTTTACCTTTGTGGCATGCCACAGATAGGTTCAATTGTGCTTCCGGATTTCCCTTTGTTGCTTGCACCGATGGAGGATGTGAGCGACCCGCCTTTTCGCGCTTTGTGTAAGGAAAATGGTGCAGACGTGGTGTACACTGAGTTTATTTCTTCGGAAGGTTTGATACGAGACGCAGCCAAGAGTGTTCAGAAACTGGATATTTACGAAAAAGAACGCCCCGTCGGCATTCAAATTTTTGGAGCCAATTTGGATTCCATGCTTCAATCTGTGGATATAGTAGAGAAGTCGAAGCCGGACATTATCGACATCAACTTTGGGTGCCCTGTCAAAAAAGTAGTTTGTAAAGGGGCAGGAGCAGGAATTTTAAAAGACATTCCTCTAATGGTCAAATTAAGTGCTGAAATGGTGAAGCGGACTTCTTTACCTATCACCGTGAAAACCCGATTGGGTTGGGATCACAACTCAATCAAAATAGTTGAGGTGGCCGAGCGACTCCAAGATGTGGGCGTGGCAGCAATCTCTATACATGGCCGTACTCGGGCACAGATGTATAAAGGAGATGCCGACTGGAAACCTATTGCTGCCGTGAAGAACAATCCAAGAATGCAGATTCCTGTTTTTGGGAATGGGGATGTGAACAGCCCAGAACGGGCCCAAGAGATGCGGGATGCCTACGGCTTGGATGGTGCTATGATTGGACGAGCAAGCATTGGGAATCCCTGGTTTTTCAATCAGGTCAAAACCTATCTGAAAACAGGCGTTCATGCGGCAGCACCCAGTATGGAAGAAAGGGTGACGGCAGCTCGCCGACACTTACAGATGTCATTGGATTGGAAAGGAGAAGTGCTAGGCGTGTTGGAAACCCGACGACACTATACCAATTACTTTAAAGGAATCCCCAATTTTAAAGAATACCGCACTCGAATGGTCACGGCCAATGATTCTGCCGATGTGTTTGCTACCTTTGATGCCGTATTAGAAAAATGGGGCGACTATCAGTTTGCCTGAACGGCCAACTGACCCACTCTCCTAGTAGCCCAATAGGAGGCTAAGCCTCCTAGAAGGAAGACCGTAGCCGACACTAGAAACACATTGGAGGATTCCCAGAGAACGGGATAGGCAATGCCCGTTCCCGGGACATATATTATTGAAAAATTGCTTTGTACCAAAACGATGATCGAAGCAAGGAACACACCAATCACTCCTCCTCCAATGCTGATTAAACATCCGAGTAGAAAAAAGACTTGCCTTATTTGGTGGGGAGCCAGCCCCATGGCTTTAAAAATTGAAAACTGGGGGCGTTTGTCTACTATCATCATAATCAACGCACCCACCACATTGAACAGGGCAATGACAAGCACCAATGTAAAAATCAGATAGACGGCCAGGTTCTCTGTTTTTAGCATTTTATAAAAAGCAGCATTGAGGTCGTTTTGATCCAGTAATTGATAGCGGTCATTCCATTTTCTGGGGAGTTGTTCCCAGAGACTCTCTTTGGTGTGTCTTGGGGCATTGAATTCTATTGCACTGAATTGATCCGCTGGATAGTCCAACAGTTCTTGGGCAAAAGCGGTGGAGGCATAGACGTATTTATTATCCAGCTCGTCACTGATACGATAGAGCCCAACAACATACAAAGGGCGCGTTTTTAGCTGGGTTGTGTTGAGGAGGGCTTTGGGGTTTTCTTTTGGGACGGTGACATTTAAGTAGGAATCATAATCAAAAACTCCAATTCCTAGCGTGGAAGCTAAGCCATAGCCCATAACGGTTTCATTGTTCTCCATGGGATTCCATGTTCCCACAAGCACCAAACTATCTATGGCGATGGTACTGGGATAATTGAGTGGGACGCCTTTTAAGACAGCGACTTGATTCTTGGATTCAAAGGAAAGGAACACTTTCTCTTCCAATACTGGAGCCCAAGACACCAACCCAGATGCTTGGTTGAGTGAATGGCGGTCTACACTGTCCAAAAGGAGTGTTTTCCCTTGCCGAGGAATCAGTTTAAAATCGGGATCTAAGCCACTAGTAAATTGCACGCCGAAGTCTTTGAGTCCACTAAAGGCAGAAAGGACAACAAGAAGCGCAGCGCTGGCAACGACAACGACAACCACGGCAATTGCATTGATACGGTTGATGACTGTCTGATTGCTTTTGGTAAAAAAGTACCGCCACGCCAAACGAAAGACGACGCTCATGACCCCTTTTTTTTGGGAGATTTTGGCACAATAGGATTGTTGGGGTTATGTAGGTCTTTTTCAATCGCTTCAATATAATCCAATGAGTCGTCTTGATGGAACTGAAGCGTGGGAATTCGACGCAGCTGATTTTTAAGCAATTGAGAGAGGTCATGCTTTAATTGAAACCGATTTTGCTGAAGGGCGTTGAGATAAAAAGCGGCTTGTTCGGACGGGAAAATACTGAGGTATACTTTGGCTTGGGATAAATCTACGGTAACCTTCACTCGGGTGACCGAAACAATCAAATTGCTGACTCCCTCCTCACGAACTGCCGTTTGCAACAGCTGAGCAAGTTCTTTTTGCAGCAAGGTGCCAATTTTTTTTTGCCGTGGACTTTCTTCTTGCATGGGATAAAAGTACGGAATCTCCTCGGATGGGGCTGGAGACAATTTATTCTTGAGTTGGGCAGGATTGCTTATTCGTTGGGGATGATTTCCCATTTAAAATCCGAAGTAAGCCGATAGCTTCCCACATGGGGCTTTTGCCATTGGCTTGGAGGGATAATTGAAAGAAAGTCGCCAGAGGATCCCTCATAAAGATGGTAGGTTTCTCCAACGATGGGTTCAAATTTATAGGCCGCAGCATACACCCGTTGGGTGTTATTTGCCTCGGTTACAAAGGCTTTGATGCGGCTTTGAAGTTCTTCCAACTCAGCACTGAGAATTTTGGAAGCTTTTTCCACTCCTTTTCGTTTAAAAGCGTCCACATTGGGAACCTCGATCAAAGGGCCGCTCACAGAACTCGCATAGGGCAACAATTTGGCCACATATGAGTCGGAAGCTTCTTCCCAAACTACGGAATCGGGTTTTTTCTTCACCACAATTTTTTTTCAAAGATACAATCTAAAAAGAAGTAATGAAATAAACTGTTGAAACGGAATAAAGCACTTACATATTTCCTAGACCCACTTTTAGCAAGTGAACGATAATAGTTTTAGCTTAAGATTTTTCCGATAATTAACACCAAATAGAATGAAAAAGTATCATTTTACCGGAATAGCACAAAACCTAACCCCCCAAACAGTTCATTAGTGGGAAGAAAGGCGTGAGCTTAGTGAGAGATTTATAAAGACTTGCAAAGGGGTATTTAAAATGAATGGTCTCTTCACGGCACCCCACATAGAATAGGTCATATAAGTTACTAATACGATTTGTAAGGGATTGTGATAACCAGCTCATGGCCAACCCTCAGCACGTTAAAGACACTATTTGAAATAAGAAGAGTTCCCTTGCTCTATAGGCTTAACATCAAAAACTACAATTATTAACCAAACGAAAGAATTGGAGGTAGAGCAAAGGGACTCATTCATAGCAACTTCTTCCACAACAATATTAATTTAAATACTTCTACGAACACCTAACAACCAATAAAATAAAATTATAATGCCATTTGAGAAAGGACATACTCTAGCCACAGGCAGAC
>DQCR01000008.1:8430-8563 GCA_003533785.1 Flavobacteriaceae bacterium
TACTAGAGAATAATATCCAGGTTGTGGAAGATGACTTAGATCAAATAAGTCCAAGGGATAGAGGGAATGCTTTATTACAGTTCAAGAAGTTTGTCATCCCTACCCTGAAGTCTATTGAGGTTGAATATATATC
>DQCR01000035.1:0-327 GCA_003533785.1 Flavobacteriaceae bacterium
TTGGTATGCACAAGAAATTGAGGGTTTTCGCACAGACGTTCGAGCAATAAATACAAGTCTTTTAGCAACCGACTGGTATATTGATCAGATGAAACGAAAAACCTATGACAGCGAACCCATTCCTTCTCAATTGAAACACAAGCTCTACGCCTATGGTATTCGAGATTATATCAAATACGAACAACTCTTGGATTCAGTTCGATGGGATATTGGTGATTTTGTCGACTGGGTAGCTAGTGATAGCGATGCCACCAAATACAAAACCCTGCTGTTGCAATCGGAAGTAGATCCCAGTGTCTATCCAAAAAATACCCAAGAATTGGTGTT
>DQCR01000035.1:751-3159 GCA_003533785.1 Flavobacteriaceae bacterium
GACATTGATTTACCGACGAGTATCCTGACCAAAAATCAAATAATGATGCTCGATATTTTGGCCAACAACAATTGGAAGCGTCCTATCTATTTTACTGGTGGGAGTTTTGACGATTCCGAATACATTTGGATGAAGGAATACTTGCAGCTTGACGGATTGGTCTACAAACTGGTTCCTATCAAGACCGATTTGAGCACGGTAAATCCCTACTTAATGGGTCGAATTGACAGTGATCGGATGTACAAAATCGTTAACAAATGGAGCTGGGGAAATTCTGAATTACCTACTATCTATCACGATCCCGAAACCCGAAAGAACAGCATCTCATTCCGAAGCAATATGGCCCGATTGGCAGAGCAATTAATCAAGGAAGATAAAAAAGAAAAAGCCGAAAAAATTATTGACTTAGCGCTCGAAAAGATGCCTGTTGATTTCTACGGATTTTACAGTTTATTGGTCCCTTTTGTGGATGGATACTACAAAATTGGCACTCCCGTAAAAGCACAAGAATTAGCTCAGAAAGTAGCAGATAAATACGCTGACAGATTGAGCTATTACGCTTCCTTGGAACCCAATCAGCAATATGGGATTGGAGAAGAAATCATCACTGAAATTGAACGGTATCGCACACTAGTTGAAGCCGTACTGGTTCACGAAGACAAAGATATTTTGGAAGCCACACTAGATCAATTTATGCAAGCCTCTCGTCCCTTTTTGTTTCTCTATGGAGAATTCGATTTCTACACCGAATTGGAGGATGTGATGCTGGGGTACTACCAAGTGGGGAGGCCATTGAAAGCCCGAATTCTGGGTAGGCTTATTTCTGAAGTATATCAAGATCGCATGGCGATTTATGGACAATTTCCCAAAGAAAATCAATTGCAATTAGTCGATCGAATAAAGGTTGGAATAATGGATTATAGAGGCTTTTTGAATGGCATTCAATCCAACGACTCATTGGCTTTCTATCAACCACTAGATTCGCTCTACAAAGAAGCGATCAAGGGATTAATTAAAGAGTAAGCTGAAAAAGAGTAAATAAATTGCCTATTTATGATCCTGCATTAGACTAATGAGAGTATTGGCATCTTGCTCACCGCTTTGACGCCACAACATCTCCCCAGCTTTATAAATCATTAGCGTAGGCAAGACTTTTACTCGTAATGCCTCACACAGTTTTTCATTCTTCTGGGTATCTATTTTGATCACCTTTCCACTGTCTCCCAATGCGGCAGCAACATCCTTCAAAACAGGATGCATGCTCACGGTTAAGGCATCTTCATTGTTGAAAAAAAACAACAACAGTGGTTGGTTATCGTCTATAAGCTCTCCAAACTTAGACATACTGCAGGGATTAGGCTCGAAACAAAAGTAGATTTTTTTTACGAAATGACAACCGGCTTCTTGGTAAGTGTCAATAAAGAAATCTCAGGATAGATTCCCACTCGGCCTGGATAGGCTAAGTAACCAAAGCCTCTGTTAACGTTTAGATATTCTTTTCCTTTGTTGTAGATTCCTGCCCATTGTTTGTAGCGCCATTGGGCTGGACTCCACTTGATCACTCCCGGAATATCAATACCAAATTGCATCCCATGGGTGTGCCCGCTTAAAGTCAAATGAAACGGAAAGGGATGCGGAAGTACCTGTGCCTCCCAATGAGAAGGGTCGTGACTCATCAATATCTTAAAGGTGTTTGAATCCACCTTAGCAATGGCTTTTTCTATATCACCTGCTTTTTTAAAGCGCCCCGCTCCCCAATTTTCTACCCCTATTAAAGCAATTTTTTCACCCGATTTCTCCAAATGAATGCTTTCATTGAGCAATAGTTCAAAACCTATTTCTTTTTGGACTCGCTTCAAATCTTCCATGTTTTGTCGCTTTGCTGCTTCATTCTCCCAATCGGTATAGTCTCCATAGTCGTGATTGCCCAATACCGAATACATTCCCATCGGGGCGTTGAGTTTTCCAAAGATTGATTGATACGGGTAGAGTTCTTCTGTTTTATTATTGACCATATCACCTGTGAAAAGAATAAGATCGGCTTGTAATTGATTGATCAGATCCACCCCATAGGCAACCTTTTCGGGATTGTCAAAACTTCCCGAATGAATGTCCGAAATTTGAACCACTTTCAGACCATCGAAAGCGTTGGGAAGGTCCTCAAAAGCCAAGGAATACTTTAAAACTTTGTAGTTATATTTACCCCGTACCATTCCATAGAGTAACGCTGAAAAGGGAACAGCTGCCAGCCCTAGAGCGAGTTGAGAAATGAATTTTCTTCTTTCTGGAATCCAACCCTCAGAACCCTGATTGGTTACATAACGGTATAAGGCGTTGGGAAGACGAACAATATCTTCTAAAAAAAGAAAGACAATCAAAAAACTCTGAAATAAAAACAAAGAAAAAAA
>DQCR01000039.1:0-2334 GCA_003533785.1 Flavobacteriaceae bacterium
TACAAACCCTCCGATCAGGAGGGTTTGTTGTATTTAAGTCTCAGATAAAATAAGATCCAATTACTGTTCGAATAGTTCTGCTACACTCAGTAGTTTTTGGTGGTAAGCTTTCATTCGGAAGGAGGCGTTGGAGTCGATCAATAAGATCACTGCAATCATTGTGATGGTACTTATGCATATGGCATGCCATAGGTGTTGTTTGGCGAAAACCATCAGTAAAGCAAAACAGGCAATTAGTAAAGGAATAATCATAAAAACCACAGAGGAAAAGATTTCTTCCTTAGCCCATTCTGTGGCTATTTTGACACTTTCCATAATTTACATTTAGGTGTGAAAATACAAACTACAACGCAAGAGTCAAAGCTTATTTTATCGCTGATTGAAACACAAGACTTAAGCTAATTCTTTTGAATAATTACGTTTATTCTTAATAGAAATCCTTAATTATTTTAGAAAACAAATGAAATTCTTTCGCACTTTCTCATTGGGCTTTATGTTGGCATAAAAACTATTGCATGTGTGCTCGAGGGGGGATGTTGTGTGGGAAACACGAGAGGGATTCAGACGAATAATCCTTTGGGGGATCAATTATTTAACTCCTTGATAAAAGCCGCGCGATCGAAACCTGATTTGACCGTTAACCAATCCATATTCCAGGACAAGGATGTAGGAGATTCGAGCTATACTTCCAATTAACAAGAAGTTTGCTTGTGTTCCTCATGGCGAGAGCTTTTTTGTGATTTTTTCATTCAATTAGGGGATAGCTTTAAAAAAACAGAGACTAATTTAAATAAAATAACACATATTAAAAATAATACATTTTTGTGCTAAAACACTTTAAAGAAAAAATATTATTATTAGCTTTTTGAGCTTTTTTGAATCCAAAATTGCCTATTTAGAGCTATTTTAAACCTTTTTTGATTCATTTTTAGTCTTTTTTGGAGAAAACCGAATTTTGCAAATTTTAAAAAAATATTGAAAAAAGAGCCTTCTTTTCTCTACTTTACAACGCTATGTTTCAACTATATTTTATTGGGGTGCTTTACACCATTCTGGGGGTATTCCATTTTACCCATACCCATTTCTATCGTCCCTTGATGCCAAAATTTCTTCCGGCACATGACATTTTAATTTATGCCAGTGGCTGTGCAGAAATTATCTTGGGAATCTGTGTCCTATTTCCAGGGACGCGTAACTGGGCCCTTTGGGGGATTATTGCTATGTTGGTTGTTTTTCTGATGGTTCATGTAAATATGCTATTTCCTGAAAATCAGCTTGGAATAGCTACATGGATTCTTTGGTTGCGGATTCCCCTTCAATTCCTACTGATATACTGGGCGTATAGCAACCTTTCCCCATACGATTTGTAATACAGGATCGGTTATTGACATCAACACTGGGGGCTGCTTCGAAAACGAAAGGCCCCTGTGAGGGTGATATCGATCAATTTTATACTTTTATATAACCATAAATTTATTTAGATGACACCAATCAAACATTTATTACACATTAATACGCCCAAAGAAGCGGTATACGCCGCCTTGACCACTCCTGAAAAACTTTCTGCCTGGTACACTACCCTTGTTAAAGGGAGTTTTGAACTCGGACAGACGGTTACTTTCGAATTTATAAACCTTGGGGTCTTTCAATTCAAAATTATCGAGATGGAACCCTGTAGTCGAATCTATTTTGAATGTGTTGATTCACCCTGGGACACGCTTGGGCACCTTATGAAATACGATCTGGATGTAAATGCCGATAAAACGCGTGTTCGCTATTCTTATGAGGGATTTGCTGAAATGGATGACGCCTATGCGAATATGAACTACAGTGCTGCAAAATATTTGGAAAGCCTACGCCAGTATTGTCAAAAAGGAATTGGGGAGGCTTTCGGATCTAAAAATTATCGTTCCTAAAAGCCTAATAATATTATTGTTATATTAAAAAATTATTAAAGAATTAAAAATTGTGACTTTAATTACTTTTTAATTGCAATTAAAAAAATACATTTAACACGATTTATAACCATAAATCAGCTTTTCATAAACTGAATTTTTTTGAAGCGCCAGACTCTACATCTGGCGTTTTTTATATTTTAGTGTGAAACCATAAATCAATTTTGATGAAAAATGTACTAAATACCAACACCATTTATGTCCTTTCCATTGCCTTTCTTATTTGGGGAGTCTTTGGATTGAAAGACATTAAAAACCAAACTTTTGATGGCTTTGACACCAATCAATTTGAAGTCATCCGAATAGAAGAAGCTGGTCCGGCGGATCAAGCGGGGATGAAGATTGGAGACGTTCTCGTGAGTTCGGATGGGATTTCTAT
>DQCR01000039.1:2724-5965 GCA_003533785.1 Flavobacteriaceae bacterium
TAATTGAAAGAGCTGGGGAAGAGCAAACGATAGAACTTACCTATACTGCGTTGCCTCAAAAAAATAAAACCAATCGCTACATCCAATTTATCATAGCGCTATTATTTATCGTGCTGCCCTCGATTGTGACTTCAAAGAGCAACAGCGACTTAAAATTATCTTTAGGATTATCGATGACCACTTTTGGATTTTTATTCCTCGATGGGCCCTATTTTGAAAATGGCCCATTTAAGGATTTCGTCGATATAATCGGTATTGCGATCATTACTTTTGCGTTGACATATCTTGCTGATTACCTTCTCAAATATGCACCACAGAGCAGCATAACTCAGAAAAAAGCCTATCGTCTGATGTTTTCTCCAATGGTCTTTATTGTGGCTGTCGTATTAATCATAACTGTGATCAAACCCGATTATTCTTCGGCCTTGAACACTGGGGTTCAAGCGCTATTTACCCTTTTCTTTTTGGGATATCTGGGAATATCCATTGTGACTCTTATCCGCAAATTTTTGCGAACAGAAGCGGCAAAGCGGAAGGAATACGGTTTGGATCTTATGTTATTAGGAGTTTGTTTTTCTTTACTCCCTTTATTTATCTTATTCACCATAAATACCATTAATCCGGGAGCTGAAATACCTGGTGATGACTATGTATTTATGGGCTTCGCTCTGATTCCTATCACCTTCTCATTGGCATTAAATCGCTATGAGCAGGCTGGTTAATTTGCCATAATAGAATGGTTTAACCCTCAGCAATGGCGCTCTAAAGTCAAGAACTGAGGGTTTTTTGCTATTCTTCAGAAGTTTTCAGGGTCGGGTATTCTATCCCCAATTGTTCTAAGTAGGAATCGTATTTCGTTTCGTCGTAATAGAATTTTTTTAAATCGGGACGAAAGGTTCGCATAATGTCTGTGTTGAGTTCAATCGGTGGGGGATCCTCTGCACTAATCATAGGACGATAGGTCGTCTCTTTTTGTTGCACTTGGGTAAAATAGGTTTGCGCTTTGGAGAGGAGTGCCTTATTCATCAAAAAATCGAGTATTGTCATAGCAACGACTTTTGCCCCTGCAGTCACCCCTTTGTGTGCAATGGGTGTTGCCATGGTGATAGCATTGGACCAGTGATGTCCTTGCAAGTCTGGGATATTGGACGGGAAACGAAGAGTGACCGTAGGGACAGTCCACGACACGTCACCAATATCATCAGAGCCTCCGCTGATGATTGTTTTGGAAGGTTTTCCTAGCGCACTCAGTTGGGTAGCCAGTCCGGTTTGGTTGGTAGAGTTTACTTCTTTTTGAACAGCAACGGCCAATTGCTGATCGGCTGCTGACCATTCCGGCAAGCCTACGGCTTTGATATTTTCATACATGGTTTCAGCGATCACTTTGTTGAAATGACGTGGCCAGGCCGTACCCACCACCCGAGAATTAAATTTGGTGTCGGTCATCAATGCAGCGCCTTTGGCAATATTATTAGCATCGTTATACATCTTCATGATTCCTTCATAAGTGATATCTCGGAGGTAAAACCATATAGAAGCTTTGGAAGGGACGACATTGGGTTGGTCTCCTGCATCGGTAAATATGGAATGCGATCGTTTGAGAGGATGCAAGTGTTCCCGCTTGTAATTCCATCCAACGTTCATCAATTCAGCTGCATCTAAGGCACTGCGCCCGCGCCAAGGAGAGCCTGCCGAATGGGCTGCTTCTCCCTCGAAAGTGTACTCTACAGAGATAAGGCCTGTACCGCGGGGTTGTCCCCAGGCGACTGATAGGTTACTGCTTACGTGAGTAAAAATACACATGTCAATATCATCGAAATAACCATCACGCACAAACCAGGCTTTAGAGGCGACGAGTTCTTCTGCAATACCAGGCCACAAAACTAGGGTCCCAGGAATATTTTCCCTTTTCATCAATTCTTGTACACTTAGGGCTGCAGTGATGTTGAGTGGTACTCCTGCATTGTGACCTTCCCCATGTCCGGGAGCTCCTTCCACCATTGGCTTATGGTAGGCCACTCCAGGGTATTGTGATGCTTTTGGAATACAATCCACATCGCTACCTAAGGCAATTACTGGGCCGCCTTCGCCCTGAGTCCAGCGGGCCATCCAAGCTGTGGGAATCCCAGAAACCCCATAGACAACTTCAAAGCCAGCTTCCGAAAGAATCTTGGACAGATAGGCAGAAGATTCTACTTCGTGAAAACCCAATTCAGCAAAACTGAAAATTTTGTCCACCATCACTTGACTTTGCTTGTGTCGTAGGGCTACTTTTTCGACAACTTCTTTTTTCTTTTTTCTTTTAAAAGAAGCGGAATATTGCCCTTGAAGTGGAGTCAAAATAAATAACGCCATTAAGCTACTTATAAAGGAGTTTGTTGTTTTATGCATATCAACCAATTTAAACATGTCTTGTAGGGCGGGACAAACGAATTAGGTTCATCCAGCCTACTCTTAAATATAGGAATAAAATAGACTGTTTTAACCAATGATCCAAACTCATAATAGGTT
This sequence comes from Flavobacteriaceae bacterium, assembly GCA_003533785.1. Classification (GTDB taxonomy): domain Bacteria; phylum Bacteroidota; class Bacteroidia; order Flavobacteriales; family Flavobacteriaceae; genus UBA11891. Next base: position 5,236 of record DQCR01000039.1, read on the forward strand.
CGGGCTTAGCGGATAAATTCGTTTTAAAAAATAAAATTTATTTTCCTTATTTAGTATGAATAAAAATAAGAAAGGCCCTATATTTGCAACAAATATTATTTTTATTAAATCTAAATAAAATGATGAAACGGTTAATAACCCCTCTCTTTATCCTCTTAAACCACTTTGTTCAAGCCCAAGAAGAAGAGTTGCGAGTAACTAAAGATTCTATTCAGAAATTGGATGAAGTAATCATTAAAGCGAATACCATTCTTGGAAATAAGTTTGTTGCTCAAAACCGGACGGGAGCTTCTTATTTTTTATCGGCAGAAGAGTTAGGAGATTTTGGTTATGTAGACATCAATCGTGCTCTAAAAGCTGTTCCTGGTGTCAACTTTTATGAAGAGGATGGATTTGGATTGCGGCCCAACATTAGTTTGAGAGGAACCTCTCCACAACGAAGCTCTAAAATCACTTTAATGGAAGATGGCGTATTAATTGCTCCAGCTCCTTATAGTTCGCCAGCAGCTTATTATTTTCCTTCGGTTGCCCGTATGGAGGCCATAGAGATTTTAAAAGGAAGCAGTCAGGTTCAATACGGACCGTTCACCACCGGGGGGGTGATCAATTTGGTTTCCACAGGCATCCCTAATGAAAAATTAGCCGCTCGATTTCAAACTTCTTATGGGAGTTACAACAGCAGTCAACTATACACCAGCGTGAGTCAATCATCAAAAAATGTAGGGTATAT
>DQCR01000059.1 GCA_003533785.1 Flavobacteriaceae bacterium
GCTTTGGCCTCTGTTATTGTATTTCCAACCCTAGATTCGCTTCAAGCGGCCTTTCCCAATTTGGATCCTTCGGTGATTGGTCATGATTTGGCCTATCCAGCCATGATGAGTTTCTTGCCTTCGGGTCTTTTGGGGTTGTTGTTGGCTTCGCTGATTGCTGCTTTTATGTCCACCTTGTCGTCTCACTTGAATTGGGGATCTTCTTATGTAGTTCACGATTTTTACCGCCGTTTTGTCGAACCTGAGGCCACTCAGAAAAAACTAGTGGCTGTTGGAAGAATTACCACGGTGGTGTTGATGGTCCTAGCTGGACTATTGGCTCTGGCCCTTCAAAATGCGTTACAAGCGTTTAGTATTCTCTTGCAAATTGGGGCGGGAACAGGCTTGCTATTTATCTTGCGTTGGTTTTGGTGGCGGATTAATATTTATAGTGAAATAACAGCGATGGTAGTTTCGTTTGTTATTGCTTTGTATATGGAATTACTCCACCCGGCTTTGGGTGGAACTCCTCTAGATGGGACTACTCAGTTGTTGCTAGGAGTTGGGATTACCACTATTTGTTGGGTAGGCGTTACTTTACTAACACATCCAGAGGATGAAGATGTGTTGTATTCATTTATTGAAAAAATTAATCCGGGAGGTCCAGGATGGAAATCGGTGCATGAACGCGCAGCAGCTTCAGGAAAAAAACTGACTATTTCAAAACAAGCTTGGAATGTTCCTACAGGAATCCTTTGTATGCTTTTTGGTTCTTTAATGATTTATTCTTTGATGTTTTCGACAGGCTATTTTCTCTATGGAGACCATTCACTAGCCCTACAAGTAGGTGGCTTAGCACTTCTTTCGTTTGGGGGCTTATTTTACTTCTGGAAAAAGCTTCGGACCTCTGAAGGCTAGCCAAGAATCATTCCTGCTAAGGTTGCTGATAAAAGCGAAACGAGGGTTCCCCCAATCATAGCGCGAAGTCCAAGCTCGGTCAACATTTTTCGCTTACTAGGTGCAATGATTCCAATACCTCCAATTTGTATTCCAATAGAAGCAAAGTTGGCAAAGCCACAGAGCATGTAGGTAGCCATGACTATGGATTTTTGGTATTGAAAATGTAAGCTGCTCGCAGCGGATTGCAAGTCGGCCAATTGGGTGTAAGCAACAAACTCACTGGCAACGAGCTTAATACCTAATAACTGCCCAATGAGAGTGCTGTCCTCATAAGCTACCCCCAATAACCACATCAATGGAGCAAAGAGATAGCCCAAAAGAAATTCAACGGACAAGGATTCGTATGTGGTGTGTGATGCAATCCAATCATTGATGCCCCCAACTTCCCCTAGCGCTCCGAAAAGGCCATTCACTAGGGCAATCATTGCAATAAATACCAAAAGCATGGCTGCCACATTCACGGCCATGCGAACCCCTTCAGACGTTCCATTGGATAGGGCTGTCAGAAAGTTTGACCCAATATCTTCTCTTGGGATTTGTATTTCATCTGAGATGGCTTCTGTTTGTGGGTATATCATCTTGGCGACAACGACGGCCCCTGGCGCTGCCATTACTGAAGCAGCTAGTAGATTTTGAGCAAAATAAAGTTGCTGCTCTGGATCATTTCCTCCTAAAAAACTAATATAAGCACCCAGAACACTGCCTGCTACCGTTGCCATTCCGCCCACCATAACGAGAAATAACTCCGAGCGTGTCATACGTTTTAAATAGCCTTTGATGAGTAGTGGTGCTTCGGTCTGTCCCATAAAAATATTCGCTGCTACAGCCAAGCTCTCCGTACCTGATATTTTGAGCAATCGTGTGAGTCCCCAAGCCAGTAATTTCACAACTCGCTGAATGATCCCAAAATAATATAAAACAGAAGTGAGTGCAGAGAAAAATACGATAACGGGCAGTGCCTGAAAAACAAAGATGAAACCGTACTGGTCTACATTTGCAAAATCTCCCAGTAGCATGCGCGTTCCCGTTTGCGTGTATTCCAAAATATTTATAAAAAACCCGCCCAGTCCTTCAAATAGTTGTTTGAGTAGGGCTACTTTGAGGACTCCTAGGGCAATTAAAAATTGAGCTAAAAGCCCCAATACAACAGTTTTCCAAGGGATGCGTTTTCGATTGGTAGATAGGGCATAGGCTAGCGATAACAAGACCGTCACACCCAATAGTCCCTTACCTAAAGAAGTCCAACCAAAGCCGTTGTGTGGTAATATCAATTCCATTGAAATGACTCTACCTCTAATATAAAATATGTTTGGCGGAAGAAGTCCATTCAAGTTAATATATTTAAACAAAATTTGAAACTAAATGAAACAGTTGATCTATGTAGTACTCTTAGCATTAATCAATAGTAAATGTAGTCAAGAAGATGCGCCCACACCATCTTCGCAAACTGTCAGTGAGCCAGTAGAGATAGTTGTCCATCCTTCCGCAGACCCCGATATCCCTTTCACCTTGGTTTGGGAGGAGAATTTTGATGGTAATACACTCAATTTGGAGGACTGGAATTTTGAATTGGGTGACGGCTGTGATTATGGTATTTGTGGGTGGGGGAATCAGGAGCTTCAACGCTACACAGAGAATAATCATACGGTGGCTGACGGAATATTAACCATTAATGTTCGTAAAGAAAACTACTACACCTCGACCCGAATTACCACCAAAGGCAAAAAAGAATTTCAATACGGAAAAATAGAAGCTCGTATCAAACTCCCACAAGGCGATGGGGTGTGGCCTGCCTTTTGGATGTTGGGGAATGATATAGACACCAACCAGTGGCCCGCTTGTGGTGAAATTGACATCATGGAATATGTAGGGCGAATGCCTGGAGTTGTTCATCATTCTTTACACACGACCAGTAGTTCAGGGGCTACCATTAATACCCAAAAAGTCACAATTTCTGACCTGGAAGGTGAGTTTCATTTATATGGGATAGAATGGTCTATCAATGCCATAGATTTTTTTATCGACGGAGAATTAAAATACACCTACGCTCCAGGGACAAACAACCCCACGTATTGGCCCTTTGACAAGCCTTTTTATATGTTGTTGAATGTCGCCGTTGGAGGAGGTTTTGGTGGAACTGTTACTACAGATGATATTTTTCCACAGCAATATCAAATTGACTACATAAAAGTTTATCAGCGCCAATCCT
>DQCR01000005.1:0-992 GCA_003533785.1 Flavobacteriaceae bacterium
TGAATTTAGAGAGGCATTTGCAGACTTGCTAATGATAATATTATCGATAAGATTGGTTGGAAAAATATCCAATTGTAAGGTGTTTTTGTCTGGATCCAAGCCAGGAACTTCCATCCCATTTAACAAGGTTTTAGAATAACGGTCCCCAAGTCCTCTTACATAAACAAATTTACCCCCCTGAACGGAGACACCAGGAACTCTTTTTATCGCTCCAGATAAATTACTGTCACCTGTTTTTTTCATAGATTGGGCAGATAGACCATCCAATAACGTAACAGATCTTTTTTGAATTGCTAAAACTGAGGCTTCTGTATTTTCCCTCACGGTAGTAGTGACTACGACTTCTTCCAGCGCATTGGAAGACGGAAAAAGGGTAACATCAATCGCATTATCATTGTTGCCTGTTAATTCAAGCTCATTTATTCTTTTCGTATCGTATCCTACAAATGAAACTTCTATATAATAAGTACCATTTTCAAGGTCCTCGATAGCAAAATTACCGTCTAAATCTGAAGTAGTCCCCGCTATATTGGATTCGTTTGAACTGGATCGGATTAGAATATTTGCGAAAGGCAAAGGCTCATTAAATTCACCATCAATAATTTTACCGGATATGAGATTTTGTGAATAAATTTTTACTGCTAATAAGCTGAGAATTAATATAAAAATTTGTGTTTTTTTCATCGTGCAATGATAATAAAAAAAAAGATGTCTTATCATTTGATAAAACATCTTTTAAAGGTTGTTGAAAGAAATTCTTATTCTCCTCTTGCGTATAATGTCCAAGCAAATACTGATTCATCTGCACCAGTTGAGTCTGCTTGCTCAGTAAGTGTTTCAGAAATATCAGCATAATCTGTTACAGAAGTAGCAGAAAATATATCAGCTAAAGCATCCGATGTAATAAAGTCTAAGTTAGAAAATAAAAGAGACCCTATGGTAGCTTCTGTTCCTAATCCACCATACGTATCGGCGTCTATTCCTTCGATAGT
>DQCR01000005.1:1398-11457 GCA_003533785.1 Flavobacteriaceae bacterium
CCATAGGTATCAGTTTTTTCTGCGCTTGCATTACCATAGGCTGTTACATGATGAACTGAAAAAGCACCATCAATGGTACCTGTTGAATCTTCGGTTCCATCAAATTCAAAAACATTATCAGTCCCCGTATTCATAATAACTACCGCGTTGTGAATCGTTCCTTTATAGGCCTGGTCTAAATCAATAGCGTCATCGCCATTATAATAAATGAAAAGGTTAGTAACATCTACTGAACCTCCAAAAATCTCAATTCCGTCATCTTGACTACCTACAATTTCTACGTTTTGAACTGTAGTTCCATTTCCTACACCACCAAGTGTCAAACCTTGTAATTCTTCACCAGCATTAAGTGTTTTACCTGAATGACGGATAGAAACATATTCAATGTTACCTGAATTTTCTGTATCGTCAGAACCTCCATAATTAGTCCACTCATATCCAGTTGCAATACCTTCTATTTCCGCTTCACCAGTATCTGTTCCAGTACTAGCATTACCTAAAACAACGATTGAACCCCACTTGCCCATGTCAGAGGGAACTCTGTTAGGACTAATTCCATTATCATCATATCCAATTTGGTCATCATTATCTGTAAAAATAATTGGATTATCTGCTGTACCCACCGCATTGATCATACCACCTTTGGCGATAACTAAGACTGTTGCATCTGCACCATCTTCGGTTTCAGCTTTTACGATAGTTCCAGCTTCAACAGTTAATGTTGCGCCTCCGCGAACTACTATTTTCCCATCCATTAACCAGATTCTATCATTGGTCCATGTTGTGTCCTCTTCAATATAAGTTACACCACCCGTACCTACAGTTTGAACTTCGGGCACTTCTGGTTGTGCTTCCACCTCAACTGTAACTGTCTCAACTACAGTTTCTGTAACAGTGACATATTCAATTACTGGGTCGTCTTCAGAACAAGCTACAAACAATGTAACTGCGAATAAAAAAGATAATAATTTAGTGTTTGACATTTTTAATATTTTAATTGTTAGATTCGTCACAAATCTATTGGGCTTTGTTCTATTTTATTTTAGCTAAAAGTTAATTAAACAGAAAAATCTCTTATTAAAACATTATCTGCAAAGTTAAATGCATAACATTAAATTAACATAGCAATGAATTGGGAAGCACTACTTTCATTAAAACGCTTCGGCGACACCAACAAACGCTTGCGAATTGAACAAAACGACCTCCGCTTGGGCTTTGAAGTCGATTACGATCGAATTGTATTTTCCAACGCGTTTCGAAGTTTGCAAGACAAAACCCAAGTCATTCCTTTTTCTAAAACCGATTTTGTTCACACCCGTCTGACTCACAGCCTGGAAGTTTCAGTAGTAGGTAGAAGTTTGGGAAGAATGGCAGGACGCGCCATTTTGGAAAAACACCCTCATCTTCAGGCTTCTTTGGGTTATCAAGCCAATGATTTTGGTGCCATCACAGCTGCTGCTGCTTTATCCCACGACATTGGGAATCCCCCTTTTGGGCACAGTGGCGAAAAAGCAATAGGGCATTTTTTTAAAACAGGAACGGGAGCCGCATTCAAATCTAAAGTAACCGCGGAACAACATCAAGACCTTTGTGATTTTGAGGGCAACGCAAACGGACTCAAAATTTTAACTGAATCTCGACCGGGTACCCAAGGCGGACTTCGTTTGAGTTATGCTACCTTGGGCGCCTTTATCAAATACCCCAAAGCCAGTTTACCCCTGAAACCGACTTCCCATGTTGCCGATAAAAAATACGGCTACTTCCAAGCACAAAAATCTTTTTTTAATGAAATGGCAGATGAATTATCACTGGTAGAAAAAGGGAAAGTCCATAGACACCCCTTGACCTATTTGGTAGAGGCGGCAGATGATATTTGTTATACCATTATCGATTTTGAAGATGGAATTAATTTGGGATGGATTTCAGAGGACTACGCGCTGGAGTATCTCATCAATTTGGTTCGGGATCATATCGATTCTAAAAAGTACGCCCAACTGGCCTTTAAACCCCAACGCTTGAGTTACCTCAGAGCATTGGCTATAAATAGTTTGATTCAGGATGCAGTTAAAATTTTTATAGATAATGAAGCCGCTATCCTAAAAGGGACGTTTGACGTGAGCCTGTTGGATAAAAGCAAATACAAAGCCCAAATCGAAGACATTATTAGTTTGAGTGTTAAAAATATTTATCAATCCAAAGAGGTGGTTCAAAAAGAGGTGGTTGGTCATCGCGCAATTTCAGTTTTATTACAGCACTATTGCCATGCAGCAGTTCGCAGTTTTGAAGGAAAAGCCAATACACACGATAAACTCATTCTATCCTTAGTTCCAGAAGGCACTCCAATGGCTGGAGTCACCCTCTATGAAACCCTGCTCAACGCCAGTTGTTTTGTTGCCAGTTTATCCGATGGCAAGGCCTTGCGTATGGCGCAAGATATTGGGGGCTAGTCCTGTTTACCTCTTAACTTAGAACTCATTACCTTTGGCAAAAATTTGAACATGCGCTGGATCATTACTTTATTATTCTTAGCCGTTTTTCAATGGTACAGTTACCAAGCTGTCAAGACGATCGTTTCCAACCGCTGGATCCTTTTTGTTTATTTTCTCCTCGTGGTACTCATCATAGGAAATTTGTTATTCCACACTTTGGTATTGGAACGTACCACGGCTACAGAACCTAGGTTAATGTACGCCATCGGCTTCTTTATCACCCTGTTTGCATTTCAGGCTGTGGTTACCTTAGTCCTTTTGGGGGAAGATATTTTGAGGCTGCCCCAAGGTGCTTATGCCTATTTTACCAAAATGCCAGGGCAAACTCAGTTTTTACCCGAGCGTAGAAAGCTCATTTCCCAACTCGCTGTCGGACTGGCGGCCATCCCTTTTGCTTCGCTTTTGTACGGCATGTATCGCGGGAAGTACAATTACAAAGTCCTGTCTTATACGTTAGAATACGACGACCTTCCAGAGGCTTTTGAAGGATTTAAAATTGCTCAAATTTCAGATATTCACAGCGGCAGCTTTGACAATGCAGAAAAAGTACAACACGGGGTAGATTTGGTCAATGCCCAACAGGCAGATGTGGTTTTATTTACAGGAGATTTGGTCAACAACAGAGCCGATGAGATTCATCCTTGGATCAAAACCTTCCAACAGATTAAGGCAAAACAAGGGGTATTTTCCGTTTTGGGGAATCACGATTACGGGGACTACATGCGATGGGAAACTGCAGAGGCCAAAAAAGAAAACCTGCAGTCTCTTTTTAAAGCGCAAAAAGAAATGGGTTGGGATCTGTTACTCAATGAATCGCGGTTTATCGAAAAAGAAGGACAGCGATTGGCGCTAGTTGGAGTAGAAAATTGGGGTTCAGGATTCAAACAAGAAGGCGATTTAGGAAAGGCATTGGAACAGGTGAACGCAGACGATTTTAAAATCCTACTTTCCCATGATCCCTCTCATTGGGAGGCACAGGTGTTGCCTCATCCATTTAAAATCCATCTGACCCTAAGTGGACATACGCATGGAATGCAATTTGGAATTGAAATTCCAGGATGGATCAAATGGAGTCCTGTAAAATGGAGATATAAACAGTGGGCAGGAATTTATGAAAGTGCTTCACAGCGTTTGAATGTCAATAGAGGCTTTGGCTATTTAGCGTATCCGGGTCGTGTAGGGATGTGGCCCGAGATTAGTGTCATTACTTTAAAAAAGACAAAAAGGAATGTTTAATCAAATTTCTTTTACATTTGTTGTATAATTCGAAATGACGATGTCAAAATTTGGTGAATTATTAGACGAAAAGATTCCAATTCTACTGGCTTTTTTCAGGAGTCAAGAAGCTGCTACGCAAGAGATGAATCCCGTACTGAAGGATGTTGCCGCTGCACTTGGAGATAAAGGAAAGGTAATCAAAATAGACGTTGACAAAAACCAACAACTTTCCGAAGCCCTTCGGGTAAAAGTGCTTCCTACCTTGATGATCTACAAATTTAGTGAAATGGTATGGCGCCAAAGCGGTGAGCAAGATGCCAATACTCTAATTAGCCTGCTACAAGATCACGTAGATTAAACTATTCATTTGACGGGACACTATCTAATTCCGAATTGAATCGGAGTACATTTTCATTGTATTGCTCCTCTAAAGATTTGAAAAAACTCGTATCGTCGTAAGAATTGATGATTTGTAAGAAATAATTGTACGAAGTCCATTCTTGTTTGATTCGATCTTGTAATTGCAGCTGATTGGACGGAGAAAACTGTGCAAACAGTTCCATGCGTTTGCTGTATTGATCGGCAATTTTTATGCTCAGATTTTGAGCTAATTCAATTTCGTCAATTAGGTAAAAGCCTTCGGCAACATCTACAAGGCTAGTATAAAACTCGTAGTCCCCATAGAGAAATTTAAAGGGAAGTGTAGCGCCTAGAAATTGATTTAACATAGGAGCCAAATTTGATTTTTCTTCGTGTTTTAAATCCGCTTCTACAAGGGTTCTATAGCGTTCGATTTCAGTAATAATTTCTTCACCTAATCCGTATTGTGTATTCGCATCTAGCGAAGTGAAATACTCCAATCGGTCTGCGTATTTGTAGGCTATCTTTTGGGACAAATCTCGGGCTTTTTCAATCGCGTCTATTCGATAATACCCATCAACAAAAGGAACTAGCAGGCTGTAGTAGCCAAAGTAGTCCAGAGGCATTTTTTCTATGGCTAAATCCAGTATGGTTTTCGCTTTGTCGTATTTTTCTTCATTGATCAGTTGTTCCGCCAGACGCGCCATATTACTGCGAAAGGAGATGCTGTTTTTTCGGGTTTCGGGATCGTGGTAGATGTCTTCCCGTTCTGAATTTCCCCAGTCCCACTGCAGGACGATATCGTACATCAAATCACTGTCAATTCGTCCCATGAGGTAGGGATTTTCCTTGCCTAAATCAGTTTCAATAGGGACTAATTTATAAACCAAGCCTTCCAGTTGAAGGTATTTTTTCATCCAGATGTATTCCGCTTCGTCATAGCTCCCACCAGTAAAGTAGATGGGTCGTTCCCAATCGTTGTTTGCCAAAATATCCAGCATCATCATCTGGTTTTTGAGCAAGGCGGTTTCAGGTAAATCAATATCGATGTAGGGAAGGATTTTATCGGCATCTTCAGGTTTGACAACACCGCTTTTTAAAACATTTTCTTTGTTCACAGGAACGCGGATCTTCCGAGTTGGATAGAACACCCCCTCTTGTTGACTTTTGGGCAACTGGTCAGGATCACGACCTGTTTTTTCTAAGTAATCTTTAATTTTAGTTCGGGGATGATCGCTTGCGATCCAGTTTATCAAGTCTTTGATGTCCCATCGTACCGAATCCAAAACGGGTTGATAGCGGACTACATCCCGAACCCCATAGGCGTAAAGGTCGTGGGTCATTTGAGAAGGGATCGGTTCGCTTTCGTAAGTTTTTCTTTTCATCTGATCGATATACCAATCGGTTCCCAAGAGGCTGGAGTTAATCGTCCTTACATCGGTTCTGTATCCCTCAATATCTTGAGCATACCAAAGTGCAAAAGTATCGTTGTCGCCAATGGTAAAAATCATTGCTCCTTTGTCTTTTTGAATGGACTGAAGGTAAGCACGGGAAAGAGACTGTGCGGTGTATCGATTGGAGCGGTCGTGATCGTCCCAATTTTGAGAAGCCATCAGGAGGGGTACAGCTACCAAGCACAAAAGAACCACCAAAGGCGAAGCAATGCGAGGCGAAAGATACCGCTGGACACTTTGAATGAGACTCATACATCCTAGACCAATCCAAATGGTAAATACATAAAAAGAACCAACCAAAGCATAATCACGTTCACGCGGTTCGAAAGGGCGTTCATTCAGATAAACTTTGAGTGCAATTCCTGTAAAAAGGAAGAAAAGCATTAGCACCCAAAATCGCTTAGGGTCTTGTGTGTAAATAAAATACAACCCAATTAGTCCCAAAAGGAAGGGGAGAAAGAAATAAGTATTTCGTGCTTTATTATTGAGGGCGTCATCATTTAAATCCCCTTGATTCCCCAGTCGGAGTTCGTCGATAAAAGGAATCCCACTGATCCAGTTCCCGTCTAAAATAGTATAGGTTCCTTGTTGGTCGTTTTGCCGTCCCGTAAAGTTCCACATGAAATACCTCAAATACATATAGCCCAGTTGGTATTCGATAAAGAATTTTAGATTGGAAAAAAAGGAGGGTTTTTCGATGTCCAAATAGGGACTAAAGGTTTTTAAAAACTCGTTGTATTGATTTCCATCTACAGCACCCTCGGCTACCTCTTCACGGAATTGATCGATTCTACTTTTCAATTGGGGATTGGAGCGATAGGAGGGTTTGATAGAAAATTCCAGCGGTTCCGTAAAATTCATATAATTTCCTGCGTGTTCACTGCTCCAAAGACGCGGGAGAAGTCCATTGTGGGCGCTGTTGGAATTAAAACGAGCATCTTCCCAAAAGTTTACAATTTTATATTTTCCTGTGGTGTAGTCCCTTTCGTATTTTGGTTTGTCATCGATGTAAGGCTCATCAGGATCTTGTCCTGCATAGGCATCAGAAAACATGGGCCCGTAAAACAGCTTGGTCTCGGGGTATTGTTCCAAGTTGTAATAGGCTAAAAGTAAACGCGCATCGGAAGGGGAGTTTTCGTTGATTACCGTATTGGCATTTGCCCGAATAGGAATCATAATCCAAGAAGAAAACCCTACTAAAACAAAAAGTACTGTGAGTATACCGGTGTTGAGATTTACTAGGTTTTTCTTTCGTGTATATTTTAAACTGTAGTAAAATACGGCAATGATAGCAAGAGCAGCGAAGAGCGTTCCGCTGTTAAAGGGTAGGCCTAAGGTATTGACAAAAAAGACTTCTGCTTTGCCAAAAAACGCTAGGGTAGAGGGGAGTAACAATTTAAAGATCACCAATAGAATCGCTGTGGCAATGAGGTTGGCATAAAGGAATCCTTTAACGGTTACCTTTTTGTAATTTTTAAAATAATAAATCATTCCAAGCGCAGGAATGGTCAACAAGCCCATAAAGTGAACTCCAAAGGAAAGCCCAATTACAAAAGCGATCATCAGCAACCAGCGATCCCCCCTGGGGGTATTCATTTCTTGTTCCCAACGCAAGCCCATCCAAAACAGTGCGGCTAAAATCAGGGTAGCCATAGCATATACTTCTGTTTCTACAGCGTTGAACCAAAAGCTGTCAGAAAAACAAAGTGCCAAGGCTCCTACAGCGGCACTTCCAAAAAACCCAATACGATCTGTAAGTGTATCTAAGGATTTAAAACTGGGGAGCTTTTGGAGTAAAAGGGTGAGCGTCCAAAAGAGAAAGAGTATGGCAAAGGCACTGGAAAATACAGACATGGAATTGACCATCAAGGCAACTTTTTCTGGGCTGGAGGCAAAAAGTGCGAAGAAGGCTCCCATCATTTGAAAAAAGGGAGCTCCAGGAGGGTGACCAATTTGAAGTTTGGCTGAAGTAGCAATGTATTCCCCCGCATCCCAAAAACTAGCAGTAGGTTCTACCGTACTCCCAAAAGTGAAAAGGGCTACGGCAAAAACAGTCCATCCAACACTCAGATTCCAAATTCTATAGGTTTTTTCGCTCATGTTTTGTGATTCCATTTCCAGTGACGAATGTAATGAAAATTGAGAAAGAGAAAATCCTTAAAAAGGAGTTTAACGCCCTTTTTATTCAAATCGCTTCAAAGCAACCTAAGGTTTTATTTTTTTTAACCTTGTTCCATAAAAAATATTGGCCTTGCATGGTAATATATACATCTGGCACTAGAGTTTGTGCGAATGCGAGAGCACACCCAAGATTAAAAAAACCATCTGAGGAGCTTCCGAAAGCATAAGGAATCATGGCACCCGTAAGTAGGATGGTTTTGCCTTTTATTTGAGCCTTTGCAAGAGCGGCAGCTGTTTGAGCCATTCGATCGGTGCCGTGGGTAATTACAATGCGATTGCTCGGTGTGTTTTTGCATGCCGTGATAATGTGTTCTAGGTTTTCTTCTGTCATCTCCAGGCTGTCTAACATCATCAAAGTTTCCACTTTAGTGTTCAACTGGCATCTACTCCGCTTGAGCATTTCTGGGAGATGTGTCTTTTCAAAAAATAAATTTCCTTCAATGTAGTTGTAACTCTTGTCAAAAGTTCCACCTGTTATAAAAACCTGAATGCTGTTTTCCATAAACCCAATTTAATTAGAATTAAAAATACCCTTTTTTAAAATGTAATTTTTGATGAAAAGTTGGTGTACAAAAAACTTTCGTGTAAATTTGCGTCGCTTTTGGCCTATGGTGTAACTGGCAACACGTCTGATTTTGGTTCAGAAGAGTCTAGGTTCGAGCCCTAGTAGGCCAACTCTCAAAAAGTAAACCCTTGTTTATCAAGGGTTTTTTTTTACCTCTTTTTTCAATCCGTTTTGCTTTCTATTCTTCTGATTTTCGGCCACTAAAATTCAGATCGTTTGGTTTGAAATAGACATTGGGATTTACCTCGAGGAATGGCTGATTCGTTATTTGTAAAAAACAATGTAGTCCATCTTATTTAGCATGAAGATCTATGTTTGAATTCACGTGTTGCAATTATTCCTCCTGTATTGGCCTTAAGAACGTGTTCTGGTCAGGGCTCCATAGGAAATCAGAATTTGCTATCTTTTTTGTAGGATTGTAGAAGATTTCGATAAAATAGGGGACTGACTCACCCTTGAGTTTTACCTGAGCAATAAAGGTGTAATAATGGTACTTATCATATGCACTTACAAAGGTATGATAGGAGTCAAAGACGATATTCATAATAAATTCGACGTTGGAGTACTTGGAGAGAACGAATTCTGAGATTTTGCTGTTTATAATGTTCAGCTGGTTTTCCTTAGCTTTATTGAAATAAATAAAATTGTCATTAATTCCTCCGATAAGTTGCTGATATTCAACTAGAATATCCTCAATGGTTGCCTTTTCAGTTTGATTTTCAATTTTTAAATTAGATAGATTTGGTAAGTAAGAACGGCGTTCTAATTCTTCATCATTTAGTCTGAAGTTTCTTTTGTTTGCGTCCCAAATATAATTTGTTGAAAGAACTTCGGTACTGGGAAAATAAATAATTTCAAGATAGCGGTGTTCTTTGTTTTGATTCCTGTTTCGGATACTAACCCGAACAGTAAAAGTCATAAAATGAGATTTTAGAATCGGATTTGTAGTGGTTTGGTAGGATTGCCAAATAATGTTATTACTGTCTTCAATAATGTCCTGGAAAGTTTCTTCTATAAAGAATGCAATTCGATCATTAAGACTTCGATCGAATTGAGGTATTATTATTCCAAACTCATTTTTTTTTAATAGTTCTGTGTTGTAAACAAAACTTTCAATTTTCATGAATTCTCCCTCTTGAGCAAAGCTTGTAAAGATTTTAAGCAACAAAAATCCTAGAAAAAAAAGGCGCATTGATTTTTTTTATTTCAATATTACAATAAAAATAGTTAGTAATTTTTTAAATATCTTTTTCCTCTTCAAAATTTGGAGTGGAGAAGTATAAATTCAGTATCAAAATTATTTACGTATTATTATGAGTGCAAACTCTGACAAAATAAGACTCCCCCATTTTTTATATCCAAATAGCTGATTATTAATAAGTTTGTAATACTATTTTATGTTTCTTTTGTAGTTTTAATAATATAGTTAGTACTTTTAATAGATGAACTTTGTACTTTCTCTCGTATCTCTTGTTCTTTCCTGGCTTTCAGTGGACTGGACACCCTACTTTGAAAATAAAAAAATAGAGGTCTCTTTTACAACTACACTTTGTGAAGACCATCAAAATGGGGTCTCACTAGAATATTATCTTATCCGAGTAAAAAACAAAACTGATGAAACCCTGGTAGTAAACTTCTACTTAGGAGACTTAGATGATAAGAGCGAAGAAAACAAGGTTGCTTTTGTTTTGAATCCACTAGAAATTAAAACTGGAAGTTGTGACTACCAACCTGTAAAACTTAGGTTGTTTAGAAGCGAAAGTTCTAAAAAAGGAAAAGGGAATACCACCCT
>DQCR01000010.1:0-2442 GCA_003533785.1 Flavobacteriaceae bacterium
TCGTATTTGATATAATCTCGAATACCATAGGCGTAGAGCTTGTGTTTCAATTGAGAAGGAATGGGTTCGCTGTCATAGGTTTTTCGTTTCATCTGATCGATATACCAGTCGGTTGCTAAAAGACTTGTATTTATTGCTCGAACGTCTGTGCGAAAACCCTCAATTTCTTGTGCATACCAAAGGGCAAAGGTGTCGTTGTCTCCAATAGTAAATATCATTGCACCTGCGTCTTCTTCAATGGACTGTAGGTAGGACTTGGCAATGGATTGTGCCGTGTAGCGATCGGAACGGTCGTGATCGTCCCAGTTTTGTGATGCCATTAGTAGTGGAACAGTCAATAGGCAAAGTCCAAGACCTGCAAATGATATAGTAGAAGAAAATCGGTTTTTCAAATAATGAGTTATGGCGAAAGCGCCCATCCCGATCCACAAGGCAAACACATAAAAAGAACCGACTAAGGCGTAGTCTCTCTCCCGCGGCTCGAACGGACGTTCATTGAGGTATACTTTCAAGGCCAAGCCTGTGAATAAGAAAAATAACAAGAGTACCCAAAAGCGTTTGGGATCTTGATGATAGAGAAAATAGAGACCTACCAATCCCAAAAGCAAGGGCAGGAAGAAATAGGTATTTCGCGCTTTGTTATTTTTGGCATCATCATCCAATTCGCTTTGATTGCCAAGAAATAGAGAGTCAATAAAAGGAATTCCACTAATCCAATTTCCTTTTAAGATAGAGTAATCTCCTTGCAGATCGTTTTGACGACCGACGAAATTCCACAAAAAATAACGCCAATACATATAACTCATCTGATAATCAAACAAAAACATCAAGTTGCTGAACAAAGAAGGCTTTTCAATCTTCAAATAAGCCCCATAGGTTTTGTAGAAATTGTGGTAGTCTTCGCCACTGAGAACTCCATCTTGAGCATCTTGCCGAAACCGATTCACTCGTTCTTGTAAGCGAGGGCTGTTGCGATATTCCGGGGCCAAAATAAAATCAAGGGGTTCCGTAAAATTCATGTAGTTGCCAGCATGCTCTGGACTCCAAAGGCGGGGAAGGAGTCCACGATGATTTGCATTGGAATTGATTTCTGATTGCTCCCAATGATTTACAATAATGTATTTCCCTGTTTTTTGATCTCGTTCGTATTTGGGAGTATCATCTATATAGGGTTCTATTGCATCTTGACCCGCATACATATCGGAAAATAAAGGACCGAAGAACAAATGGGTTTTAGGATATTGTTCGAGGTTATAGTAAGCTAGTAACGCCCGTGCGTTATCAGGAGCATTTTCATTGATTACAGTATTGGCATTGGAACGAATGGGAATCATCAACCAGGAAGAAAAACCGACCAATACAAAAAGAATGCAAAGCAATGCTGTGTTGACTTTTACCCAGCCTTGTTTTCGAGTGACTTTTAGAGCATTGTAAAACAGGGCAATCAAAGCGAAAGTAGCGATGACTGTTCCACTGTTGAAGGGCAACCCAATGGTGTTAACAAAATAGACCTCTGCTTTACCAAAAAAGGCCAAGGTGGTTGGAAGGAGGAGTTTGAATATAAATAGGAGAACGGCAACCGATACGGTATTAGCAATCAAAAAGCCTTTGAGCGTTATTTTTTGATAACGCTTGAAGTAGTAGAGCATACCTATGGCAGGAAGGGTTAGCAACCCCATAAAATGCACTCCAAAAGAAAGACCAATAACAAAAGCAATCATTACTAACCAACGATCGCCTCTGGGATTGAGCATGTCTTCTTCCCAGCGAAGGCCCAACCAAAATAACAGAGATAGAAGAAAAGTAGCCATGGCGTAGACCTCAGCTTCCACAGCATTGAACCAAAAACTATCGGAAAAACAATAGGCCAATACGCCGGTTGCAGCACTTCCGAAAAATAAAAAAGCCTCTTGGGAGGTCTCAATTTTTTTAAAGATAGGAAGCTTACGCAGTAGCATAGTTAGTGTCCAGAACATAAATAAGAGGGTAAAAGCACTGGAGAAAACGGACATAAAGTTCACCGTCAGAGCGACTTGTTCAGCACTGCTCGCAAAAAGGGCAAAAAAAGCACCTAGCATTTGAAATAGAGGGGCTCCAGGTGGGTGCCCTACTTGCAATTTAGCAGCGGTAGCGATGTATTCAGCACAATCCCAATAACTGGCTGTAGGTTCAACCGTTAGACTATAGGTGAGCAATCCAATTGCAAAAACACCCCATCCAAAAATTCGATTCCATCGATTATAGCTTGATTCGGACATGTAATGCTTTTCGAGCGAAAGTAAGAATTAATCCATAATAGAAAAGTAGATTTAATAAAACATTAAAATCCCTTTCCCTCAAAAATATTTGATGATTTCATATTAAGGTTTAAATTTGCAGCTCAATGGCCCATGGTGTAACTGGCAACACGTCTGATTTTGGTTCAGAAGAGTCTAGGTTCGA
>DQCR01000010.1:2737-5889 GCA_003533785.1 Flavobacteriaceae bacterium
AACACGTCTGATTTTGGTTCAGAAGAGTCTAGGTTCGAGCCCTAGTGGGCCAACAGCCATTCCCAAACCCTCTTGAAAAAGAGGGTTTTTTTGTTCCCTTTAATTTTTTTGGAACGATTTTCGAATCAAACGGCTGATGGTTGTTCCAAAGACTCGAAGTCCACTCAATTTAGGATCAGGTTTTTGCCCCTCGCCCAAACGTTGGATCTGCATTTCATACCAGGGCAGTTCAACTCCGCCAATACGATCCAATAGGGGAACACCGATTTTGGGGATAGGAGTGGAAAAGTGACTTTTTTTTTCCTTAAAAATATCTTGAGCCAGCTGGGGGTAGAGACAAAAGGGCCTCCCCAATCCTACTATGTCTACCTTCTGATTGGCTAGAGCGGTTTCCATCACGGAGACAGTGCGAAATCCCCCAGTAAGCATTAAGGGTTTGTCTGTCTTTTGCCGTACTTTTTCAATGTAGTCTAAAAAATAGGCCTCCCTTTCTTCTGTACTTTTTTTTCGATTCCCTTTTACCATAGTGGGCCGCTCGTAGGTTCCTCCAGATATTTCTATCAAATCCATCCCCAATTGAGAAAGAATTTCTACCACTTGCATGGATTCTAATTCATCAAAGCCTCCTCGTTGAAAATCGGCTGAATTAATTTTGATGCCTATTGGGTATTTAGGACCTACCTGTTTTCGAATTTCCTTATAAATCTCAACAACAAATCGAGCGCGATTCACAAGGGATCCACCCCATTGGTCGTTTCGCTGATTGGTGAGGGGCGAGAGAAATTGGCTGACCAAATACCCGTGAGCGCCGTGGATTTGACAACCTGTAAAACCTGCTTCTTTACAGATTCGCGCCGTATTCCCAAAGCGTTTAATAATCTCCCAAATTTCAAATTCTTCAAGGGGTTTTGGTTCGCGGAAAAGCCAAGAGGCTCCCCCTAGTTTGATAGAGACTTTTGACGGGGCCACAACTTCCTTATTGATCCATGAAAAGGCTTGTCTTCCTGGGTGATTGATCTGAGGCCAAAGGTGAACTTCAGTTCCTTTAACGGCATTTGCCCATTCTTGGAGTTGATCAAAATGGGTATAATCCTCTACCACTACGTTGCGCGGTTCGCCCAATGCTCTTTTGTCTACCATTATATTTCCTGTGATTAATAGTCCTGGATGACCCGATGCCCACACACGATAAGCCTGTATAAGTGTGGGAGTGGGCGCATGGGAATACGACCCTATATTTTCACTAAGAGCCGATTTGGCAATGCGGTTCGTAAGAACCGTTCCACAGGGAAGGGTGAAGGCTGAAGCACAGTGTTTCAAAACATTTTTCCAACCAAAGTAAGGAATAATGAAAGAATTTGTTTCTGGTTGTTTAGATTCTGCTAGTATTATTCCTGATAACAAGGAAAAGCTTTGGGGTTTTTTTATATTCGTGCAAAACTAAAATGATATGGGAGTAGGAGCCATTGTTCTCGGAAGTGCTGCGCTATGTTTGGCAATCGCCTTAGTAATTGAAGTACGGGAGCGATTTTAGACAAAAGAATCTGAAGCTTACAATTGCAACAGCTTTTTGATGTAGGCCACGTGCTTTTCAAAAGCATGTTGCCCTTTTTTTGTGATGCTGCAACGGGTGTTTGGATAATTGTCTTTGAATGACTTCTCGATCTTAATGTAATTTGCCTCTTGCAGTTTTTTGAGTTGAATACTCAAATTCCCTTTTGTTGCACCCGTTAATTCTATCAATGCGGTGAAATCTGCCGAGGCTACTTGGTGAAGATTAGAAACAACCACCAAACGAATTGGATTGTTTAACAACTTATCAGCCTGATCCATTAGGCTGTTTCATTTTTGAGACGGTATCCTGGTATCAAATAACCGAGAATAACACATATGTCATAGACCAACAACCCTTCCATTGGGGTGACATAAAGGAGTACAATTGCCCCTACAAAAAAACTGCTCCCTCCAATGATAAGAGGAGTAAATCGCATTTGAAGACCGGAAACAAGTGTGCCTATGCCAATCAAGATGCTAATAATGGGCATAGGGTTGGATTGATAGGCTTGAGCGACAACCCAAATGACAACAAATACTGAAATTCCAACAACGATCCATAGGTGTTTTAGTGTTCGATCCAAAAAGGTTTCTACATAGCCAGTTTTTTGAGAATTTTTAAATCCATAGCTCAGTGTTGCTAGAAAGCCCAATCCTCCAGTAATCGGCCACACCAGATAGGGACGGGAAACGACCTGGTAATAGGCCAATAGATAATGTGCAAGACTAGTCACCAATACAAGCCACCCCCAGAAGAGGTAGTAAAACCGTTGGTGATATAATTTGATTTTGGTCTGTTGAATACTTTGGACAATGAGATCCATGCTTTCTTTGGTACCTAAGACTTTATTTTTCATAATTAAATAAATTTATCAAATATAAACAAGTTTATAAAATAAACCTAAAATAATTATTATACCCCCTAAAAAGAGTAATGTGCTAGTAATTTTTACAACCCACTAATAAAACTTCCTAAGGCATCTTTGAATTGAAACCCTTCAAAGGTTCTGTATTTGTTCAATTTTTTATGAGCCTCTAGGCCCCAGATGAGGAACTCGATCATGAAATAATGATCCGCCGCGTCCAATTTGCCTAAGTGTTTTTCAACGATTGATGAAGCACCTGTGAGCTCTTCCAATAACTCTCGATATTCTTTATCTTTTAGGTCATCACTAATAAACAATTCAGCACTGCCAAAAAACCATCCAAGCAGGGTATCATAGGGCCCCTTTTCCTCTGCTTTTTCTAATTTTTCGATTTTGGTAAAATAGTCTGGAAATAGGGTTTTGATTGCTTCGTTAATCAGATGAAAAGAAATTTGATCGGCCCCTTCTTGTTCGCCCTCATAGACTAACTCAATCTTACCATTTATGGCAGGGATCACTCCCATAAAATCTCCCATGCGTATACTGGTATTAGTATCTCCAGACTGGAGCAACCGCCTTTCAGCAGTACTCATTAAATTTTCATAGGCCGTGATACTCATCCTTGCACTTACTCCACTTTTAGTATCTACATATTCACTCTTTCGTGCCTCAAATCCGATCTGTTCAAGCAGATCTTTGGCCAACTCTGGTACATAAATGGTTTCTTTATGT
>DQCR01000015.1 GCA_003533785.1 Flavobacteriaceae bacterium
ATGAAAATCGTAGTAGAAACACCAAAAGAATTTGAAGAATGGATGACCGATCAGCAAACCTTTGCCCAGGTTGTTCAATAAACCTATAAAGATTAAATAGATATGTCAACAGCAGCAGCGCAAGTACAAGAAGAGGATCACGGACATCATCACAAAGAAACTTTCATTACCAAATATGTCTTTAGCCAAGACCATAAAATGATTGCCAAGCAGTACCTGGTTACGGGACTGTTTATGGGAATTATTGGGATTGCCATGTCCCTACTATTCCGTCTGCAGTTGGCTTGGCCCGAACAACCCTTTGGTATTTTTGAATTATTACTGGGTAAATGGGCTCCTGATGGAGTGATGGACCCTAATGTCTACTTAGCCTTAGTCACTATCCATGGAACCATCATGGTCTTTTTTGTACTGACAGCCGGCCTAAGCGGAACTTTCAGTAATTTACTTATTCCTTTGCAGATCGGAGCTCGTGATATGGCTTCGGGCTTATTGAATATGATTTCCTTTTGGCTGTTCTTCCTGTCCAGTGTCATCATGATTTCCTCCCTTTTTGTGGAAGCAGGACCAGCGGCGGCAGGATGGACGATTTATCCCCCATTGAGCGCCTTACCTCAAGCCCAACCAGGTTCGGGTCTTGGGATGACTTTATGGTTGGTATCGATGGCTATATTCATTGCGTCTTCACTCTTGGGATCTTTAAACTATATCGTTACTGTCATAAACCTAAGAACCAAAGGGATGACCATGACACGGTTGCCACTCACCATTTGGGCCTTTTTTGTAACCGCTATCATTGGCGTGGTTTCCTTTCCTGTGCTTCTTTCAGCAGCCTTATTGCTGATTATGGATCGTAGCTTTGGAACTTCATTCTTTCTTTCGGATATATTCATTCAAGGCGAAGTATTGCACTATCAAGGGGGTTCCCCTGTTTTATACGAGCACCTTTTCTGGTTCTTAGGTCACCCAGAAGTGTATATTGTATTACTTCCAGCTTTAGGAATCACGTCTGAAGTAATTGCGACCAACGCGAGAAAACCCATTTTTGGATACCGTGCTATGGTGGCTTCAATACTAGCAATCGCCTTCTTGTCTACAATTGTTTGGGGACACCATATGTTTATCTCGGGAATGAATCCTTTCTTGGGATCCGTTTTCACCTTTACCACCCTTCTGATTGCCATTCCTTCAGCGGTAAAGGCCTTTAATTACATCACTACACTCTGGAAAGGGAATCTGCAACTCAACCCTGCTATGCTTTTCTCCATCGGTTTGGTATCTACTTTCATCACGGGAGGACTCACTGGAATTATTTTGGGAGACAGTACCCTAGACATCAATGTGCACGATACATATTTTGTGGTTGCTCACTTTCACTTAGTAATGGGCATTTCAGCGCTTTATGGGCTTTTTGCTGGCGTCTATCACTGGTTTCCAAAGATGTTTAGACGAATGATGAATAAAAACTTAGGCTATGTTCATTTTTGGGTCACTGCCGTCGCCGCCTATGGAGTCTTCTTCCCGATGCACTTTATTGGAATGGCCGGTTTGCCAAGACGATATTATACCAATACTGCTTTTCCGTATTTCGATGACCTAGCCAATATCAACGTCGTGATCACGGTCTTTGCATTGATCGCTGGTGCGGCGCAGTTGGTTTTCCTCTATAACTTCATTCACAGCATGTTCTACGGAAAGAAAACAGAACAAAACCCATGGCGCTCCAACACTTTGGAATGGACGGCTCCTATTGAGCATATCCATGGAAACTGGGAGGGAGAAATTCCACACGTTCACCGTTGGGCTTATGACTACTCCAAACCAGGACAAGAAGAAGATTTTGTCCCCCAACATATTCCTTTAAAACAGGGAGAAGAAGAATTACAGGATTAGTTGTTTTTCTGAAGCAAATAGACAAAAAGCTACCCGAGGGTAGCTTTTTTTGTGTCCCTGTGTTCTCCCCATCAAAAACTTTATCTTTGAGATAATGAACGAGCATTTAGATCCTGAAAAAGAGCGCTTGTCTTCGGAAGAACAAGAAATTGACAAGGCCTTGCGGCCCCTGAGTTTTGATGACTTTGCGGGGCAGGACAGCATCCTAGAAAACCTAAATGTTTTCGTAGCTGCAGCCAATCAAAGAGAAGAAGCCCTAGATCACACTCTATTTCACGGTCCTCCGGGCTTGGGAAAGACAACGCTGGCTCATATTTTGGCCAACGAATTGCAGGTGGGGATCAAATTGACTTCTGGACCCGTGTTGGATAAACCAGGAGATTTGGCCGGCTTGCTGACCAACCTGCAGACTAGAGACATCCTGTTTATTGATGAAATCCACCGACTGAGTCCCATCGTTGAGGAATACCTCTATTCGGCAATGGAGGATTACAAAATTGACATTATGATCGAAACGGGCCCCAATGCCCGCACCGTTCAGATTCATTTAAATCCCTTCACGCTAGTCGGCGCCACCACACGTTCTGGGTTACTCACTGCGCCAATGCGGGCCCGATTTGGTATAAGCAACCGTTTAGAATACTATTCCACGGAGTTGTTGAGCACTATTATTGAACGCAGTGCCAATATTTTAAAAGTTGCTATTACCCTAGAGGCAGCTTTAGAAATTGCAAGGCGGAGTAGGGGAACCCCTCGCATTGCAAATGCCTTGCTTCGTCGGGTACGAGATTTTGCTCAAATCAAAGGCAATGGGGATATAGATATCGCGATCACAAAATATGCGCTCAAAGCGCTTAATGTCGATCAGCACGGACTGGATGAGATGGACAATAAAATCTTAACAACCCTGATCGATAAATTCAAAGGGGGTCCAGTAGGAATTACAACTTTGGCGACGGCAGTAGCCGAAAATGGTGAAACCATCGAAGAAGTTTACGAACCCTTTTTGATTCAACAAGGCTTTATCGTGCGAACCCCTCGCGGCCGTGAAGTGACCGAGTTGGCCTACCGTCACCTAGGACGGGTCAAAGACAATCAAGGGGGGTTATTTTAAGACCATAAGAAATGGGGGTTTCGGAATATACTATCAAATTAAAAGCTGAAGCACAACGCTTGGGATTTTTGAGCTGTGGTATCTCGGAAGCGGGATTTCTGGAAGAAGAGGCTCCGCGGTTTGAGAAATGGCTGAAGGAAGATCGACACGCTAAGATGGGGTACATGGCCAATCATTTCGACAAACGGCTCGACCCCACGCTTTTGGTTCCAGGAGCCAAGAGTGTAATCTCCTTGTTATTCAATTACTATACCGAAGCCGAACCCCAGGACCCAGAGGCCCCTAAAATTGCCAAATATGCCTATGGAACCGATTATCATCTGGTGTTGAAAGACAAACTGAAAACCTTGTTTCAATTTCTTCAAACAGAGATTGGAGACCTCAACGGAAGAGTCTTTGTGGATTCCGCTCCCGTCCTAGAAAAAGCATGGGCAGCCAAAAGTGGCTTGGGTTGGGTGGGGAAAAACACCAATCTGATTGCCAAATCCACAGGCTCTTTTTTCTTCATAACAGAAATCATCTGCGATGCAAAGTTCGACTACGACGGCCCAACCACCGACCATTGTGGAAGTTGCACCGCTTGCATCGATGCCTGCCCCACCGAGGCACTGACCCCCTACCAGATGGATGCCTCTAAATGCATTTCCTATCTCACTATTGAATTAAAAGACCAGATCCCGAATGAGTTTCAAGATAAAATGGACCAATGGGCTTTCGGTTGTGATGTCTGTCAGACCGTATGTCCGTGGAATCGCTTTGCCCAAACCCATCAAGAACCCGCTTTTGAACCCCGTCAAGAATTGCTGGACTATTCTGCGAAAGATTGGGAAGAATTGACTCGGGAAACCTTTGATGTGATCTTTAAAAATAGTGCTGTAAAACGAGCGGGATTTGACCGCTTTAAACAGTCGATTGGGTTTTTGTCCTAACCCTTTTAAGCACAAAAGCGACAAAATTATCCAAGGAGAAGACACTCGCCAAGTCGAAGCCATCCAAGCTGTTCGCTCAGAAAAAAAATTGGAAACAGCAATGGTAGGGCAGCGGATGTTTGATCCTAGACGTTGGGGCAATGCCAAGGAGGTGATGAATGCTTACTTTGAAAATGACGCACGAACCATTTCCAATTTTGCGCAGAAAGTGAATCCCTATGAGGATAAACACAACATGCAACCCATTCCGCAACAGGCAATTGACTTGAGCGGAGGTGTTTTAGATCAAAATCCAGGCTACTAGTGTTTAAACACGATAACGAATACCAATTAATACTAATTATGGCTCCCAAAGGGAGCCATAATATTTTGGATTATAAATATAATGCACTAAGTTGAGTCTCTCACCACCAAATTGGTTGGGATCACTTTGGTTTGGTATTCGACAGGATTACCAGACACCTTTTGCAGGCGTTCTCGTGCAAATTGTTCAAAAATTTGCTCTCCCATAAGAATTCCAGGTTGGTCAATGGTAGATAGGCTTGGGGTTATTTTTTCAGAAAGCATCCAATTGCTAAAACCGATTACCGCCACCTCTTGAGGGATCTTAATTTTTTTTCTTTTCAAATAGCGTAATGCACCTACAGCTACTAAGTCAGCATGTGCAAAGACTCCATCGAAGAAGATATTATTTTCATGTAAGGATTTTAACTGATCGAATCCCTCTTCATCATCACCATGTGGACAAGTAACAACCAAAGATTGATCAAATGGAATCCCAGCTACTTCCAATGCTGATTTATATCCTAAAAAACGATCAATAGCTACTTGAGGCATTAGCGGGCCCCTAAGATGGACAATTCGTCTCTTTCCCCTGTCAATTAAGTGTTGGGTAGCTAGGTTGGCTGCCTCTCGGTCATCGATGACCACTTTGGAAGAATTGATCAATTTTGAAATTTTATCATATTGAATTAAAACAACATTGGAATCTATAATAGAGCCAAGATGCTGGGTATTGTAAGTTTCTTCTGATAAAGAAATAAAAATGCCATCTACTTTTTGATTTAACAGGTGTTCAACATGTTTTTTTTCAAAATCATATGATTCGTTGCTAGTAAGAACAATCACTAAATAACCTGCTTTTTCTGCAGAATTCAAGACTCCTTGCAGAATATTATTAAAAAAATAATGATTTACGTTGGGAAGAATTAACCCTACTATCTTGGACTCTTTAGTTCGTAACGAAGCAGCTACGGTGTTGGGTGTAAACCCAATTTCTTT
>DQCR01000034.1:0-1308 GCA_003533785.1 Flavobacteriaceae bacterium
ATTATTGACTAATTATAACTATTGTAAAAAGTTACTTCATTTTAATTGCTTTATAATTAATAATAGTCCAAGGGATAGAGTGAATGCTCTATTGCAGTTCATGAAATTTATCATCCCTACCCAGAAGGCTATTGAGGTTGAAGATGTATCTAAGGCAGATGCCGACAGAGAATATCTCCTTCAGCTCTTAGAAATACCAGAGGAGAAATTTGAAAAGCTACATGGACTTAATTGATCAGTACTTACAAAGCCAACGTGTTTTGAATAAAGATGGAAATCACGAAACCACTTTGTTTGGAGCACCACTATACAAAACCATTAAAGCTGCAAAGATTGCCAAGAGGTTAAAAGGAATTGCTGGTTACATAGGACCAGATGGAGAGCCTGCCTATTTAATGGGAAATGCAGTAATTAGGTTCTCTAAGCCAGATGGTGAGATTTAGCTGCTCTCATTATTTTCATGTTCAATCTAAAATTAAGCTATCTGGACACCCCCTTTTAATCGAGGGGGTTTTTTTGTACCCTCCCCAAGAATCGAACTTGGATCTAAAGTTTAGGAAACTCTGGTTAAAGCAGTTCAATAAAATTAAAACCCTTCATTTAAGAAGGGTTTTTTATTCTTTTTATTCTCTGATGGGGCGTTGTGAAAATTGGTCTAGCCAAACAACTTTTCCATCTACTACGTAATAGCTTTCTTGGGAGTTGGAAGTCTTGTCATTGCCTAAAGAATCTTTCCAAATATTTTTGAAATAGGCCTGGACGTGCTCACCTCCAACATTAGGTTTAATATCTACACTGTAAATCGATAACAATTCCCAACTGAAGTTATTGTAATCTCTTTTTTTCATATCATCAAAATATGCATCTGCTGTGGTGAAACGTTCTCCTCTGCTGGTAGTAATTCTCACAGAGTCAGCAAAGAAAGGTCGCATGGCTTCATAATCCCAATTTTTCCAGACCTTATCTAGTCCTAGGACAACATCTATAGCTGTATCAGTACCTAAATACCAACCTGTATTAGCTACATCTGGGTCAGTATTTGGGTGGTATCCAATTTCCCTTTCAGAAGAAACTGTTTGACAACTAATTAAGGTAAATGTAATAATTGATAAAAGTGTTTTTTTCATTTTTGTTTAGTTTATGTTTACTCTTAAATATACTACTTTATCATTTAGAACGTGTTCTATCCATTGAACTAGGAGGGCAAAATATGGTGTCTGAGGTGAGTAAAAAGTGAGTAATTGAAAATAAAAAAGGACTACATCTCTGCAATCCCTTGTCATCACTGGTGGAGAAGATGGGACTCGA
>DQCR01000034.1:1671-28110 GCA_003533785.1 Flavobacteriaceae bacterium
AGCCAGCTGAGCTACATCCCCAGTGGTGCCAAAAGTAAAAGAAAAATCTGAATTTTTTTGTTTTAGTATATTACTACTCAAACACCACTTAGGACAATAGCAATAACCATAAATATAGTTTTTAAATATAATTGTTAGTACGCTCTTTTAATGTAACCCCAGTTACATAAGCCCCCAATTGTATTTTTTTCCTCTATGGGTTTTCCTGATTTATTTGTACTTTCATGGAAATAAGCTGTGGCATGCTAAAAGAGCTTCAACACCTTTTCGGTGGAGTATTGGAAAAAGAATTAATCGAAGAAATCAATTCCGTGGCCACCTATGCAGAAGCCCCTATTGATAAGGAGCTCATGCAGCCTGGAAAGTACATCAAAACAATGCCTATTCTGCTCGAAGGGAGCATCAAAATTTTACGCCCCGACGATGATGGGCAACGTCTGTTGCTTTATCATTTGGAACAGGGACAGACCTGTGCCATGACGCTAAACTGTTGTATTGGAAGCGCTAAGAGCGAAATTTATGCCGTCAGCGAAACCCCGGTTAGACTCCTTCAAATTCCTGTTCAGAAAATGGAAGAATGGCTAGGCCGCTATCGCAGTTGGCGCAACTTCGTTCTCAATAGCTATCACAATCGGATGATGGAATTGCTGGAAAGCGTAGATCGCATCGCCTTCAATAATATGGAAGAACGATTGGAAAGCTACCTCAATGAAAAGAAAAAAATGCTGGGAGATTCCTTAATTAAGATCACTCATCAACAAGTTGCTAATGACCTGCATTCCAGTCGGGTGGTAGTCTCCCGTCTACTCAAAAAACTGGAACGCAACGGGACCATCAGCCTCCAGCGCAACGCCATTGAAATGATGTAACCCGTGTTACAATTGTTCCTATTGAATCCCCTTACCTTTGTTCACAAACCAACATCAATTTGGAAATCCTTCCCTTTTTAGGTTATCTCGCTGCCATCGGCATTGGAGTCGTTTTGGGGCTGATTGGAGGGGGTGGTTCCATTATCACAGTGCCCATAATGGTATATCTGTTGGGAATTAATCCTGTAACAGCCACTGCCTATTCTCTTTTTCTCGTTGGGGTCGCTTCCACCGTTGGGGCCGCACGAAATGCACAACTCGGACATATAGACTACCGAACAGGAATCGTATTTTCCATCCCAGCCTTTATGGCTGTGTATGTAACTCGTGCCTTTATTGTTCCAAAAATTCCCGAAAATATTCTCACCATTCAGCAGTTCGTGTTGACCAAAAATACAGCTGTCATGTTGTTTTTTGCCTTTTTAATGGTATTGGCAGCAGTGTCCATGATCCGGTCCAAAGAACAACAATCAATGAGGAGTAATACCATTCGGATCCAGCTACCGCTTATCCTTTTAGAAGGAACCGTTGTTGGTATAGTCACAGGTTTGGTTGGTGCTGGAGGCGGTTTTTTAATCATCCCAGCCTTGGTACTTGTTGCCGGTTTGGAAATTAAAGCAGCCATCGGAACCTCGCTTCTCATCATTGCAATCAAGTCCCTCATTGGATTTATAGGGGATGTCCAGAATAGTCCCATCGATTGGAAATTCCTTCTCTTATTCACCACACTTGCGGTTGCTGGAATTTTCATTGGCTTGGCCTACAATCAGTTCATGAAGGGAGAGCGGCTCAAAAAATTATTCGGGTGGTTTGTTTTGGTCATGGGTCTTGGGATCGTGATAAAGGAAATTGTATTATAAATTTAAACCCTATTTTTAAAAAACCCAAACATGAAAATCGAACAAATATATACCGGATGCCTAGCACAAGGAGCCTATTATATCGAAAGTAAAGGCGAAGTCGCTATCATCGATCCGCTTCGTGAGACCACGGCCTATCTCAAAAAAGTCAAGGAAGATCAAGCCAAAATCAAATATATTTTTGAGACCCATTTTCATGCCGACTTTGTCAGTGGTCACCTCACCTTATCTAAACAGACTGGGGCTCCTATTGTCTATGGTCCCAATGCCAATCCCGATTTTGAAGTCCTTTTAGCCAAAGACGGACAGGAGTTCCCCCTGGGGGATATTACCCTCAAAGTGCTTCATACCCCAGGACACACCTTGGAAAGTACTACCTATCTTCTGAAGGATTCCAACGGTACTAATCAAGCAATTTTTAGCGGCGATACCCTTTTCCTAGGCGATGTAGGACGCCCCGATCTGGCGCAAAAGGGGGCTCTTACTCAGGAAGAACTTGCAGGTATGCTATTCGATAGTTTGAGAAATAAAATCATGCCTTTAGAAGATCACATCATTGTATATCCCGCTCACGGTGCTGGTTCGGCTTGTGGAAAAAAGATGATGAAAGAGACCGTTGATACCTTAGGGAATCAAAAGAAAATCAATTACGCCCTTCGGCCCGATATGAGTAAGGAAGAATTTATTGCAGAAGTGACCGACGGACTGTTACCCCCTCCGGCCTATTTCCCCTTGAATGTCAAGCTCAACAAATCGGGCTATGAAGATATTGATCAGGTCCTAGATCGGAGTACCAAAGCATGGCTTCCGGATACATTCGAAGATTTAGCCAATCAACAGAGCGCATTGGTCTTGGATGTCCGCCACCAAGACGCCTTTGTTCAAGGCCATATTCCACAATCCATTTTTATTGGGATTGACGGTGGCTTTGCTCCTTGGGTTGGAGCATTGATTCAAGACGTAGAACAACCCATTCTATTGATCTGCCCAGAAGGACGCGAAGAAGAAACCATCACCCGATTGGCTCGAGTTGGTTTTGATCAAACCTTAGGCTATTTAAAAGGAGGCTTTGAGGCATGGAAACAGGCGGGGAAAAGTTTTGACACCATGAGCAGTATCCCTGCTAGTGAATTTGCTGAAACCCTTCTGCGAAAACCCAACGCTGTGTTTGATGTTCGAAAAGACAGCGAGTACCTATCCCAACATTTGGAAAATGCACAGCACAGCCCCTTGGATTTCATCAATGAACACCTGCCTCATTTTCCCAAAGAATCCCCATTCTATCTGCATTGTGCTGGGGGCTATCGGTCCGTCATTGCCGCATCCATCCTTAAAAAAAGAGGGATTCACAACTTGATCAACGTAGAAGGCGGTTTCAAAGCCATCCAAAAAACCCAACTTCCTTTAACCGATTATGTTTGCCCATCTACTTTATAATCTCTAACACCATTCAATATGTTTGAATTTTTATTACAACCATGGCCCTGGTATATCAGTGGTCCTTTAATCTCCCTTGTTCTGCTGCTACTGCTTGGGTCTGGAAAAACCTTTGGAATGTCTTCCAATCTTCGAACCGTCTGTGCTGCTTTTGGGGCGGGACAACGCATTTCCTTTTTTGATTTTGACTGGAGAAGCCAACGCTGGAACTTTATCGTTATTCTTGGGGCTGCCGTAGGGGGTTTTATTGCATCCCATTATTTGAATAATGGAACCGCCATGGCGCTCAATCCAGAAACCATTGAGCAACTAACTCGCTATGGAATTCAAGACGCTGGAGTCGCCTACCTTCCCGAAGTCTTATTTGGTTCCAACTCTTGGTCCGATCCCAAAGTGCTTGGGCTATTGCTTGTGGGTGGGTTTTTTGTTGGTTTTGGTGCTCGCTATGCTGGCGGATGTACCTCAGGGCACGCTATCACCGGACTCAGCAATTTGCAATGGCCTTCCCTTATCGCAGTAATTGGTTTCTTTATCGGGGGCCTCTTTATCAATCGATTCATTTTACCTTACATCCTATGATCCGAACCCTTGTTTTTTTTTCTATTGGTTTGCTTTTTGGCATCACACTCTATAAATCGGAAGCCGCTTCCTGGTTTAGAATTTATGAGATGTTTCAATTTCAATCTTTTCATATGTATGGAATCATAGGTTCCGCTTTGGTCTTTGGAGCCTTTTTCACCTTTGTACTCAAACGAAGCCAAGCCGTTTCTTATTTGGATGGAACCCCAATCGCCATACCCGATAAGCAAAGAGGATGGAAACGCTATTTGTTTGGCGGTATTTTCTTTGGAATCGGCTGGGCGCTGAGCGGTGCCTGTCCCGGTCCCTTGTTTGTACTTTTGGGTGCTGGATTTTACCCAGCACTCCTAGTCATTGCTGCAGCCTTGGTGGGCACCTATGCCTACGGGGCTTTACGATCCCAGCTACCGCACTAAGAAAGTACATCCCCCAAACACGATTACCTCTCTTTTTACGTTCTAAACGAAAGGGTAATCGGTGCCACAAATAAAATATTTTCTGCTTCTCTTCGGTTTTTTCTCCATAAAGTTCTTTGCTCAAGGGGATGCCAATCTTTTATTGCAATACAATCGAGGCCCAACCAACGAATCGCTCTACCACCCTTGGAATGTGATGGTGCAAGGAACGGGGGTTCGAATGAATACCCACTTGCCGTATACACGACCGCGCCTCAGCTGGGGATTGGGGGTTCTCGTCCAACACAAGTTTAGCAAAACCGTTGGATTAGCGACGGGGGCAACCTACCTCAACATTCATTATCGCTATCAAAAACAGAATTTAGATTCCAAAGATTTCCTTGGCTATTGGCGCATTCCGTTGGCCCTAAGGGTCAGTCCCAATAGACGCATTGTATTGGAATTAGGGCCCAGTTTTCACCTCATTCAAAAAGCAAAAAATAGCGATCTACAAGATCCAATCACCGAAAGTTTTTCCTATCCCCCGGGGCTATTCCAAAATGCCTTTGGCCTTCTTACAGCAGTTTCCTATCGGTTTTGGCGGTCTTTTTCAGGTCGTTTGGAATACAACCTGATCAAAAAAACCGACAATCCCTTTGTCGATCAATCCAATACGTTCAGAGGAGTCAACCTCGGATTGGAATGGAGCTTGTTTAATCCTACAAAACCCAATAAAAATGCTGTCCGTTAAAAAAGCAACTCTCAAGGACTTAAATGCCGTTGTTCCTCTATTTGACGCCTATAGAATTTTCTATGGAAAACAACAAAATACAGCAGATTCATCGGCTTTTCTTAAAGCAAGGCTTGAAAATAAAGAGTCCGTCATTTTTTTAGGCTCTTGGGGAAATAAGCCCGTTGCCTTTACCCAACTTTATCCGCTTTTTTCTTCCACACGCCTCCAGCGATTGTGGATGCTAAACGATTTGTTTGTGGCGACAGCATACCTGCAAAAAGGGATGGCGCAAGCCCTCATCGATGCCGCAAAACAATTGGCTCAGACAACTCAAGCGGCTGGACTGTTCTTGGAAACCGAAAAAAACAACCTCCCTGGCAATCTACTCTACCCGAAAATGGGCTTCATCAGAGACGAAGCCCATCACTTTTATTTTTGGCAAACTACTCCTTCAACTTAATTTCAATCACGCCTTGGGCGGCCGCAGTTCCGTATTTTTTAACCGCAGCAACGCCTTTTAATACCTCAATTGTTTCGATGTTGTCCATCTCCCAATCGGGCATGGCCGTTCCCTTGGGCATGGCTTCGCCATTGATAATCAGGAGTGCCCCTTTCATGTCTTGACTCACCATGTCCAAAGGGTTCCCTTTAGAAACCCAAGTATTCGTTAGCGAATCTGTTTCTTGTTTGATTTTGATGCGAATGGTTTTGGCTGTCAGGCTATCTACCGATCCGTCAGGGAAGACATCAAGTTTCAATGCCTCATCCTTGCCAAAAAAATAAAGCGGGTGGGGCTCCCCCTCCAGTGTAACTGTCTTTCCCATGGGCAGCATTGTTTTTATTTCGGTCGAAGGAGACGTTCCTGCGACTTCTTCTGCTTCGCTTTGATAGACTTTAATTGTGATACAGGATTGCAACAATAGGGCCAATCCTAGATAGTAGGCATATGCTTTCATACGTTCTGAATTTACGTAAAGCTAAAAAAATCTGCTTATTTGAATGTTTAGATACTTGTGCCGAGGATGCCTTTGACCAGGTGTGTCTTGACTCGAAGAATAGTAGGACGCTTGTATTTTCCAATCTCGATTGTGGACTACCGCCCCGCACTCCAAACGATCTCTTCCCCGATTGGGTTGCATAGTGAATACCGCAGCATCATTAAAAAGACCCCCTTCCAAAGGAAAGTCGTGAGCCACATATTCCTGTTGCCAAGCCACATAGAGCCCCCACCCTTTTTGAGCATTCAATAGTGGACTAAAGTCAAAGGGTATTTTAGCGGTCGACCCAACCACCAAGCCCAAGCGAAGAGCAGCTCGAGTTTGGTAGGTGGATAGCGTTCCCCGAACGTCTGGCACCAAAGCCAGATAGTCGCCTAAAGCTAGGCTTTGAAAATAGTTACCACCTACGCCTAAATGAAACTGTTGTGGCATGGCGGCAGTCCAACTTAAAGGAGGAAGATTGAGGATCCACTCGTGGTATAGGTTTTGGGCCGCTTTGGCCAGCGAAGCGTCTCCCGACACGCCCAGCTCAATGGTGTACTGATACCCTCGTTTGTTGAGGATAATTTTTTCTTTCTGATGGCGTAAAAATAAATATCCACTAAAAGGGTAGTCCAAGGATTCAAGCTCGGTGGCATACCGTTTAGAGGGATTATATATCATTTGTCCCAGTTTCCACTCAGAGAAGTGGCGTTCTAGCCGGCTGCTGTCTTTTTGGATTTCCTTTCCATGGCTCAAAAACAAACCACTTGAGTAGTAATAGTCGGTCTTAAAGTAGAGGTCGTTATCCACGCTTAAAGTAAGCTGAGACTGACTCCAACCCGTAAAGCACAACCAATACAAAAACAAAAAGAAAGCCTGCGATCGCATCGACTAACGGTACTGAGAACGGTGCTTGAGGACCAAAAGGGGAACGGAGCAATAGAATTCGCGTTTGTACACTACATTCGTTTCCCACAATTTCTCAAAAAATCCTCTTTCCCGTCTAAACACAGTCAATAAGTCGGGTTCGTGGCTGTGAAAATGTTCCAATACGGCTTGGTAGGTCGTGGCATTGGAAGTCACTGTCGGTTCGGTTACTAGAGTAGCGCCAACAGCCGCATCCATATCCAAATCCTTGGGGCGATGTCCTGGGGTCTTCACTAACAATCCGTGAATCTCTAGTTTAAACTTTTTTTGCAATACATGCAAGGGTCCCAAAGTTTTGGGATTTTGAACCTGACCCTTTTTAAAGGCCCACAACATTCGTTTTGGTGGATTGAATCGAGCCCCAATAGGGGCTACCATCACAGGAACTTCGGTACGTTTGATCAAACTCCCTGCTACTTTCCCCAAGAAAACCTCATCTGAAATATCGTTGTTCTGAGGCGTCACTACGATCATGTCTAGGTGCACTTTGCGGTCCAGCGAACGAACCGCACTCACTAAGTCTCCATTCTGCGCCACATATTGAATATCGAATCCTTTGCGATCGACTTGATGGATTACCTCTTTTAAGCGGTTGAATGTTTTTTCTTTCAGAATGCCTTTGACATTTGCAATACTGGTGGTCGGAATTCCTGAGGGATAAGCGTCCACTATATAGAGCGTGCTCCCAAAGTGCTCCGCCAAATCAATGGCATATTGTAAACAGTTAGAAACTTCAGGGGAAATCCCTATCGGCACAAGGATATTTTTCATGAAGAAGTTTTTCCAAAGGTACATACTTTTAGAGCGTATTGCTTTTTTCTTTACCATAAAATAACATCCAAAAAATCCCTAATCAATACTCTTCGCAAGCATATTACTTGTATTCTAAGCGAATTACTGCGCTGGGTTTTTGCTCTTTATGGTATTGGGAAAGAAGGGATCATTCGGATTTTAGGTTTCCAAAAACAATAGGAGTTCAAGAATCCGTAATTTTGTCTTATGGACGGAACCCTAACGCTTGAAATTCAAAATCAAATCGGCACCATCACCTTTGGTCATTCTGCAGCCAATTCGCTAAGTCCAGAAATGCTGCATGACTTTTGCGAATTGCTTCGAGAAACAGATCGCAATCCCGAAGCCAAAGTCATTGTTATTCAAAGTCAAGGCGATCGCGCTTTCTGTGGGGGGGCTTCGTTGAGTGCTCTAAAAAAGGTGGATACACTGGAATCCAGTACGGCTTTTTTTATGGGTTTTGCTCATTTGATCAACCACTTACGAAAATGTTCCAAGTTTGTCATCGCTCGGGTTCAAGGCAAGGTGGTAGGAGGTGGCATTGGTTTAGTCGCCGCATGTGACTATGCGCTGGCCACAGAGGCTGCAAGCATTCGGTTATCCGAATTGTCTATTGGCATAGGGCCCTATGTGATAGAACCCGCTGTGAGTAGAAAAATAGGTAAAACCGCCTTCAATCAACTTTCGCTTGACAGCGCCAACTGGCGTTCGGGCCAGTGGGCTCATGTCCAAGGCCTTTATGCAGAATGCTGCCCTGATATTGAAAGCCTCGATACCCAAGTTGCTGCGCTATCACAACGCTTGGCTAGTTATGGAACCAATGCCTTAAAACAACTCAATTCCCTTCACTGGAACGATACTGCTCATTGGGAGGAGTTGCTCCCAGAAAAAGCAGCCATCACTGGAAAACTAGCCCTCTCTGAACACTGTCAAACGATTTTAAAAAATACTCATGGCTAATATTAGAATTACCAAAGAATTTACTTTTGAAACCGGTCATGCCCTCTATGGCCACGATGGTCTTTGCAAAAATGTTCATGGACACTCCTACAAGTTAGAGGTGACCCTTATTGGAACGCCTCGAGAGGATGCCAAGCATCCCAAAAATGGAATGCTCATCGATTTTTCGGATCTAAAGAAAATAGTGAAACCTAACCTTGTGGAGGTCTTTGACCACGCCACGGTGCTTAATATCACAAGCCCTCATAAAAAACTAGCCGATGAGATGGAGGCCATGGGTCACAAAGTGGTTCGAGTAGACTATCCGCCCACCTGTGAATTGATGCTTGTGGATTTTGCCCAAAGATTGAAAGGCCTACTCCCCAAAAAAGTAGTTCTCTTTAGTTTGAAATTAAGGGAAACTCAAACGGCTTTTGCCGAGTGGTATGCTTCGGACAATTAGAATCCCAGATCGTCCAAATCTTCTTCTTCGGTAGTTGTTTGAAGCAACCGTTCCTCGGCCAAAGCTTCACAGTCCAGGGGAATCGTCAGTATTTCGGGTTCCAAAAACGCCTCCTGAGAAATCCCCAAATCTTCGTTTTCATAAACCGATTTCATGAAGAGTCCCCAGATCGGGAGTGCCATCGTAGCTCCTTGCCCAAATCCAATTTCTTCAAAGTGAATCGAACGGTCTTCTCCGCCAACCCATACCCCTGTTACCAAATTGGGAACCATTCCCATGAACCAGCCGTCGCTTTGGTTTTGCGTTGTTCCTGTTTTCCCAGCTATCGGATTTTCAAAAATATAGGGATAGCCCGTGATTACTTTTTCGTAGATGTAGTTGGTTTTCTCCAAGCCTGCATGTCGCAGTCGGGCTCCCGAACCCGCTTCGGTAACCCCTTGCATCAGGTTTAGGGTCACATAGGCCGTTTCGGCACTGAGTACGTCTCTTGTTTCGGGGACCACTTCATAGACGGCCATTCCGTTTTTATCCTCAATCCGGGTGACCATCGTCGGCTTCACATAAATGCCTTGGTTGGCAAAAGTTCCATAAGCGCCCACCATTTCAAACAGACTAATATCTGGTGTTCCTAGAGCGATGGAAGGGACGGCCGGCAAGCGAGAACGAATCCCCATTTTTCGTGCCAGGTTGATGATGGGACGTGGGCCCACTTTGTCCATCAAACGCGCTGAAATTGTATTCACTGAATTGGCCAATGCATTCTTTAGCGTTCGGGTTCGACCATAGCGATCTCCTGAGTTTTTTGGACACCAAGCCTCGTCGTTACCATGCTTGAATGGTTCAACGCAATAGAGTGCATCGGGCAAGGAGTCGCAGGGGGATAATTTTAGTTGGTCAATGGCCGTGGCGTATAAGAAGGGCTTAAAGGTTGAGCCAATTTGCCGGCGTCCTTGCTTCACTTGATCGTATTGAAAGTGCTTATAGTTATACCCGCCTACCCAGGCTTTGACATGGCCCGTTTGAGGTTCCATCGACATCAAGGAGGCCCGTAGAAAGTGTTTGTAATACCGAATGGAATCCAAGGGAGTCATCAAGGTGTCAATTTCACCTTCCCAGCTAAATACTTCCATCGCTACCGGTTTTTTAAAGTCTTCCCAGATTTGATCTTCTTCCCACCCAGCCACGCGGCGTTTGCGCCAGCGTTCCGAACGTCGAGCGGTGAACAACAGTAGCGTATCTACCTGGCCCTCTCGCAGGTCGAGAAAAGGAGCGGTGGGATTCATTTCTTCTGTATTTTGGAGGAAGAATTCCCTTTGGAGGTTCTTCATATGAGCAGTCACCGATTGTTCGCCAAGCGCTTGGAGTCGGGAATCGATGGTGGTGTATATTTTTAGTCCGTCTCCATAGAGATTGTATTTTTCTCCGTTGGGTTTCTCATTCTTAGCGATCCAATCGTCCATAAATTCTTTGAGGTAGGCTCGGAAATAGGTCGCCAGTCCTTCTCGATGGGATTGGGGGGTAAAATTTATCTCTATCGGTAGGGCTTGCAACGAGTCATAGGCAGCTTCACCGAGGTAATCGTTTCGCAACATTTGATTAAAGACCACATTGCGGCGTGTTTTCACACGCTCGGGACGACGAATGGGGTTGTACAAGGACGAATTCTTAAGCATGCCCACCAACATGGCACATTCTTGAATATTGAGTTCCTGTGGAGTTTTATCGAAATAGATGCGCGCCGCCGATTGTACTCCATCGGCATTGTACCCAAAATCGTAGATATTGAGGTACATGGCAATCAATTCGTTTTTAGTGTAGCGGCGTTCCAACTGAACCGAAAGCACCCATTCTTTCACTTTCTGAAGCAGGGCTTCTTTTTTATTTCTAGAGCGCACACCCACAAACAATTGCCGTGCGAGCTGCTGAGTGATCGTGCTGGCTCCTCCTTTTTTGCCCAAGTAGAACAACGCTCTTAATGTTCCCCGCCAATCGATTCCCGAATGACTGTAGAAACGTTCGTCTTCCGTAGCGATTAAGGCCGTAACCAATTCCTTTGGCAATTCTTTATAGGTAATGGGCGTGCGATTGTCTCTCAAATAATACTTGCCCAACTCTACCCCGTCGGCCGAAAGAATTTGCGTCGCCAGATTGGTGTCTGGGTTTTCCAACTGTTCCAACTCCGGCATTGGGCCAAGTATCCCAAGGGCAGCAAATCCGAAAAGCCCAACCACCAAGAGCACTCCTGCCAAAAAGAGCAACCAAAAGATTTTAAGAGGGCGGCGGTATTTTCGCATCCCCAAAGTCAATTCCTTTCTTTTCATTCTGTATGGGGTACTAAAGAATAGCCTACGCTCACGATGCCGGGCAGGGAGCCATGTCCTTCTACTGCGCCCTGAGCCCTTTGGACTTGTTCCACTTCAATTTGATACTGCTGTTGTTCTTCCAAACGTTGGTTTTCCAGCCAATAGAGCTTGCTCTCTTTCACCTCGGCAAAACCTGTTCCCAGCCATTGCCCCTCAGGAGAAGCCATGGCATACTCCAGCGTATCGGCGTGCACAACCCCCTGGTCTGCTATCAGTCGGGCGATAACGAAAATATTGGCATAGGGATAGCGGTTGTCGTTTCTAAGGTGAAGGAATAGGTCGTAGGATCCTGAAGGAGTCTGCGGAACTTCAAAGCGGGCTGTCTCATCCCATCCATCACCGAATGCTTGGTCAAAACGCATTGCGTCTGTCGAAGGCATACAAGCCCCCAAACAAAAAAGGATCAATAAGGAACTACTTCGAATCATTGGATCGGGAGCGGCGACGGTTGCGATTGCGGTTGCCGCTTCGTTTTTTGTTACGGGAGCGAGGTCGGTCAAAACGATACAAACTGTCTTGCCCCACCACATTTTCAAAGGCTACCGCCTTCACTTCTGTTTTTTCTTCTTGGCTGTAGTCTTCCAGCGCCGTCACTACTTCGCCATTTTTGTTTTTAGCAATAATTTTTTGGGCCGCCTCGGCTGTTAGCTCGTGCCATTGCATCCACTCGTCTTTATAGGTATACCATAAGAGGCCCTTGAAAATATCCATTTTTTGACAGATCGCCAGCCCTTTTTCTGTTTTCAACTTGGTTTCCATCTTTGGAAACTCTTTCAATGCAGAACGATAGGCGTCTAATTCAAAATTCAAACAACACTTTAACTTGCCGCACTGACCTGACAGCTTTTGAGGGTTTAGCGACAATTGCTGATAGCGTGCTGCTGCCGTGGATACGGAACGAAAATCTGTCAACCAAGTTGAACAACACAATTCGCGGCCACAAGAGCCAATGCCGCCCAAGCGCGAGGCTTCCAGCCGCAGTCCAATCTGGCGCATTTCAATCCGGATGCCAAACGCCTTGGCCATATCTTTAATCAACTGGCGGAAATCTACTCGCTGTTCTGCGGTATAATAGAACGTGGCTTTTTTGCCGTCCCCTTGAAATTCCACATCGGAGAGTTTCATCTGCAGGTTTAGGCGAAGTGCCAATTCTCGGGCGCGTTTTTGTACTTCCTGTTCTTTGTTACGTGCTTGCTGCCACACCTCCAAGTCGCGATCTGTGGCCTTGCGGAGCAGGCTGGGCAGTTGCTCTGTCTCGGGATCCACTTTCTTCTTCTTCATTTGAAAACGAACCAATTCCCCAGTCAATGTCACCCGACCCACATCGTAACCCGCAGGGGCTACTTCCGTTACCACCGCCTCACCGATGGAGGGGCGCATGGCTTCCAAAAAACGATAGAATCCTTTGCGGGAGTTTTTAAAACGCACCTCTGCAATTCGGAAGGGTTGTTGTCCGGCCGGCAAGACCATGTTCTCCAGCCAATCGTGCACGGTGAGTTTGTTGCAGCTGTCTGTTCCGCAGGTCCCATTGGATTGGCAACCCCTTGGGGTGCCGTTGGCCGTGGAACAATTACTACAACTCATAGTGATATATTAGTGGATAAAGATACGGGATATTCCGCCTTGGGGCGACTCCGATTTTCTTAATTTATTGTTTAAATTTTAGGACATTGGAGCGTCCTTTTTTAAAGATTTTGTTGCTGTTGTGGGTGCCTTGGCGCCGCTTTTTCTGTTCCGCATCCGTCAGGTTCACGATCTCCTGACAAGCTTCCGAACAGCAAGTTTGGGTTTTGGCTTGGCAAGCCTCGCATTGGATAAACAACAGATGGCAAGCTTGGTTTGCGCAGTTCACATGGGTATCGAAAGGGGCACCGCATTGGTGGCATTGGGCAATCACCTCTTCGGTAATGCGCTCTCCCCGCCGCTCGTCGAAGACAAAGTTTTTCCCTTTGAATTTATTATCCAGTCCCTGGTCCTTCACCTGACGGGCGTATTCGATGATCCCGCCCTCTAGCTGATAGACCTTTTGAAAGCCCTTGTGTTTGAAATAGGCCGAGGCCTTTTCGCAGCGGATGCCTCCAGTGCAATACATCACCACATTTTTGTCCGCTTTGTGTTCGGCCAGTTCTTCTTCGATCAGGGGCAGGGAATCCCGGAAGGTGTCCACATCTGGGGTGATGGCTCCTTCAAAATGGCCGATCTCGCTTTCGTAGTGGTTGCGCATGTCCACACAAAGGGTATTGGGGTCGTTGAGCAACTCGTTGAAGGTTTTCGCATTCACGTGCATCCCCTTGTTCGTCACATCAAACGTGCTGTCTTTCAAACCATCCGCCACGATCTTGTCCCGCACTTTAATGGTGAGTTTTAAAAAGGACTCGTTGTCTTGCTCCACCGCAATATTCAAACGGACCCCCTGAAGAAAATCTATTTCATCCAAAAAGGTTTTAAAGGCGTCGAAGCGGGGCGCTGGCACCGACAGCTGGGCGTTGATGCCTTCATGGGCCACATATATTCGGCCCAGCACCTCTAGAGGATTCCAGTTTAGGAATAGAAAGTCGCGGAAAAGCTGTGGGTTTTCAATCTGATGGTACTGATAGAACGATAGGGTGAGCCGTTCCTCCCCCGCTTGGGCAATTAAACCACGCCGTTCTTCAGCACTTAAGTGGTTGTACAGTTGCATGCTATCAACGGTTTAAGTGTGGAACAAAGGTAGGAATTTCTTAGTGCAATTTTTTTAGGGTACTCACAAATGTCTCTCGTTTGGTTATTAACCATTCATAATGTTTTTTGTGCTGAGAAGCATTGTCCAATTCATATTTTAAGTGGGTTGCTGTCGTTAAGACTTTCCTGTCTTGAAGCGGTTGCCAGTCTATTTCCAAATCCTCACATAATGTGTTAAAACCTTGTTTATTCTGAAATAATTTTTCGAAGATGAATTGTTCTTGAATGTAAAATTCAACTGAAACAGAGGAAGTTCTTGTATTATG
This sequence comes from Flavobacteriaceae bacterium, assembly GCA_003533785.1. GTDB lineage: Bacteria > Bacteroidota > Bacteroidia > Flavobacteriales > Flavobacteriaceae > UBA11891. The sequence continues at coordinate 15,996 of DQCR01000034.1, forward strand.
AATAAAATTTAAATATCGAACTCCTATTGAAATGGAATACCAATGTTGGGGTCTTTGGCTTCTTCATAAGCCGCAAGGCACGGTCAGTTACGGTGGTCTAACCGACATGAAAGACAGCAGCTGAAAGAATCGTTATATGATCTTACTAGCCGTTTCAATGACTGTGCCGATAAACTCTAGGCCCTATTGTTCAACAAAAGTCCTAATTTGAGCCGGTTAGGCAAAGCCCCTCTTTGGAGGGGTTTTCCTAGCTCATTCCCCCAAATGGCTCCCTTGTCCACCCACCAAAAGGAGTTGGGTTTGTCGGCCGTGGATATAGCGAAAGCCGTTGCTGCCCCAAAAGCCTGGTTCTTCCAGCATCACGCGAATGTCTTTGTCCCATTCCGGAAGGAAAACCTTGGTGTTGAGTTCAATGGCATAGGCGGTGTTCTCTCGCAGGGGGTGGTCGCCATTGCCGGGTACTCCGTCTTGGGCGTCCCACATGCCAAAAGTGGTTCCGGCCGAATGGCCGTAGGTTCCCAAAGGATGGGTATAGATGTGCGGACGCAAGCCTTCGGCGCGGCCGGCGTCCAAGCTCATCTTAAGTGTGGCGTTGCCCGTTCGACCTGTTTTGAAGCGGTCGGTAAAGAGGTCTTGTACCCGGTTTCCCGCCGCCAAAGCAGCTTCCAAATAGGCGGGAGCCTTTTTTTCTCCGGGACGAAGAACATAGGCCAGTTCCTGACAGTCTGTATTGAGGGTGAGGTAGGTGATTCCAAAATCGCAGTGGAGGAGGTCGCCCGCTTGAATCACGTCCAGTTTTTGTTGGCCATCAAAGGCGTAGAGGTCGCTGGCTTCGTTGCGTTGTACGTCCACTGTAGGGTGAAACCAAGTGTCTAGGCCCAAACCGCTCACTTTCTCTCGCAGCCACCAAACCACATCTTCGGTAGTGGTCACTCCTGGGGTGATTACTTCGGTGGAAAATGCTTCGGCAATGATGCGGTGCGTGATTTCCGTGAGTTGTTGAAAGAGAAGCATTTCCTTGGGTGTTCGGGTTTCGATCCAAGCGACAGCAAGTGCTTCTGCCGAGACCAAGCGCTGGCGGTAGCGCGGCGGCAAAGCCGAATAGAGCCCTTGGTAGTCTGTATGTGCCAGCCCATCGGCTATGCCATAGCCTTCTGAGGTATTGATACCTATTTTCTTCGGCGCTTTTGCCAAAATATAGTCCGCCAGCGCCTGCCACTGGTCGGGTTGTTTTTCTTTGTTCCAGACCGAAGGGAAGAATTTCCCAAAGGCATAACGGGTCATCGCCACCCGTTCTACAGCTCCCGTTTTGGGGTCTTTGGCAAATACTAGGATCGTTCGGCGCCGGGCGTTCAACCAGGTGGGTGGAAGGAGGGTTCTCACGACTGGGTCTTCGTTGTACTCTCGAGTGATGAGGACCCAGAGGTCCAGGTCGTTTTCTGCCATCAGTTTCGGCAAAAGGGTGTTGAGTCGCTCTTCCTGTACAGCTTCAATAGCAGCCGCACGTTCTCGCAAGGGAAGAATATGTTGGGCACTGAGCGAAAGGGTCACAAAAAGAAAAAGAAGAAAAACACGCATTGTTCTATTGTTTAGTGCCTTGAAAGTACAACATTCTCTGTATTTGAACGGAAAGCTTTTCTCCTTCTTTTTGTTAATAATCCGTTGGAGGAGGAATTCTCCTACACCAGAGATTTTGGTACTTTAGCTATGACCGAAAAAATAATCGATTATGGCAGACGATAAAGCAGCAAAACTCAAAGCGCTCCAGCTCACCCTGGACAAACTGGATAAAACCTATGGCAAAGGCTCGGTGATGAAATTGGGCGATGAAGTCATTGAAGATGTGGAGGCCATTTCTTCGGGTTCCTTAGGCTTGGATATTGCCTTGGGCGTGGGCGGCTATCCGCGCGGTCGAGTGATTGAAATCTACGGCCCAGAATCCTCTGGAAAAACAACCCTTACTCTTCACGCCATTGCCGAATGTCAAAAAGCGGGAGGGATCGCTGCCTTCATCGATGCGGAGCACGCCTTCGATCGCTTCTATGCCGAGAAGTTGGGAGTGGATATCAGCGAGCTGATCATCTCCCAACCCGATCACGGAGAGCAAGCTTTGGAGATTGCCGATAACCTGATCCGCTCGGGAGCGGTGGACATTGTGGTGATTGATTCTGTAGCCGCCCTCACACCCAAAAGCGAAATCGAAGGGGAAATGGGGGATTCCAAAATGGGCTTGCACGCCCGCTTGATGTCCCAAGCCTTGCGAAAACTAACGGGATCCATCAGCAAAACAAATTGTACGGTCTTCTTTATCAACCAGCTGCGAGAAAAAATTGGAGTTATGTTTGGCAATCCCGAGACCACCACAGGGGGGAATGCCTTAAAGTTTTATGCTTCGGTCCGCTTGGATATCCGCCGCTCTACCCAAATTAAAAATGCCGATGCCGACGTCATGGGTAATAAAACCCGAGTGAAGGTGGTTAAAAATAAAGTGGCCCCGCCCTTTAAAACTACCGAATTTGACATCATGTACGGGGAAGGAATCTCCAAAATTGGGGAAATCATTGACTTGGGAGTGAACTACGAACTGATCAAAAAAAGTGGTTCTTGGTTTAGCTATGGCGATACCAAATTGGGCCAGGGCCGCGATTCTGTGAAAACCCTTCTGGAAGACAATCCCGAACTGATGGAGGAACTGGAAGACAAAATCAAAAATGCCCTTAAAGTCGTTGAGGAATAAAACATGTCTGTGCTCACGCTCTATCAAGTAGACGCCTTTACCGACCGGGTGTTTGGAGGCAATCCTGCCGCCGTGTGCGTGCTTGAGGATTGGTTGCCTGATTCCCAAATGCAGGCCATTGGAAATGAAAACAATTTAGCGGAAACGGCGTTTGTCGTTCCCAAAGGCGAAGAATATCACATTCGCTGGTTTACTCCCGATGTGGAGGTAGACCTCTGTGGTCACGCCACCTTGGCAGCTGCTTATGTGCTTAAAAATGTATTGAAAGTCTCGCAGGAAACCCTCCGGTTTCAGACCCTCAATAAAGGGCGGCTTAGCGTCCAACAAGAAGGTGAGCAACTCTTTCTCAATTTCCCAACAGATCGCATCGCCCCTATCTCCCCGCTGGATGGTGCCGAACAAAGCTTGGGTGTTGTGCCACTAGAATATTGGAAAGGCGAAACTGATTTTATGGTTGTGGTGGAAAACGAAACCGCCGTGGCGGCATTGCAACCCAATATGCAGTGGATCCAACAGTTGGGCGAACGCGGCTTGATTGTTACTGCTGCTGGAGATACGGTGGATTTTGTCTCTCGGTTCTTTGCTCCGCAAACCGGAGTGGATGAAGACTATGTAACGGGCTCGGCCCACACTTCCTTGATTCCCCTTTGGGCACCCAAACTGGGGAAAAAACGTATGAAAGCGCAGCAAATTTCAGCTCGCAAAGGGGTATTGGATTGTGAAGATTTGGGCGATCGCGTTCGGATAGGAGGGCATGCTCAACTCTACCTAAAAGGAGAGATCTACCTGCCAGAAGGATAAAGGCTTTCCCATTTCCCTACGGCGGTTACTGCGCGCTGCTTGGGGTCAGCCAAAAGTTTCCCATGAATGAATTCTCGTGCTTTTTCTTGCAACTCAAGAATGTCCTCTTCCGTATAGCCTTCCGTCTCAAAGGGAGGGTGAATCTCAATCCGCATCACCCCTGGAAACCCAAAATAGGTGTGCCAAGGAAACATTCGCTTGGGATCGTAGAAGACCATCGGTAGAATAGGCAACTGGTGTTCAATCGCCAATTTAAAGGCTCCCCGTTTGAATTCGTTCAATAGGATGGCTTCATCCAAATAATCTTTTTCGGGAAAAATACACACGCTATAGCCTCCATGAATCACCTTGTTGGCCAAGCCATATACCGCAAACCGACTCTTCTTGTCCGAGCGATCGACCATGATGGCGGCGCGTTTGTAGATGAATCCGAAAATCGGAATCTCAACCAATTCTTTTTTTCCCACAAAGACAAAAGGTGTTTTCCAGGCCCGTAAAATTAAAAAAGGATCGATATAACTGGTGTGATTGGCGATGAGCAGGTAGCTTTGATTGTGCTTGGCGCCAGAAATATTTTTGATTTGCGTCCAAAAACCTGTTCCAATCAAAATAAAAGGAGACCAAATATTGCGGGCAATCCAAAAAATGGAGGGATACCCATTGGGTAAAAAAACCAAGACCACCAAGAGGGGGAACAAGACCAATACGGGAATTGCCGCCAGCGTATAGAACCAAACCCGCCATACAATTAATAGTATACGACGCATGGACCAAAAGTAGCTTTTTTTTAGAAATGGACGGCTGGCTTTTGGGTGCGCCGATCAAAAAAAATATCTTTGTGAATCACTAATATTCAGCATTCTTATGGCACGAGTTCTTACTGGCGTACAATCCACAGGTACTCCGCATCTCGGTAACCTTCTTGGCGCTATCCTTCCGGCTATTGAACTGTCAAAAGCTTCCGCCGATGAATCTTTTCTTTTTATTGCGGACTTGCATTCCCTCACGCAGATCAAAGAAGGAGCGACCCTCCGTGATAATACTCGAGCTACCGCGGCAGCCTGGTTGGCCTGCGGCCTCGATACTGAGAAAACCGTGTTCTATCGCCAAAGTGACGTCAGCCAAACCACAGAACTCGCCTGGTACCTCAGCTGCTACTTCCCCTACCAACGCCTGACCCTAGCACATTCCTTCAAAGACAAAGCAGATCGCTTGTCCGACGTCAATGCCGGTTTGTTTAGTTACCCCATGCTGATGGCCGCCGATATATTGCTGTACGACGCTGAAGTGGTTCCGGTGGGAAAAGATCAGTTGCAGCATCTGGAAATGACGCGAGATGTAGCCACTCGATTCAACAACCAGATGGGGGAAACTTTTGTCCTTCCCCAGGCCTCTGTTCAAAAGGAAGCACAATACATCCCCGGTACTGATGGACAAAAAATGAGTAAATCCAAAGAAAATACCCTCAATATCTTTTTAGCCGACACCGCTTTGCGAAAACAAGTGATGAAGATTCAAACCGACAGCACCCCCTTGGAAGAACCGAAAAATCCCGACTCCTGTAATGTGTTTGCCCTCTATGAATTGTTGGCAGACGCTATACAAACCGCCGCCCTACGCAAAGATTATTTGGCAGGGGGCATGGGCTATGGACATGCCAAGCAAGCCCTATACGAACTAATTTGCTCACGATTTACTGAAGAACGTAAGCTGTTCGACTACTATATGGAACATCCTCAAGAAATTGAGATTGCTCTGGCCAAAGGCGCTGACCGAGCTCGAGAAATTGCCAATGAAGTCCTGCTGCGCGTTCGAAAAAAAGTGGGCTACTAGCGGAGCTCGAAGTATTTCCCTGGCAGCGGGCGAACCACCTTTTTCATTTCCAATTCCATCAGAACAATGGCCGTCTCCGAAATAGACAGTCCTTCTGCCTTGGCTAATTTATCCAAGCTCTGTTTTCCGTTATGAAGCATTCGTTTGTAGAGTTTTTCTCCGGTTGGACTCAAATCCAGCGGGATCCTTATTTGTTTTGGGTTTTGTAGGCCAGCCCAGCCCAGAGATTCGATGAGAACCTCAACCGAGTCAATCAATTCTGCCTGTCGGGATTGGATTAAAGCATGGCAGCCTCTGCTCTGTTGGGAATGAATAGGCCCCGGCAAAGCATAAAGCTCGCGATCGTATTGACTGGCAAAATTGGCCGTGATTAAACTCCCGCCTTTTTCTCCTGTTTCAATAACCAGCGTCGCTTCACACAGACCTGCGATGAGTCGGTTTCGTTGAATAAAATGCCCGCGTTCAAATCCCTGTGTCGGAATGAAGTCCGATACTAAAGCACCCTGTTGTGCTATTCGTACGGACAGCTTTTGATGCGGTGCTGGATAAATCGGCTGTCCAAAAGCATGAGGCAGACATGCGACGGTATCCAATTTCAAATCGAGAGCAGTTTGATGTGCTACGGCATCAATTCCATAAGCTAAGCCAGAGACAATAACGGGATTGTAGGGCTGTATGGCTTCCAAGAGGGCTCGGCAGCTCTTTTCTCCATAAGCCGATGGACGACGGGTCCCTACTACTGCCAACCAGCGGCGCCCTTCCCAATCCAATTCCCCGCGACAAAATAGCAATAGCGGAGCGTCTGGACATCGCGCTAAGGCCAATGGATAGGCTTCTGTTCCCCAGAGTAAGGGGATTAAGGCTTCTTTTTTCATCCACTCTTTTATGCTTGCGACTTCCTTTTGAACCGAACGAGCCTTTTCCAAGAGTTTTCGCAAACGTTCGTTAGGTACTTTTTCAGGGTGGGGTTCAGCATCAAAAATGGCCTCTGGGCTTCCATAAGTATGCACTAGCTTTTGTGCAGTGATGGGGCCAATTCCAGGGAGGAGTCTCAAGGTCAAACAAGCAGTCAGTCTGTTCATAAAAATTGGGGTTGCTACTAAAATACGAAGTTTCGTTTTTTCTCGTTTTGAATACCAAAGGGTTTTCCTACATTTGAAAAGATGAGTCTAGCGTATTATTTGCGAGAATTATTGTATCAATACGAATGTGTAACCATTCCCGATTTTGGGGCTTTTGTTACCCGTTCTTTTCCAGTGGAAATTGATTATTCCAATGGGGTATTTCGTCCTTTTCGTCGCGAACTGACTTTTAATACCCTTTTGAAGAGCAATGATGGTGTGCTGGCCCATTATATGGCACAAAAGCAGGAACTTTCCTACGAAGGGGCCTTGCGTTTGATTGAAAAAGAAGTTATTGTTTGGAAACAAAAACTTCAAACACAGCCCCTTAGCCTGGGTAATTTGGGTGAAATGCGCCTAAATGCAGCCAAAAAAATAGAATTTTTACCTTACGGTAAAATAAATTACGACAAAGATGCGTTTGGACTACGTATGTTTACCCGGACACCCTTGGTGCCTGTGGCAAAAAAAACAGAACCTTTAAAAGTCTTTTCAATTATGGAAGAGAATAATGAAAATTTAATGTTTACCCCCGAGGATAAAGAAACCAAGGGAGGCTCCTCTGTATTACGCTATGCTGTCATTGGCATTTTGGGCGTTGCCCTTGCCGGTGGAGGCTATTACTTTGGTGATCAGTATCTACAAAGCGAACGAGCCAAAAATCAAGAATTGGCCCAAAAAAGAATCCAATCCAATGTCGCCAAAGCCACCTTTGATTTAGGGGCCCTTTCCAAGATTGAGCTCAATCTGGCCGCTGAAGAGGGTGTTGCGTACGACTCCGAATCGGTCTCTGAATTGGATCAACCGTATTTCAGTATCATTGCTGGTACCTTTCGAGACATGAATAATGCCGAACGCAAATTGGAAGATTTGAAATCCCAAGGCTATTCTGCTGCTTATGCTGTCATTAACCCAGAGGGATTACATCGTGTCGCTTATGGAAGATACACCTCGAAAAAAGAAGCTATTAATTTGCTTTATTATATCAAGTATACCCTCGAAGAAGAAGCTTGGTATTTGGAAGAAAATTAATCTCGAGTAATTTCTGTTTCCTTACAGTCGGGCTAACCACAATTTGGGGTTTTGGGGTTTGGATGCCTGAAATAGGCTAAACTGTAAACTGGTCTTGCCGTCAACTGGATTTGTAAACACCTGTCCAACGGCTTGTTTGGTTTTAATCTTGTCCCCTTTTTTCACATATACTTTCCCTAAGTTTTTGTAGGCAGTGATGTAATTTCCGTGCTTAACCAAGACCGTAGGGTTGCTCCCTTTAAAACTTAAGATTGACATCACCACCCCTTCGAAGACGGCTCTAGCGTCACTTTCTGGGGCTGTAGCGATGGTGATCCCAGTACTTTTGATCATGGTCGTGCGAACGACAGGGTGCGGCTGAGTGCCGAACCGTTGCGTGATGACTCCTTCCACTACAGGCCAAGGCAAACGTCCTCGATTGGCTTCCATATTTGACGCGATGAGTTTTTCATCGGGGGTCATAGCAAAAGTAGCTTTTGTTTTTTTTCCAGCTTTTTTGTTAGATGCTGCAATGGCTTCACGAATCAGGCGTTGGATTTCTTGATCTATGGCATCTGACTGCTGTTGTTTTTTACGAATTTGAGCGGTGAGGCTGCGGCTTTTCCTTCTGAGTTGTTGAATCATGCTTTGCTGCTGTCGCCTTTCTTTCTTAAGCGTCTGCTGAGCAACCCGGTTTTCACTAATCAATTTTTTCTTTTGTTCCCGCTGTGCAATCAACGTTGTATTGAGGTCTTGAAGCAAGACTGTTTTTTCGGCGATTTCTACAGCTTGGCGTTTTCGAAATCGGGCATACTGTTTCATATACTGAATGCGCTTATAGGCTTGCAACAAATTTTCCGAAGAAAATAAAAACATCAATCGGTTTTGTTCGGATTGACTTTTATACGATTCCTGAATCATTTTGGCATAGTCCTCTTTGGCTTGTTGAACCTCTTTGCGAAGTCGGTCTATCTCTTTTTCGTTAATTGTGATGCGTTGCGTCAAATAATTCGCCTGTTGATTACTCACTTGGATCAGGCGTTGACGCACGTTGAGTTTTACTTCCAAATCCTCTACCTCTCCCACCGCTGATTTGCGCTGTGATCGGTTGGAGTACAAAAGCCGATTGATCTGTTTGATTTCCTTTTGCAAGCGTTGACGTTGTGCTTCCAATTCTTGTTGACGCGTTTTGTTCTCCTGTCCAAGTACAGGCGGGCTAAGCACCAGCATAAAAACAATCAATGAAAACACTCGATAGATCATTTCAGCACGATGGGTTGGTACCCTTCTGGTATTTCAAAGGGGAAAGTGATTTTTTTGGGGAAGGTTAACCGGGAAAACTCCAACTGCAACTGCAACAGCTGCTTGCCATCAAAATAAGAAATTTCGACTCGCTTGGGAAGGTTCTGTCCGCCTACGTTCTGATATTCTGGATACTTAAAGGATAGTATGTTTTGCCCCTGCGGCAACACAAATCGCTGTTCTTTTAGAAGAAAGGTTGTCGGATTGACAAAGTATGTCGGTTGGAGGTCTTTTAGGCTCCCCCTGGGCGTCAAAACATAATCAATAGGGTTGGTGATTTGTCGCCACTTTCCCTTTTGAGGCAATAGAACTGGGACTCCCAATAGGAGGTCTTGTATGTTTTTAAATCCAAATTCAGTGTTGAATAACCGATTGATAAAAGCTATCTCACCCTCAAAAAACGTTTTTTGAAACTTTTCGTAAAACTGAACTTCTTTGGGGGTAAGCATAAGTTTAGCGATTGGGATCAGCATATTGGCACTCATCCAAATTTTTTGGTTTTGAGTCATCCGTAAACTAACGACGACTTGTTGCTTGTTTTTTCCATTGTCGTAGGTGGCTTTGAGCCTACCCCTGAGATGATTGAATTGTGGGTGCTGCTTTTGTATTTCTTTAGCCAAAAGTCTTAAGTCAACTTTGTTGACTGGAGCCTTTGTCGGCAAAACGGCAACCGACTTACAGCCTCCCCAGAAAAGCCCCGTCAAAATCAATATTAAAATTCTTTTATAACTCATTTCAAGCTTGAATAATCGCCCAGGTTCACTTCTTTAAAGTTGCCGTCAAAATACACTTTATTCCCGATCATGGCATGCGCCAATTCCGCGTTGTGAATTTCCGTCTCTTTCTGAATCAAGCAGTGGCTCAATTTGCTACCATGAACCTGACTGCCGTCCCCCAGTGCCACATAGGGCCCCACGGTGCTGTTCTTGAGCACCACGCCTTCACCGATGAAACAAGGGGGAATCAATTCACTATTATCCAAAACCAAATCAGGTGCTATCAGAGCTTGTTCTTCTTGATCAAGGATTTTAAGCATCCGTGTATTGGTCTCAAGTGTAATTTGAGGGTTTCCACAATCCATCCATTCCTCAACTTGACCCGGAAAGAAACGGTAGCCCTCTTTCATCATCGCGAGAATCCCGTCGTTGATTTGGTATTCTTGGCCCGGCAATAATTGTCTATTTACGATTTTGTTGAGCTTGGTCTTTAATACAGTAATGTCTTTGAAATAATAAATTCCAATGACCGCTTGGTTGGAAACGAAACGCTGTGGTTTTTCAACCAATCCCACAATTTCTTGATCCTTATTCAATTCGACAACACCGTATGCTGCGGGGTTTTCTACCGATTTTACCCATATCACCGCGTCCGCTTTAGGATCTAAAGTAAAGTCAGCTCGAATGAGGGTGTCGGCATAGGCCACCACGGCAGGACCCGAAAGAGAATCCGCGGCACACATAATGGCGTGACCAGTTCCTAGGGGTTTTTTTTGACGGTAAATTGTGGCCTCCGCTCCCAAGCTTTCCGCTAGGGACGTAAGTTGTTGAACAACTTCCTTTCCAAAATATGTTGGATCCCCGAGAATAAAAGCGACTTCATCAATAGGTGTATTCACCACTCGAGCAATTTCAGTGACCAATTGATTGACAATTGGGCTGCCTGCTACTGGAAGTAGCGGTTTGGGTGTTGTTAAGCTATGGGGGCGTAGCCGTGAGCCACGTCCTGCCATGGGTACAATTATTTTCAATTAATTAATGAATTTATATGATCTAAATTATTGTTTTCCAGTACTTCCAAATCCAGATACGCCTCGTGAGGTTTCATTCAATTCTGCTGTCAATTCCCAAGCCACCTGTGAATAAGTCGCAATCACCAATTGGGCAATTCTTTCTCCAGGTTGAAGGGTGTAGGCTTCCTTGGAGAGATTCACTAAAATCACTCCAATCTCTCCTCGATAATCGGCGTCGATAGTCCCTGGGGCATTTAAGACCGTAATTCCATACTTTGCTGCAAGGCCGCTTCGGGGACGCACCTGGGCCTCCAGTCCTTGCGGCAATGCAATTTTTAGGCCTGTGCCTACAATCTGTTGTTCCAATGGAGCCAGTTCCAAAGGCTCTGCGAGATGCGCTCTTAAATCCAATCCGGCTGACTGAGGCGTTGCATAGGCTGGCAGATCAAAAGGGCTTTCGTTAATTATAGGGACTCTTGTCATCTTATTTTATTGCCTTCCTAAAGTACAAAAATCGGGTGCTGAATAGGAATTCTTAGCCTAGATTTATTGGAAATCTTATCAACTGGTTTGGAATTCGTTCCGCTTCCCATTTCTGGATTTGCAGCCTTTTGAAGTCCGATGTACTCGCCAAAATTACTGGTATTCCCATTCTATTAATCAACGGGCTAATCAAAAGAAAGAATACCGTAACTATAATTATCTTCCCAACCGTCACGAAGAGGAAGAATTTTTCGGTGCCTTCCCTCTCGCTGTAGCCCTGCTTTTTCTAAAACACGAATGGAGGCTTTATTGCTCACAGCAACTCCTGCCTCGATTCGGTGCAATTGCAAGGTGTCGAAGGCGAACCGAATCAACCTTTCTACTGCTTCTGTAGCATAACCGTAGTTCCAACAATTGGGGTGAATTGAGTAACTTATTTCTGCTTTTCGAAACCTTTCGGGTGCCAATACCAATCCCATTTCCCCGATAAATAGGCCCTCTTGATCAAACAGTACCCAGCCGTGCTCAGCAAAATTAGAGGGGTCTAGCTTGCCTTGAAGGACGTTGTGTGTTACTGCAATATTTTTGGGGATTCCAATCGTGTTGTATTGCGCCACTTGGGGTAAAGAATGAAGCCTGTAGACTTGGTTTAAGTGCTTCTTAGTTAAGGAACAAAACTGCAAACGTTCGGACTGGAGTTCAATTTTTAGCATGGTCTTTGCTTGTATTTACTAGCATTACGAAAATGACCATCAATGCTAAAACTTCAAAGGCTAATTCCCGATAAGTAAAGGTCTGGTTCCAACCGTCTAAAATTAACCCTCCGATGCGACTCAGAACAAACCCCAGCGTCATTACTCCAGTCGCTTTTAAAAACCTGCGTTGTTCTGAAAGGTATCGTGTGGCCCAAAGCCAAAGCAACCCTATCGTTGCCATGAACCCCATCATCACTCGGAGTATGGTTGTGCTTTGAGGGGTTGGCATCAACACATCGTATTTTTCCTGAAAAAACCATTCAGGATAAATATATCCCATAATACCTAAAATAAATAGAAATCCTCCAGCACTGAAATTAATGCCTTGAATAAGTTTGTTTTT
>DQCR01000034.1:28491-51484 GCA_003533785.1 Flavobacteriaceae bacterium
GGCTTAACATTTACGATTGTATGTCAATAACTTAGCTTAACGCCTCTGCTCCAGCAACAATCTCTAAGATTTCGTTGGTGATGGCTGCTTGCCTTGCTTTGTTGTAGGTCAGTTTTAGCTGGTCTCGGAGTTCCGTAGCATTATCCGTCGCTTTGTGCATGGCAGTCATTCGTGCTCCATGTTCGCTAGCAAACGAATCCCGCAGGGCTTTGAATAATTGCATTTTGATGCTTTTGGGAAGTAGTTCATTTACAATAGCATCTTGGTCAGGCTCAAAGATATAATCTCCTGTAGACCCCTTAACATCCTCTTCTGGAACTACGGGAAGAAGTGTTTCTGTCGTTACAATCTGTGTCGCTGCATTCTTAAATCGGTTGTAGATCACTTTCACCACATCAAATTGTTGTTCTGCAAATGCATCCATAAATTCTTCAGCCACTTCGGCAGCATTTGAATAGGTCAAATCATCAAAGATTTGGTTGTTGTTGCCAAACAAAGAGGAATTTTTCGAAAGGATATCGTTTCCTTTCTTTCCCAGAGTCAATAAATGAATGTCTTGTTCGGGATGTTCTTTGACATAGTGCTGAACAGCTTTGACAATGCTAGAATTGAACCCTCCGCACAAACCTCTATTAGAAGTCACCACGACCAGTAAGGTTTTCTTGACAGGACGGACCTGGGTGAAGGGATTGGGCGTGTCGCCATCTAGAGAACCGCTTAGATTTTGAATCAATTCCGTTAGCTTATCCGAATACGGGCGCATGGCTGTAATAGCGTCTTGCGCTTTTTTTAGCTTTGCCGCGGATACCATCTTCATGGCAGAAGTGATCTGCATGGTGGAAGATACCGAGGCTATTCGGCTGCGTATTTCTTTTAGATTCGCCATAATTGGTTATTCAAACTGGGCAGCTATTTTAGCGGCAACTGCATTGAGTGTGTCGAGCACTTCATCGGTCAGTTTCCCTGATTTAATAGTGTCAAGAACTTTTCTGTGGGATTTATTCAACTCTTCGATATAGGTTTTTTCGAAAGCTTTAACTTGATCCACTGGCACCTTCCGCAACAGATTTTTAGACCCTGCGTAGATGATGGCCGTTTGGTCTTCTACTGTGAAGGGATCATTTTGAGCTTGCTTTAGTATTTCAACATTGCGTCTTCCTTTTTCAATCACATTCAATGTTGCTGCATCCAAGTCAGAGCCAAACTTGGCGAAGGCTTCCAATTCACGAAATTGGGCTTGGTCTAGTTTCAAAGTCCCCGATACTTTTTTCATGGATTTGATCTGAGCTGATCCTCCTACACGAGAAACGGAGATTCCTACATTAATTGCAGGGCGAACTCCTGAATTAAACAAATCCGATTCTAAAAATATCTGTCCATCTGTAATTGAAATTACATTGGTAGGGATATAAGCAGATACATCTCCTGCCTGTGTTTCGATAATAGGAAGGGCCGTTAATGAGCCACCCCCTTTTACTTTTTCTTTCAAGGAAATAGGCAAATCATTCATTCCCTTGGCGATCTTATCATCGCCGATAACCTTCGCCGCGCGCTCCAACAAACGAGAGTGCAAATAGAAAACATCACCTGGGTAGGCTTCACGACCCGGAGGACGACGCAATAGCAAGGAAACCTCTCTGTATGCAACCGCCTGCTTGGACAGATCGTCATAAATAATCAATGCTGGACGCCCCGTGTCTCGGAAATACTCTCCAATAGCCGCTCCGGCCATAGGGGCATATACCTGCATAGGAGCGGGATCGGAAGCATTCGCGGCAACGATCGTTGTATAGGCTAAAGCCCCTTTATCCTCAAGTGTTTTAGCAATGGCTGCAACAGTAGATGCTTTTTGTCCGATAGCAACATAGATACAATAGACGGGCTCACCGGCATCAAAAAATTCTTTTTGATTGAGGATAGTATCAATACAAACGGTTGTTTTTCCCGTTTGTCGATCTCCAATCACCAATTCTCGCTGGCCTCTCCCTACAGGAATCATGGCGTCTATGGATTTGATTCCTGTTTGTAAGGGCTCGTTAACTGGCTGACGGTATATCACTCCTGGAGCTTTACGTTCCAAAGGCATTTGGTATAATTCCCCCTTGATGGCGCCTTTGCCGTCGATGGGATTCCCAAGAGTGTCGACAACGCGACCCACAATACCTTCTCCTACATTGATGGAGGCAATTCGATTGGTTCGTTTGACCGTGTCTCCTTCTTTAATTTCCTTAGAAGGACCCAACAAAACAATTCCGACATTGTCTTCTTCGAGATTGAGTACCATGGCTTCAAGGCCCGACTCGAAAATAACCAATTCACCATATTGAGCGTTGGTCAATCCATACACCCGTGCAATCCCATCACCAACTTCCAAGACGGTTCCTACTTCACTCAAAGAAGCTGCGGTACTTGTCCCTGCGAGCTGTTTTTTGAGGATGGCTGATACTTCAGCGGGTTTTATTGCTGCCATATTGTTGTTATTTTTTTAGCGTTCTATGTGCTTATTTTTCTGTCAATTCTTGTTTCAGTGTTCGCAATTGTTGTGCAACACTTGCGTTGTATTGTAAATCTCCTATCTGTAAAACAAAGCCTCCTAAAAGCGTCGGGTCGATTTTGTTTTCCAAGATTACTTTTTGGGGGGTCAATTTTTGGGCCATCCCAAGCACTTCTTTTTCCAGAGCTTTTTCCAATGGAGCTGCTGTAGTCACTTGTGCTTTTTGAACCCCTTGGTGTGCGTCAATTCGTTTTTGATACTCCTGAGCAACCTGCCCCAACAAATTTATTCGTTGGTTTTTCGCTAATAATGCCATCGCTTTTTGGGTTGCAGGGGCTTGATTGGAAAAAATTTTCCCGAGTACTTCTTTCTTTTCACTGGCTTCCATCACGGGGCTTTCCAATAGTTTGGCAAGGTCTTTTGATTGCTCTAAAGTAGCCGTCACTTGCTCAAAGTCTCTTTGAACAGCCTCCTCAGCTTTCTGCTCTAGGGCAAATTCCAAGATGGCTTTGGCATAACGAATAGCAGCACGATTTTGAATCATAGGTTACAGATTCGATTCTTTTAGTAGTTTGTTGACCAAGGCGCTTTGTTTCTTCTCATCGGACAGTTCCGCTTCCAACACTTTTTGAGCAATGTCTAAGGACAAACTTGCAACCTGTGTTTTTATTTCTTTAATGGCCAATTCTTTCTCCGCTTGGATGGATTCTTGAGCTTGCTTCATGATTTTGTCGGCTTCGCCCTGTGCACTTTCTTTGGCTTGATTCACCATCTCAGAGGCTGTTTTTTTAGCCGCCGCAAGCATCGCTTCTTTTTCGACGCGTGCTTCTTGAAGAATTCTTTTATTGTCCGCCTGTACGGCTTCCATTTCATCTTTCGCTTTTTCGGCAGAGGACAGCGCCTCTTTAATCGAAGATTCGCGTTCATTGACCGCATCCAGAATGGGCTTCCATGCAAACTTCTTTAGTAAGAAGATTAGGCCAATAAAGATGAACAGTTGCCAAAAGAACAGTCCAAATGAAAATTCACTGATTAATTTTTCCATCCTAAGTTGTTTTAGCTCCGAGTTTCTCGGAGGTCACTACTGATTAAACGGCAAATAATGCAGCGAAACCAATTCCTTCTACAAGTGCTGCTGCAATAAGCATCACTGTCTGAATTTTACCGGTAGCTTCGGGTTGACGTCCGATCGCCTCCATGGCTCCTCGACCGATAGAACCGATTCCGATTCCTACTCCGATTACTACTAAACCTGCTCCTACAATTGCTGGAATTTCCATAATTAACTATTTATTTAAATTATACATTTTTTACTACTCAATGATCGTCGTGTTCTTCCACAGCAAAGCCAAAATACAAAGCAGACAAGACTGTGAAAATATAGGCCTGTAACAAGGCAACTAAAATTTCTATAATCGAAATGGCAAACGCCAAAACGAAGGAAAGGCTCGAACCTATCCAATTTCTAAAAATAAAAATAAGAGCTATCAAACTCATTAATACGATGTGTCCTGCAGAAATATTTGCATAAAGACGGATCATTAATGAGAATGGTTTGATAAGCATCCCTAATAATTCGATGGGTGCCAAAATTATTTTCATCGGCCATGGCACTCCTGGCATCCAAAAGATGTGTTTCCAGTAATATTTTTTGCCTACGGCATTCGTAATCACAAAAGTGATTAGTGCTAAGCAGAAAGTCACCGCAATGTTTCCCGTTACATTAATACCGAGAGGGGTAAGTCCTAAAATATTTAAAAACCAAATAAAGAAAAATAATGTCAGGAGGTAGCCCATGAAACGTCTGTGGTGTTTTTCACCAATATTGGGAATTGCAATTTCGTCTCTCACGTACAGAACTATTGGCTCAAAGAAACGGCCTATCCCTTTTGCTACCATACCATTCTTTTTGTAGGAGTCCGCCAAGCTTTTGAATAAAAGAAACATAATTAATGCTGTGAACAATATAGAGATCACATTTTTGGTAATCGACAAATCAAGCGGTTTTACATTTGTAGCATGTTGCTCTGCGTCGTAATTGATGGTTCCTTGGGCATCTGTTTTATATATTTTATTATGATGGAGCGCATAATACTCCCCTCCTGCCTCAGCTACAGTTTCTCCATGATGGAATTTAGAAGAAGAAAAAACGTTGAGGCCATTATCCCAAAGAATTATAGGTAATGGTAGCCCAATATAGTGGTGTGCTCCGTCCTCGGTCGTGTAGGATAATAAGGAAAAATCATAGGAATCTTCCAAGTGGTGCATGATGTAGGCTTTGATTTCCTCTTTGGTAGTGGTTCTGTGCTCTTCCTTATTAGCTCCATTATTCGGCTCTTTGGCAAGGAGACTATGGCTAGTAAAAAAAAGAACCAGAGCGACTAAAATAGCTCTGGAAAAAAGTCCTAGTTGGGTGTTTTTCATTTTGTGTAAAATGCGAAGCAAATGTAGTGGCTTTACAGCAATTCCCAAAACAGTTTATTCTATATTTTCCTGATATTTTGAAAGCCCAAAACGGTCTCAAGAATAAGTGCTGTCAGATAGGGAATTAATACCTCAATTTTCTCGCTTAAAGACAGTATTCCGTCTGCCATCAGCCTTGGGTGAAAAAGAACAAAGTATAACACAAATTTTAGAAAACTCAAGCCCATAAATACAAAGCCGATCTGATCTTTAATCTTATGAGCACTTAAAAGAAGCAATCCAAGGGCACAGACCCCCGTGAATCCTTGGAACGTATAGGAAGCTAGTATCTGCGACTCGGCTAAGGAGTCATTTGCCAAATAGTAGGCTAGAACGTGAATGAGACCCACCCCTGAAAAAAAAAGGAGAAACAATACCATGCTTCTCAACATCGCTTAAAACTTTTGGCTTTTCTTGTGAATGAAGTACAGACTAATGACCAATGCTAGGATACAGCAAGCTAGCGTGGCATAGTTTTGAGATTGAAACCTAGTGTCTAAATAAACTCCCAATTGAACAGCCCCGTAGAACAGGACCCCCATTTGTATGGCTAGGGATGAAAAAATCAGCCAGCGATTAGGCTGTCTTCTCATGTGCCGCTTCACTTTTGTTGAGTGATTTCACTTCCTTCCCCATGCTGCAAGTTGCATTAAACAAAGCGCCCGTTTCGACAATCAGCTTATTGGTGCTCACTTCACCCACCACATTGGAGGTTGCTTTGAGGGTGAGGCTGTCTGCAACATGGAGTTGGCCCGAAAACTTGCCTTCTACATCTGCATTAGAGCATTGTACTTCTCCAATAATTTTCCCCTCTTTTCCAACAATAAGTTTTCCTGTCGTTTTTAGAGATCCTTCGAGGGAACCATCAATTCTAAAATCCGCTTCAGAGACAATGTCTCCTTTGATTTTACTAGTTACCTCAATTTTACTGTATTGGCCATTGGCCTCTCCGTTTTTCATTTTATCTATTTTTGAGTAGGTTTCCAACTTTTATTGAGCTGTATCTCCTGATACTCATGGCTCAAAACTACAAAATTATTTGAATTGAAGTCGGGCTTGTTCGTCTGAAGCTGCTCTTGAAAGCGAGTCAGCTCTTTTGGAGATCGAAATCCGTGCACTACTACAAAGGCATAATTTTGAGAATAGGAGTCAACACTTAGTTTAAGTGATTTTAGATTTTCTATGGCCTCGTTTAGAATTTTTATGTCCTTCTCTAGCCCAAGTGATTCCTCCCGATGATGTGGGAATACCCATTTGTATAGGGCAAAGACTTCTTTGCTTTTATTGCCTTTGCTTTTCAATTGGAGGGTGATTTGCTTGGAATGCTTAGCAGCAAAACTTTGTGGAAAGTTCTCTTGAATTTCTTCTAATGCCATAACCCATGCTTTTTGCCCTTCAAGTTTTCCTTTGATATTGGCCTGAATCAGTGCGATTTTTGGCGCCCATTCGGTGGCACTCAATACAACGGAAAGCGTTTTTGCTCTATCGAGCGCAGCGAAATACTTTCCACGCTGATATAACTCAAGAAGTCTTTCATATTGTCGTTTTGGCTGATCTTCTGAAGGGTCCCATTCTATTTCAGTATTGCTGAGGAGTTGCGCAAAAGCACTTTCCGTATAGTCCGCAAGTAATTGTCTCCTATAATCCTCGGCTTCTATTGTTCGTTGGTCTTCTTCTTCCATCCGATACAGGTGATACAGTGCTGGTGCCGCAACGTTTGCCTGCGGACGTTTCCTCAGAAGGGTGTCCAATCTTTGGCGTGCCAAATTCTTATTCTTGAATTGTTCTTTGTACAAGAGTCCAGCTTGCAGATAGCTTTGGTGGTTTAGTTGCTGTAAACTATCTGTGTGAGATGCGGGTGGAATTTGCGCCATCAAGCTGCTTATGTCTTCTAATTGAATGCGGATTGGCTCTTGCTCTTTTTGGGTTTCAGTCCTCGCCATTGGTGCTTCCATGCGCTGAGCCAAACGCCAATTGTCTCGATTGGGGCGTGTGCCCCAGCTTGCCAAAAAACTTTGTTTGCCTTGTGCTACTAAATTGGGGCGATAAAAATAAAATTCACTTTCTTTCCCAGGTCCAAATAAACGGTTCTTTTTGCCCTCACCTACATTCTTAGCAACAGCTGCTTCGGTCTCTGTTCTTTTTTGTTCCAAATACCCCTTAAAATATTCTTTTCGCTGCTCTTTACTTAAACTCATTAGATGCAGAAGGCTGTCGGTGTTTTGAATGGTTTTCTCATACTCCAAAATCCCCTCCAGATTGTCGCGCTCTCTACGCGTGCGTTTGTTTGCCAATGTTTTTTCAGGCAATAGTCGAACGAGACTGTCCAGATAGGCTCCTGTTTTTTTGTAATTCCCTTTGATGAAATAATAATCAGCTAAATCCCTAAGGTTAGCTTTTTCAGTAGGTTCATCAAGGGTGGGGGCTTTTTGAGAGGCCATCAAGTAGGCTTGTGCTAAGCTGTCTTGATTTTTTTCCAAGTAAAAGGCACCCAGCGCGCGATATATCACGTGTTCATAGGGCTGATTATCATATTTGTTGAGCAAGCCTAAAAGAGTTTCTTCAGGGTTGGTGTTTTCAAATTGAGCCTGAATAATTTGTTGTTTTATTTTGGCATGAATCCAATATTTACGCGCTGTTTTTTTTCGCAACGCTAATATGGATTCATAGGAGACAAAAGCTTCCTCTTTCTTTCCAAGCTGTTCCAATAATTGCCCATTGATAAAAAAATAGCGCCCCTTCAAGTGCTTGTCGTTTTCAAATTGAGCTGCTTCTGCAATATAATATTGTGCAGAATCCAACACTTTTAAATTGATAAATGCTTGAGCTACAGTAGCATTAACTGCGCCATAGAATCTATTGCTAGGTAGTAATTGACGCGCCAACGGACGAAGGTTGCCTATAGCTATTTCATTATTAAGCAATCGAATGTTTGTTTTTTCTCTCCAAATGATCCCTTCCAAATAGGATGCTTCGGAACGATAACTCTCCATCAAAAAATTGAACGCTTCTAGTGCAGGAAAAAAACGGCGGTCGAAATACCGAGCTTTGCCGAGGAGTAGATAGGCTTTGTCAATTTGGTTATTGCGTTGTTCTCCTTCAAAGCGCATGGAGTGTTTTTGGATCGCTTTCACTGCTTTTTCTTCGGCGCGATCAAACCCTGGAACCAAGGTGGTGTTGTCTAGGCTTTCTCCCGACAAAGTGATCGGCTCTACATCCAATAATTCAAAAAAATTATCCTCAACGCTTGCATCAAGGATAGACTTGCCAATCGCAAAAGCTTCTTCGCCATTGAATAGCACATTGAATGTAGTCGTCAGTCGGTGGTATTGCCGATTGACAAATTGATCTTTTTGAGTGGAACAATTCAACATCAAAAAAAACAGGCCGATAACCATTCCGTAATTTGCAAGTTTCAAGGTGTGTGGCTTTGGTATTAATTAAAACTGATAAAACAGAATTTTAGTATGTTATCCTATGAAATAATCCCACATTTATTTCAACCAAGTTCTCATTCTTTACAGAAGAATTATTGTGTATTTTTACAAAAAAAATGGCTATGCATCACCCGCTAAGAGTGAGTGAAATTCACCGCTTGACTACAAAATCCGTTGTTTTGACTTTTGAGGTCCCAGAGACTTTGACAAGTGTATTCCAATATGAAGCGGGACAATACCTCAGCCTTGAGGAAACTCTTGAAGGGGAAACTGTGCGCCGTTCGTATTCTATCTGTTCGGCTCCTTCCGAAACGAAGCTACAGGTGGGGATCAAGCAAATCCCAAACGGGCGCTTTTCCAGTTATGTAAATCAACAGGTTCTCCAGGGGAGTGTCCTTTCAGTGGGGCCTCCAGAGGGACGTTTTGTTCTCGGCACCCCTAAAGAAGGAGTGCAATACACCGGCATCGCAGCCGGAAGCGGAATTACCCCAATATGGGCTATTATTAAAGAAATTCTTAATGCTACCGAAACTTCTTCTTTTTATTTAATCTATAGTAATAAAAGTACTGAAGAAGAAATGTTTACAAATGAAATTAATGATTTAATTTTGTTGCATCCAAAACGTTTTTTCGTTTTCAGAACCTACAGTCAAAAAGAGGTGAAAGGGCACGCTTATGGTCGAATAGGATCGGCTCTTTTGGATCGTTATTTTGAAGAAATTGGGTTTTCTTCGGAACGTTTTTTTCTTTGTGGCCCTGAAGGAATGATCCACATGGCATCAGACTATTTAAAAGAGAAAGGAGTCCCTGGTTCTGCTTTGTATTTTGAACTCTTCACAAGCAGCCCTTCGAAAAATGCTGAGCCTGCTCTTTTTACTGGGAACTATCGGCTTCAGGTAACTTGTGATTCAGTGACAACTCCTTTAGAGGGTACTAGTGGAAAATCCATTTTGGACGTTGCTTTGCAAAACAAACTCGACGCCCCCTATTCTTGTCAGGGAGGCGTGTGTAGCAGTTGTATTGCCCGAATTACTAAAGGGACGGCTACAATGACTTCCAATCAAATACTTACCGATGAAGAAATTGAAGAAGGGTTGATACTTAGCTGTCAAGCTCACCCTACCAGTCCTGAGATTGCTGTAGATTATGATGACGTCTAGCCCATCAATTTCAATGCTTTTTCAAGAATTAATTTTGGGGTTATGCTTTTAAAAATAGCCCCCATTTGTACTCCTTTTTTATTGCCATCGACAGATCGTGGTAATGATGGAAACTGTTTCAGGTCGGGCAAAATCGCATTGGCTATGGATTGACCAAAAGGAGCAAAACCTGCATAAGGGTGGGTTTGTCCCCATATGGTAAGCACAGGAACTTTCCAGTTGGCTGCGAAGTGAGCAAACTGACTATCCATAGACAGCATCAAATCTAGATGAGGGATGAGGTTAAGTTGCTCTTCAAAACTCATTTTTTCAGATACATTCACCACGTTGGGATATGCCTTCTCCCATACCCTAAACTGTTCAATTTCTTCTGGGGTGATTCCAAATAAATAGACCTTATGGCTTTGCTGAAGAAAAGCAATTACCTGTTGCATTTGGTTTAGCGGATAGGTATTGGTTTTATTAGTCGCAAATGGAGCCGCTCCGATCCACTTCTTTGGCGGATCTTCATTTGGTATATTTGCCTGATTATAAATGGGTTTGGGCGGTATTTCCAGTCCCTCTAAAGGAACCGTAAAACCCAACTTCTGAAAAACAGCCGCAAAGCGAAAAACTGTATGGGTTAACGGTTTGAGAATTTTATTCTTGCTGCGGATAAGACGCGCTTTTTCTCGATAGCCCCAGTTGACCCGTACCAATCGATACCCAATAGCTTGGAATAAAACGCCTAAAAAAATGGTGGTTTGGCTCCCTTGTAAATCAACAATTGCTCGATAGCGACTGGCTTGTCTCAGTTCTTGAAAAAGTCGATACATTCCTTTCCATCCCTGATGAGTTCCATTCAAATCTACTTCTATCAACTTTATCTTATCAAATTCGTTGAAAAGAGGAACGGCATCAGACTGGGTCACCCAAGTAATCTCAAGGTCGGGTTGTGCATCGAATAACGCACGAAGAATTGGAACTGACATGGCACTGTTTGCCAAAGTAGAAAACTGGAATACTAGAAGTCCTCTTTTTTTTGTTTTCATATATTATTCATTCCATAGATCTTCCTAGTTCAACTTACAATAACATAGTGCGATAACAAGCCTCCTATCAAAAGAAATGCCAGGTAATTTCCCCGTTTGGAGGAAGCAGACTGACCGTTTATCCTTTTGAAAGCAAAAGCTATTATTGGCAATAAAAAAAGCATTTTGTCTGCCTCTGAATCCAGCCAAAAGCCTTGAACAGTGGTGAGTACTAATATGCCCAACAACAACAGGTTGTTGTTGTTTTGAAGCTTGTTAAATCGTCTTCTAAAAATGAGCTCCCATAATAATACCCCTCCCCCTAGCCCTCCAAGGGTCAGCCAAAGAACCTCCTCTTTGGACGGGTGAAGCAAAAGAGATCCAGGCTCTATTAAAGAGGTTTTAGGAAAAGGAAGAATTGAAAATGACACCATTTGATTCGCAGAAAGTAGAATAAAAAAATAACCCGCCACAACAACCAAAGGGATGAAAAAAAGCTGTCTTTCTCTAATTTCCTCAAAAAAGAGCCCTATATAGAGCACGGCAATAAAACCAATATTACTCCATGATAATACTAGCGACAATCCAAGGAATAGTGACGTATCCAAAAGCAATTTGTGGGGCGCTTTTTTCCATGAAACTCGTAAAAAGAGAATTGCTGCCCAAAGCACTAAATTCAATTGAATCCATACAGAGATGGCGTTGTATTCTATAGGCACATAGCCATAAATTAGGGCAAAAAATAACGCATAGGTGTTATTTCCTTTCAGAAAACCTCTCTCTCGAAAGTAGATTCCACTTAGTAACAGTGCGATGTAGACTAGAGTGAATTCGGCCAATTGAGACCCTATGCCGTAACTGTCAATTTCTGGACCAAAGGTGTTGAAATAGCGGTGGGCTGCAATCAGCAAAAGAATTGCCCCCGAATAGAGATAGCTTGAGAATGAGGTTTTTTCGAAAAGCGTTGTCAACATTTTATCGAATTCTTACTTTTGCAATATATACAAACCAAATGATGAAAAACTTTTTTCAGGGAATCGCTTATTTGTTTGAAGAGATTCTTTTTGTTCCGTTCAATTTTCTACGTGAATTACAAATGGATAACTGGTGGTTGGCCAATGCATTTAATTGGATGTTTTTATTGGTCGGTTTTGTGGCATTGCTTTACTGGGTTCGGCAATTGCAACTTTTTAATCAGCGTGGGGAAGAAAATAAAGATCCTAGCGCGCACTCTTTTCTATAGATCAAACCCAATGTCTTTTCGGTAATTTATGTTTTTGAAATGAGTGCTTTTGAGCCTGTTATACGCCTTTTGTAAGGCCTCTTTCATCGTGGCTCCTTTCCCTGTAATACTTAGCACTCGACCCCCATTGGTCACAGTTTCGGACCCTTTTTTTTGGGTCCCCGCATGGAAAAGCAATGTCCCTTCTGTGGGCTCCAAACCCGTAATTGGATTCCCTTTTTCATAAGCCTCTGGATACCCCCCGGCTACCGCCATAACAGTAGCTGCTACTTCAGAATCTACTGATATATTATATTCGGTCAATCGCTGTTCTGCTGTCGCCACCAGTAACTCCATCAAGTCCGAAGCTATTCTTGGAAGAACAACTTCTGTTTCTGGGTCTCCCATTCGAACGTTATACTCAATCACGTATGGGTCTTCTCCTACTTTGATCAGGCCAATAAAAATGAATCCTTGAAAAGGAATATTGTCTTTTTTTAAGCCTTCCAATGTAGGAGTGATAATCCGATCTTTTATTTTATTTTCAAAATCTGGCGTCACAAAAGGAACTGGAGATATAGCTCCCATACCCCCCGTATTTAGCCCTGTATCTCCTTCACCTATTCTTTTGTAATCCTTTGCCATGGGAAAGTCAATCCCCGTATTACCATCGGTAAGAATAAATGCAGACAATTCAATCCCACTCAAAAATTCTTCAATAACCACTGTTTGTGAAGCCGTTCCAAACTTTTGATTGACTAACATGCTCTCTAATTCGGACTGTGCCTGCGAGAGACTCTCAATGATAAGTACTCCTTTCCCCGCTGCAAGGCCATCTGCTTTTAGGACATAAGGAGAGTTCATTTTTTCTAAAAATGCTTTCCCTTCTTCTACGGTCTCGGCTGTAAAACTGGCGTATTGAGCTGTAGGAATATTGTGCCGTTGCATGAATTTTTTTGCAAACTCTTTACTCCCTTCTAAAGTCGCTGCTTCTTTTTGTGGCCCAATAATGAATACCTCGTGAAGCGCTTCATCCTGTTTAAAATAATCATGGATTCCCGCAACCAATGGTGCCTCAGGACCAACAACAACCATCTGGATCTGATATTCCAATACGGCTTGCTTAACTGCTTTGAAGTCCATTGGGTCGAGGGGAAGATTCATAGAAAGCTGCTCCGTTCCTGCATTTCCAGGAGCCGTATATATCTTTTTACACAATGGGCTTTGTGCAAGTTTCCAGCAAAAGGTATGTTCGCGGCCACCGCCGCCTAAAATGAGAACGTTCATAAAAGGTTTTTAGCAAAGATACAAGTTGTGCGAGGCATTGCTTTAATTCGATTCCTTTTTTGTTTGTGCAAAGAAGGCTTCAATTTTTTGTTTCATTTTTTCTACATAGGGTGAATGCGTCGTTGGATTCGCCAGTGTGTCCCATTTTATCTTAGCTAAACCTTTGCTGTCGGTGCAAGAGAAAAACTGACTCAACCCATCTAATCGACTGCTTTGGTTGTGGTGTTCCAAACCATCAGTTAAGAACAAAACGGGCGTTTCTAAAGCTACTGCTGGTAATGCAGTGTGAATTCTAGATGTAATTATTAATTGTGCTCCGGCTATGGCTTTCAGTTGCTCTTGAGCTTTTTGGAATCGTTGTTCTACATTCAGTTTTTTGTCGTCAATTATCTGTGATGCATAGCGGACAGGGAGCTGAGTTTGCTGTAAAAACTGATCCAAACGAGTTTTTGCTTTTTGATAACGATAGGAATTGTATCGAGCCTTAATAAAATGTCCAATTCCTGAGGTTTTCGAATTCAAAGGCTTGCCCATAGTTTGTAACCGCTCGAAAGCGCTTACTACTAAAATGGGAGCTTTCGATTCCGCCTGCTTCTCTTTGTTTTTCTTTTTGGATAAGCCAAGAGTAATACAAGCAGAAAAATAGGTTTCAATTCCTTTTTGGGAGAGTGTATTTTGGGTATAATAATCGCGACAACCTATGGGCTGATGACGGCGAAGGTACTCCACTCCTGCAGGGGTTAGCATTTCTTTTTCCGCTGTGGGGTTTAAATGAAATGAAATAAATAAAGGTATAAAATGAGGGTGAGGCGGCCAATGAGTTGGCTGTTCCATAAACCACCCGTTGACTAACAATTGATAGGGCTCCCCAGGATCCTGATCAAGTGAATCACGATCAAAGTGCATCAACTCGCCCCCAAGATATTCTTCTGCGGCGAGTGCTTGTATGTAGTCGCCCAAGTTATTGGAATGCGTGTAGGATATGATCCCTTTTTTCATACTATAGATCTTCTTTGTTTATCCCCTAATCGAAGAGGTACTGTTTTAGTTTTTCAATGCGATGACTTTGATGAAAGGCTTTTATGATCTGTTCTCGGCAGGCACTGCCCTGTTTCGTTGCCGCTTCCTCCAACATTTTTTTGTAGGCTTTGGGGGCTGGCTTTTCGTCAAAAACAACACCTGTCTGTCCAATTGCTCTCTCAATACCAAAAGCTCGCTGACCGATAGGGATGCATTCGCAAAGCATGGCTTCACATAAAACATTCGGTAATCCTTCTACGCGCGATCCTTGAAAATAATAACTGTGTCTACTGTATATAGCAACCAGTTCTTCTGGGTTCTTCTTCCCATAAACCTGAAGATTCGACGGGATAGTAAATGCGTTGGCTATTCGATTATCCAAGTCTCCTACAATTGTAAATACCCATTCTGGACATTCCCTTGCCATTTCTATAAACATTGGGATGCCTTTTCGGTGGATCACCTGCTCACTTGTTAGGTTCGCTACAGTCAGGACTGTTTTGGGCGTTTTATTCCTGGTTCTCTTCCAATATTCTGGATCATACCCCGTTGGAACAACTTCAATTTTTGGTTTCACCTCGGGCACCCAATTTTCGATGCCAGAACTGATTCTGCTTCTCTTGTATGAATGAGGACAGCCTTTTTGTAGGCTTTCATCCACCACCCAGATGCAATCGGCCAACCGATAATTCCATCGAGCTAAGTATTGTCTGATCCCCTTTTTATAAAAAATGCCATAGGCATTTACAGGATCAGAAACCGCATCAAAGCCCCCAACGATCAACAAGCTTCTTCTGGTGAAAAATTTAGCGACAAGTAATGGTAAAAAAGCGTGATAATCCGAAAACCAACAAATCACTCGGTGGCTTCTGGAGACGCTCCAAATAGATTGGAAAAACAGGAAAAATAATCTTGTTAAATAAAGAATGGGATTATGGGTAGGCGTGACTGGTGTCGCCTTCACTTCAACCCCAAGTGATTCCAATACCTCACGATCCCGTTGGACGAAAGTGTTCAAAAGGGGGTAGACATAAAAGCAACGCACAAGAGCTGTAGCCATCAGTCTTGAATTAGTTTATCCGCAATGCTCCTATCGTTTGTCAATTTAGGAATCTTATTCTGTCCTCCTAATTTTCCAATCGACTTCATGTAGGCTTCGAAAGAACCTTCTTTAACAGTAGTAACGACAACAGGACGAAGTACTTTACCTCGAATCAAATCGTCATAATAAATATTTTGTTTACGCATGGCGTCATCCAAACTCAATGAAAAAGCGGACATGTTTTTAGGCCTTTCACTAAAATCAATGAACCATTCGTGGTAGGGTAGCCCTTTAGTGGGAGCAATCTGAGGTGCTACTGTAAACTCTCGTACCTTCGCATTGGTTCCAACTAGGGCCTGCTGCAAAGCCGATTCCACTTCTTTGCCAATAACGTGTTCCCCAAAAGCAGAGATAAAATGTTTGAGTCGGCCACTGACCACTAAACGAAAAGGTGCCGTACTAACAAATTGAACCGTATCTCCAATATTGTACCCCCACAACCCTGCAGAAGTATTCAAGATCAATACATAGTTGACCCCTACCTCAACCTGATCCAGTGAGATCCGTTTGGGATCTTCGCTGTAGAACGTGTCTGCCTGTATGAATTCATAAAAGATTCCATTATTCAATAGCAGCAGAAGTCCTTCTTCTTTTAGTCGGTCTTGATAAGCAAAAAACCCTTCTGAGGCAGGAAATAGTTCCACAGAATCTACCGGACGCCCTATTAATTCTTTGAAAAGAGGCCGGTAAGGGCCGTAATTAACCCCACCATAAACAAAAAGAGAAAGCTCTGGAAAAATTTCTCCAATCGGTTTGCCTTCTTTTTTGATGAGTCGTTCAAAATACATTTGAACCCAAGATGGAATTCCAGCAATAAGCGTCATTTTTTCCCTAAGCGTTTCTCCAACAATCAATTCCACTTTGGTCTCCCAGTCTTCAACACAATTGGTTTCCCAACTGGGCATTCGGTTTGCTTGGAGATAGGAAGGAACATAATGCGCAACAATTCCAGATAAACGGCCCAGCGCCATCCCATTTTTTCTTTTTAAGATTGGGCTCCCTTGTAAAAAAATTTGCTTGCCTGATACAAAATTGGTGTTTCCCGTTTTGTGGATATAATTTAAAAGAGCATCTCGTGCCGCAGTAATATGCGTGGGCATTGAGTCTTTCGTTATCGGAATGAATTTTGCTCCTGAGGTTGTTCCGCTCGTTTTGGCCAAATACAACGGTTGTCCTGGCCAAAGAACATTTTTTTCTCCTGCTACAATACGATCCACATAAGCACGAATCTCTTCGTAGTTTCGAACCGGAACCTGCTTTTTAAAGCTTTTATAATCGGTAATCGTAGAGAAATTGTGATCCTTACCAAAGGTGGTGTTTTGAGCGCTAGACACCAGAAACTTAAGTGTTTTTTGTTGCGCTTCTAGCGGGTTATTTATCCATTTTTGATTTTTTCGATCTACCCAGTATGCAAAAAGCTTCGCTGCAATTTTTTTCATTGCTTTAAAGTGCTTTGGTTGGTTAACGCTTCATTTCCAAAATCAATAAATTGTTCTGGATCCATGGGATAGCCGTCCGTCCACAATTCGAAATGAAGATGGAAGCCCGTAGAGTACTCCCCTGTATTTCCTGCCGTCGCAATAATTTCTCCAGACCGCACAGTGTCCCCTTGTTCTCTTGTTAAAGATGCGTTGTGTTTGTAAATAGAGAGAAGACCATAGGGATGTTCTACCATGATTACATACCCCGTTTCTACTGTCCATTCCGAAAAAATTACGGTTCCATCAGCAATGGATTTGATGGGCGTGTTGGGGGGAAGAACAATATCCACGGCATAATGCTTGTTTTGGGCATCGAATTTCTGAGAAATAGGGCCTTGGGCCGGTGGAAATAGTAAAACGCTCATCTCTTGGTCCTGCTGTTCGATCAGGTTGTATTTGTCTTCCTGTGCTACCATTTCACGAAGTAAAGAGTCAGCCGCATTGGGTGCGATGCTTTCCTTTTCTTCGAAATTCCTTTCGTCTTCTAACGCGATGGAGTCAAGGTCGTCGAAATCAAGGTCGCCAATTAAAACTTTTTGTATTCGGTTCAGGTAGACGCTTTGCTGCTGATAGCGAAGCGTGATAGAATCTAATTCATCCCTGTTATTGAGCGCAATCTTATTAAGTTGGGAAGAGGCCTTGCCGGGTATAAATTCCTTGAGTGGGGTCAATGAAAAAAGTAGAAAAGTTAATCCCAATACAATTCCAAAAAAAATCGATGATAGGATAATAACGTTAAGACGCGACATCCTAAAATATACCTGTTCCTCAAAAGTAGTTTCGTTTATAATGACCAGACGGTAACGACTTAGGAGCTTTTTAAGTATTCTTTCTTTGAGTGGGGGTTTTTCTATCATTTCTTAAAACAAATATACACAATAGGCGGAAGTGACCTCTTTGCTCGGGCATTGGGTTAGCGAAATTTAGTTACCTTTATCCCTCAAATAATATCTATGATGACGTTGCAACTATTTTTGGGTATGATTGGAGCTCCCCAGGTAATTCTTATTGTTGTGGTGGTTCTGTTGCTTTTTGGTGGAAGAAAAATTCCTGAACTCATGCGAGGATTGGGAAGCGGCATAAAGGAATTCAAACAAGCAACCAAAGAGGAGGAAGAATCGTCGAAAGAGGATAAAAAGTCCTAATTCTTATTTCCTCTCTAGGGAACGAATAATCGTTTCCAATTCAAACATATATTCCCGTTTATTGACTGAAGGCGCAAATGTAAAGCCTTCCAAGGCCAGCCATTCGTCATTTTCTCCTTCACGAATTATGTAATGAACAAAAGGGCCCGCCATATAATCATTGGCAGCACTCCACACCCCTTTGGTCACATAGGTTTCCCGTTGATTGAAGTTTGTTTTATACCGGTAGGGGCGATAGGCTGCTTCCGTGGCCATGTAGGAATTGGGAAGTCTTCCCGGAATTTGTTTTTTGCCAACAGAGTCTCTAATGGCAATGGTCATTAGCGCTCCTTTAGAATTGCGGTCCGGAGCTTCAACCCGGTATGCAATCAAATTGAGGTGTCCTTTTGGAATCGCTTTTTGAATCCAAACAAAATTGGTGTCTGTTTTAAAAGTTTTATAAGCCGTGGGATAGGTTAATTTAATTCCAAATGTTTTCATGAAAACCGTTGCTTTGGCTGGGGATTTCATCATTCTACGACGTTTTTCTTTACGCTCATTTTCTACAAAAGTTCTCCTAATAAGACTGGCATTCTCTTCAAACATAAACGCTTGTACTTCTGAATCTTCGCCTTGTATTTGAGATACCACTTGCGGTTTGGCAAATTGGTTTTGATAAAGGGTCATTTTAGCGGTTGAGTCTTTTGAAAAGTGCAGGATGTTTCGGCTGTGTTTTGCGAATCCATTAAACAACTTAGGAGACATATAACTCAGCGTGAATTGGGGTTCCATCAGGGGGAGGCCCTCATATTCTTTTTCCAATTCTTTTCGGACAATCTGCCCCAGTTGCCCCTTCCAGTCATTTTCAGGCATAATTATCGTCACTGCGTTAATGCGGCCACTGGAGTCTGCTAATAGCCTTGGTCCTTTTTGAGGTTGGCCACACGAAAAAAGAAGTATTAAAAGAAGGAAAACTACCCGTTTCATTTGATTTTGTTTTATAGGTTAGCTAAGTAATGCGGCGATTCCTGGTAGTTGCTTGCCTTCTAAGCTTTCTAACATCGCGCCACCACCGGTTGAGACATAACTCATTTGATTTTCTAGCCCGAACCGTTTAACTGCTGCTACCGAATCCCCTCCACCAACCAAAGAATAAGCCCCTTGGGCTGTGCTTGAAGCAATCTGCTTTCCTAGACCTATGGTTCCCTCTGCAAAACGTTCCATTTCGAAGACGCCAAGCGGTCCGTTCCATAGAATTGTTTTGGCCTGACGAACCACATCTCCAAAAGACTCTAAGCTTTTTGGCCCACAATCAAGCGCCATCCAGTTGTCTGGGATTTCACTTACAGGAGCCGTTTTTATTTGGGCTTCATTGTCAAAAGCATCTGCTATTTTTACATCGATCGGCAAGTGAACACGGACATTTTTCTTTGTTGCCTTTTCCAGTAGGCTTAATGCTGTTTCTTTTAGGTCCGGTTCACAAATAGAATCGCCTACGCTTCCCCCTTGCGCCTGTATGAAAGTGTATACCATACCCCCTCCAATTATCAAATCATCAATATTGTCTAATAAGCTTTCTAAAATAGTCAGTTTAGACGATACTTTTGCCCCTCCAATTATGGCTAAAACGGGTTTTTTTCCTGTTTCCATGACCTGTTGGATGGCTTCTACTTCCCCCTTCAGTAGCATACCGAAATACTTATCCTTAGGGAAAAAATCAGCAATGATTGCCGTAGAAGCATGGGCTCTGTGTGCCGTCCCAAAAGCATCGTTTACATAGGCATCCCCCAAGTCGGCTAGTGCTCTTGCAAAGTTTTTTTCTCCCTGTGTTTCTTCACTAAAAAAACGAAGATTCTCCATTAGAATCACCTCTCCGAAAGCTTGATTTGTAATCATTTCAACGGCTTGCTTTCCAATAGTTTGTTCAGAGAAATGAACGCGCTGACCCAGTATTTTGCTCACTTCTGGCACAATGTGCTTAAGGGAAAGGTCTGGATCAGGACCTTTTGGACGCCCTAAGTGCGTCAGTAACACACATTTTGCTCCTGATTTGACAAGGGTCTCTATGGTGGGTTTCGCTGCATGGATTCGCGTGCTGTCTGTGACTTCGAATTGATCATTCAAAGGAACATTAAAATCCACTCGGACAAGGACTGTTTTTTGGTTAAAATCTTCGTTTTCTATTGTGTTCATCCCTCAATATCTTTTCGCTAAAATAGGGCATAATGCGATCCTGAGGGACTCAATTGAAAATAAATTCAAAATCTTTCCTCCTGGCTTGCTTCAATCAAATGAATGATTGAATTGTACTATCTTTAGCGTTGTGGATTTTCTAAAGCTAACGGGACAAGAATTGCTAATTGATCGCCTTAAAAATGAATTTATAAAAGGCTATCTTCCTCATTCTCAATTATTTGTAGATTCTTCTGGCTACGGGGCACTCCCTTTGGTTCTTAGCCTATGTCAGTCATTGATTGCCCATGGAAATGAAGCAATCGCTACTGCTGTTCTTGAACACCCTGATGTTCATTTTTATTATCCCACACCTAGTAATACTAAATCTCAAAAGATAGACTTGCCTTCCCTCTGGAGGTCATTTTGTTCTGACAATCCCTTTGGTTCTGTTTATGATTGGCTTCGAAATATCGATAGTGGTAACAAACAGGGTTCCATTCGTGTAGAGCATATTAGGGAATTACAAAAGCAAGCCTCCTTAAAACCCTATGCTGGAAATCTTAAAATATTCGTTCTTTGGGGTGTTGATCTGTTATTAGTTCCTGCAGCCAATAAGTTGTTGAAGCTCCTTGAGGAGCCTCCACCCCACACCTATTTTCTTTTGGTATCAGAACAAACAGAAACTCTTTTACCCACTTTATTATCTCGATGCCAACAGACCGTATTAGATCCTTTACCAGATAAAATGCTTCTTAACTTGTACGAACAGTCTTTTGGAGAAAAGGCTTCTGATGGATTGCTAAAAATGGCCCAAGGAAGTTGGAGAAGGTTAGTTGAGCTCCAAATTCGAAAAGAGACTCATCAGGAGTTAGAAGTCCTTTGGGTAGCAGGATTGCGTCTGGCATTTAAAGCCCGAGCCAATCGGAAAATTATATTGCCCTTATTCGAATGGGCACAAGAATTGGCAAGTATGAATCGGGAAGCTCAAAAGCAATTCTTTCTATTCGGTCTGGATTTAATTCGTGATGCGCTTATGGTAAACTACGAAGCTGCTTCTTTGCATCGATTTCATTCTTTAACTGGCTTTGATCTGCAGAAGTTTGCTCCTTATGTTCATAGCCACAATATTGAAGAGCTACAGCATCTATTAGAAGAAAGCCACTATCACTTGGGGCGAAATGCAAATGCTCGAATTGTTTTTGTACAGTTTGCACTTGAACTTTCTCGCCATCTCAATCGCAAGGAGTCAGCTCTTTTGGAATAAGTAGATTTGAGAGGAAAATTCTTGACTTCTTAGACCGTGTCCAATAGAGCGAAGTCCGTTAAAAATAGCACGAATCGACCCAAATCGTCGCCGCATATATTTTTCGCTAAGTAGATTCACATAAAAAGCATCCAAAGGAAGCGCGTGGGTTGCCTGGTGGATAAAACGGGCTTGCTTTGCCATCTCTATAATTCCCATTTCGTTAAAATGCCATAAATGACGAGGCACGTCCCAAGCCGCCCAATACTGTTTGTAATGATTCGCATCCCATGAATCTGGGTTTGGTAGAGCGATAAGTAAAATACCGTCTGGCGCAAGGCGGCTGTAAAAAGATTTCATTGCTCCTAAGGGATCAGGGAGGTGTTCAAGCGCGTGCCATAGGGTAATGACATCTAAATCACTTGCTGGCACCTCTTCCAAGGCGGAATAAACATCAAGTCCCTTGCTGAGGGCCTCTTGTCGTGCTTGGGAATGAGGTTCTATTCCAATGCAGCTGTATGAGCGCCCTTTTAGGCTTAAAAGAAAATCTCCCACTCCACAGCCGTAGTCTAACAAGCGTGCTTTTCTAGGAATCCACTGAGAAAGGAGTTGCTTTTTTCTAGTGAACATTAGCCGTTGTACCATTCGGTACGCTTTGCCAAACAGGCCTTTTTTTACTCCTTGATGAGAGCAATAGGCCTCGCTTTTGTAATAGTCCTCAAGAATAATAGATTTGGGCAAAATAGTCCTCCCAACGGTTTTACTTTGATTCCAATGAATCGAAAAAATTTGATTACTTAAAAAATGATCTTGTGCTTTTGTGGGTCGGCATCCCTTGGTCGGTTGTGTTTTTTTTAATTGTTCCACGTGAAACCTATCGGCTTAATTGAACTAAAAGAACTGCAATATCACTGGGGTTGATCCCGCTAATTCGAGAGGCTTGAGCCAAGTTGGTTGGTTGGATTGCCGTCAGTTTTTCTTTTGCTTCATGAGATAAAGAGGCCAAGCATGAATAGTCATATGCCTTTGGAATCTTAACGGTGTCCAGGCGTTTCATCTTGTCGGCCAGTGCTATTTCTTTATCAATATAGCCTTGGTATTTTGTTTGTATTTCGGCTTGTTCAAAAGCCAAATCACTGATTTTATTGGATTCGATAAAGCTTGCCACTGTATTGAGCTGAATCAAATCCTCACGGGTAATGTTGGGACGCGCTAATACCTTGTGGAGCTTATCCGACTGCGTTACTGCTGCCGAGTTTTTTTTCTTGAGAAGGTGATTTATTTCAATTGCCTGATAGCTTGTGTTTAAAAGAAATCGATGCATTTCATCCACTTGCTTGAGTTTCTTTTCGAGTTGTTGCAACCGATGTTTCGGTGCCAAGCCCAATTCGGCGGCCAAAGGGGTTAGCCGTTGATCCGCATTGTCTTGTCGTAATAGGGTACGGTATTCAGCTCTTGAGGTAAACATTCGATAGGGTTCCTCAGTGCCTTTGGTAATCAAATCATCAATTAGTACACCAATATACGCTTGCTCTCTTCCTAAGATAATGGTTTCTTTATTATTGATTTTTTGGTGAGCATTGATTCCTGCTATTAATCCTTGTGCCGCAGCTTCTTCGTAGCCGGTTGTGCCGTTGATCTGTCCAGCAAAAAACAAGTTTTCAATTAACTTAGTTTCTAAACTATGCATCAATTGTGTAGGAGGGAAATAGTCATACTCAATGGCATAACCAGGGCGAAAAAACTTTACCTTTTCAAAGCCTTTTACTCTGCGA
>DQCR01000062.1 GCA_003533785.1 Flavobacteriaceae bacterium
GGGGATACCATTGCCGATGCGGATCATCCAGATCCCCTTCCTTCAATCGCCATCGATGAACCAACGATGAGTATGCTGTTTACTATCAATGACTCTCCATTCTTTGGGCAGGATGGGAAGTTTGTTACTTCCAGACACATCAAAGATCGTTTGGAAAAAGAATTGGAACGAAACCTTGCCATGCGACTTGAGGAAACCAACTCCGCCGATAAATTCATTGTCTATGGTCGGGGTGTTTTACACTTATCTGTATTAATTGAAACAATGCGGAGGGAAGGTTATGAGTTACAAATTGGCCAACCACAAGTTATTATTAAAGAAATTGAGGGTAAAAAGCACGAACCCATTGAAGCTCTGACCATTGACTTGCCAGAAACGGTTTCAGGAAAAGCGATAGAAATGGTCAGCCTGCGAAAAGGTGAAATGCTCAGCATGCAGCCTAAGGGGGAGAGAATGGTGTGTGAGTTTATCATCCCTTCTCGTGGGATTATTGGCTTGCGAAACCAATTATTAACCGCTACAGCTGGAGAAGCAATTATGAATCATCGCTTTAAAGAATTCCAAACCTATAAAGGCGATATTCCAGGACGAATCAGTGGTTCATTGATATCGATGGAGAATGGAAATGCGATCCCCTATTCGTTGGACAAACTTCAGGAACGAGGGAAGTTTTTCGTAGCCCCCAATGAGGCTGTTTATACGGGACAAGTTATAGGCGAAAATGCACGCAATGATGATATGGTAGTCAATGTAACCAAAACAAAAAAACTATCAAATGTTCGCGCGGCAGGATCGGATGACAAAGTCCGTCTAGCTCCGCCAATCATATTTACGCTGGAAGAAGCGTTGGAATATATTCAATCGGACGAATATGTGGAAGTAACCCCTAAAGCCATTCGACTTAGAAAAATTCTACTCAATGAAAACGATCGAAAACGTCAGGGATAAATTTATTTTTGTACAACTTCAAAAAGCTTTCTTTCTTCACAGCGAAAAATACGCCCTGGAAATTTGACAATCATATTGTAATCGTGGGTAGCCATAAGTAGAGTCATTCCTTGTTTGTGTAGTTTTTTGAACAGCTTCATGATCTCCTTACTCGTATCTGGGTCTAAGTTTCCTGTTGGTTCATCAGCAATAATCAGCTCAGGCTCATTTAGTAGCGCACGAGCAATGGCCACACGTTGTTGTTCGCCTCCCGAGAGTTCAAACGGGTATTTTGTGAGACTTGCCTCCACACCAACAAGGGATAGAACCTCACGGATTCGTGTCTGAATTGCCTCTTTTTTTTTCCATCCAGTGGCTTTGAGTACAAAACTCAAATTATCGTAAATGTTCCGATCGGAAAGCAGCTTAAAATCTTGAAAAACAACACCCAACTTTCGTCGCAGGTGAGGAATTTGTTTTTCTTTGAGCTTGTTAAGATTGTATCCGACAATTTGTCCTTGCCCACTTTCAAGATTCAAGTCTCCGTATAGGGTTTTAATTAAACTGCTTTTACCACTTCCCGTTTTACCAATTAAAAAAACAAAATCACCAGGATGAACCACAAGATCAATGTTTTTGAGAACCGTATTTTCCCCTTGCTTAATGACCGCTTTTGAAAATGATAAAATCGCATGCTGCATAACACAAAAATAGGTTGATTATTAACGTGGGTACAAAATTGTGGATAAAAATAAATCAGGAGGAAAAATTCTACTAAAAAATGCTTTCTAAGATGATTACTTTTGAGGTAATGAGATTTTGGCTTTTGATCGTATTAACAATGGGTTGTTTTGTGGCTCAATCACAAATCACTTCCTATCCTTTTGACAGTAGGGATCGAGCCCAAATCTTATACTTGCAGAGAAATTATTCCAATGCCCTAAGTGGGTGGGAACTTCAGGATAAGAATGAAAATTTAGGATCAACGGAAGAAAAATCTTACAGAACCCTGGCAGCAGCGCTCCGATTGAATACACCTGGAACTGAAAAAAAACTAAAAACCTTCTTATTAGAGTTTCCTACAAGTTGGTATGGCGTTGGAATTCCACTAGATTTAGCTAATTTTTATTTCGATAATGAAAAATACAGTTATGCCCTCAAATGGTTTGGCCAAGTCAATGAACGCGACATACCAAGGCCCAAACTCCCTCAGTTTTACTTCAATAAAGGGTATACCCAGTTTTTAAAAAAACGATACCAATCAGCTAAAAATTTACTTGAAAAAGTACGCAGCGATCCAGAGTACGAATCGGATGCTCATTATTACCTCGGTCATATTGCCTATCAATTAGAAGACTATGACGAAGCCAGTCAATCCTTTGGAAAAGTTTCAAACCCTTCTCAAAAAAAAGACCTTGGCTATTTTCAAGTGGATATGAATTTCAAATTGGGTCGTTTTGAAAAAGCAGTTTCTTTAGGAGAAGCCGAATTGGAAAAGTCAAATTCGAATCTTTCTGAGCTTTCCAAGATTGTGGGAGAAAGCTATTTTAATCTTAAAGAATATGATAAAGCGCTACCCTACTTGTTGGCTTATGAAGGAAAGAAGAATAAATGGTTCAATACAGATTATTATCAACTAGGTTATACGCATTACCATTTAAAAAATTACGAAGCAGCAGTTGCTCAATTCAATAAAATAGTTGGAAAAAAAGATGCCCTGTCCCAAAATGCTTATTATTTTCTGGGGTATTGCTATGTTAATATTGCCAAACCCACTGCAGCAAGAAATGCATTTCGCTCCGCTTCTCAGATGGATTTTGATTCAAAAGTGCGTGAGGATGCCCTGTTTCAATACGCCAAGTTGAGTTATGAATTGGGGAATCCCTACGAATCTCCCCAGTTAGTATTGGCATCCTTTGTGGACCGGTTCCCCGATCACCCTGAAAATGCCTTAGTGGAGCAGTTGTTGGTAGATTCCTACACCCAACTTGGAAACTATAAACAAGCCATAGAACTCCTCAATGCTGGTGGTACTTTTAAGGATAATACATCTCTGCAAAAGGTGTTGTTTTTACAAGGTCACAAGTCCTATCGACAAGGGAATTACAGAGAAGCAGCGGACTATTTTGAAAAAGCTTCAGAAAAAAAAGAATCCAATGAAATAGCTCTTAAAGCCCTTTATTGGCAAGCTCAATCCGGTTATCAATTCAACGACTTCGCAGGAGCGCTCGCCTTGTTTGAACGGTTTTCACAAAAAAAAACAGCACAAAATTTAAAGGAATGGAAGGCTCTGAATTACAACAGAGGCTACGCTCATTTTAAATTGAAACAATACGGTGCAGCCATCGAAGCTTTTGAAAAACAGCAGCGCAATGTAAAATTACTTTCCAAAGAATTACGGCACGATCTCTACTTGCGACTTGGAGATTCCTATTTTGCCAACAAGCAATATTGGCCTGCGATGGAAACCTACAACAAAGCCATCGCCTTAGATCCAGCAAAATCAAGTTATGCCATTTTTCAAAAAGCAATATCCTATGGGTTTGTCGGTCGCAACAATAAAAAAATAGAAACACTAAAAAGCCTGGTTAATACCCAAGTTAGGCACAATCTAGTGGATGATGCTCTTTTTGCTTTGGCCAGTACGCTAGCAAGTGAAAGCCAGTCTCAAAATGCGGTCACAGAATATGCTCGACTAATCCGTAGCTTTCCTCAAAGCCCATATAATAGTAGAGCGCTGTTGAATATGGGTCTGATTGTATACAACCAAGAACAGTTAGAGGAGGCAACACAGATTCTTAGAAGACTAGTATTGAATTACCCTAAATCTGATGTGGCACAACAGGGGTTGAATACCCTGCGTGAAATTGCAGTGGAATCCGGAAAAGTATCCGATTTTTCCAATTGGCTTCGCTCAAATAGTATTCAATCTTTCAGCAGTAATGAATTGGAAAAATCAGCTTTTGATGCTGCAGAAAAAAAATTCTTAGACAACAAAAAGAAACAGGCTGAAAAGTTATTGGTGGATTACACACTCAAATACCCTGAAGGAACCAATAGCAGGGCTGCTAATTTTTATTTAGGAGAAATATATTTTGAGGCTTCTGATTGGGAGAATGCAACTTTGGCCTATGAAAACGTGATTGAATCGGAAAATGAGTACACTGAAAAAGCACTTGTTCGCTCGGCCATTGCCTTTGTTAACGATGAGAAAAAAACCAAAGCCATACCGCTATGGCAACGACTTGAAAAGGAAGCGAACTATGAAGAAAACAAACGCTATGCCATGTTCAATTTGATGAAAACCTTCTATGAGCAAGAAGAATATGCCCTATCACTGGCGCAAAGCGAACAGGTCCTTCAGCTTTCTAAAATTGCTATTAAAGTGAAATGGGATGCATTGGATGTTCTTGCCCATTCGTCACTTCGCCTGAAAGACAGCCTCAAAGCTCAAAAAGCTTTTACTCAATTGGAAAACGCTCCGAAAGATGAATTGGCCGCAGAGGCATTTTATTTTAAAGCGTATATCCAATACAGACAAAAGGCCCATGAAAAATCCAACGAAACAATTGCTCTTATTGCCAAAAAATACAGCAGTGCTGAGGAATGGAGTGCGAAAAGTTTGTTGTTAATGGCTCGTAACTTCGAACAATTAGAGGATTCTTTTCAAGCCTTATTTATTTTAGAATCTATAGAAGAAAATTTTAAAAATTTTCCAGAAATAGTGAAGCAAGCCCAAACCCTAAAGTCCCAACTTGAAAAGAAGGAATCAGATAATAGCTAAAACAACAATGAGGACAGCCAAAAATAAATATTGGGTATTCTGTATGCTGATCCCTGTACTGATGAT
Source organism: Flavobacteriaceae bacterium (assembly GCA_003533785.1). Taxonomy (GTDB): domain Bacteria; phylum Bacteroidota; class Bacteroidia; order Flavobacteriales; family Flavobacteriaceae; genus UBA11891. The sequence goes on from DQCR01000062.1 coordinate 4,778, forward strand.
AGAACAATCTCTCAGTGCACAAGAAGAAAAAGATATTGGCACTCAACAAGTCACAGTAACCAAATCGTATACACCAAGTTTGTCAGAATCGTTTAAACTCAACACAGAAGAATTTGATATTGAAGCATTGCTTCCTTCCCAAAGAAGTTTGGAGTATCGTCCACAGGAGATAGAAGTGGTGTCTACTTTTGTTCCCAACAAAGCCACTCCTTTAAAATTAAAGCAGATAAAAAAGGAACCGACAACCAATAGTGAATTAAGTTTGGGATTTGGTAATTTGGGTCAGTATTTATTTGATGCCTCACTAAGTACAGCCTTGGACAATCAACAAGTTCTCGGGGTTGATGTATTTGCAGAAGGGGAGGGCAGCGTCCCAGAAACCCTTATTTCGAGTAGTCGTTCTCAATTGGATTTGGCAACAACGCATCATTATAACACTTCACAATTCTCTGCCCTCCATCAGCTAGGTTTTGAATCAACACGTTCCAGCTATTATGGATTGTATACCGATGATAGTTCCATTCGAGAGGCCTCTCAGAATGACCAACTCGATTTCAACCAGCAATTTTATTCTGTATTTGCTAAATCCCAATGGCAGTGGTATAACAATTGGCTGGAAGGTATTGATGCAAAATTTCGTTTTACTGGAGACCAGCAAAGCACCAAAGAGCAGTATGCATATATAGCGCCTAAGTTTAGGATTTCCCTCTTCAATGCCTTTCTCGATATCAGCCCAAGTGTCCACTTCCTTCAGACCGAATTTCAAAGAGGATATTATCTCGACGTCCCCTATAAATACAATCAATCCAAAGCAAGCGTGCAAATTCAATTGTCCGATGTTAGGAATAAATTCAAATACAAGTTAGGTGCCTCTGCCCAATATGTTATTGGAGATGGGGAAACAGCTGGGAATGATATTTTTATTTATCCTCAAGTATTTATTGCCTATAGTGATCCAGATAAAAAAATGCAGCCCTACCTCAAACTGAATGGTAACCTACGTCTCAACTCTTATTTTTCTGCCTTTCATCAAAACCCTTTTGTTGCTCCTTCATTAGAATTGCGCCCAACCAATGAAAAATACACTGGTGAGCTGGGCTTTACAACCTTATTCCAGTCTGGAATTGAGTTTCAATTAGCGGGGCAGTATAGTCAAGCAGAAAACTTCAATTTGTTCCAACGTTTTGCGGCTGGAGTTCGTATGGATCAAGAAGGGTATCGATTGGCTAATTCTTTTGGTTGGGTATATGATTCTGTAGATCGCATCGGCGCCTTTGCAGGTTTAAAATACAAATCTAAAAATCAAAGTGAGATTCAAATTCGCCTCCAACAAAATAATTATACATTGGGAACAGAGTCAGTGGCTTGGAATCTACCCGACTTGGAAGCCACCTTGGTGAGTAAGATCAATTTGGGGTCTAAAATAAAGTGGTATAGTACCTTTGAATTTTTAGGCAGCCGTACGGCAGCTGAAAGGCCTGTTTTTTTACAACAAGATCCTGCTGTAAATCAGGCGATTCCAGTGACCCTTTCGGCAGTTTCTTTTGTCAAATCGGAAATCTCCTATCAAGTTTATGACCAATGGAATCTTTTTGCTCGTTACCGTTCAGTATTGGGGTCCCAAGCCTACCAATGGCATTCCACTCCACTTAATCAGAATATAATCTTAATTGGAGCCCGTTATAAGTTAAACGTCAATTTGTAACTGCTCCACAATCAACGATTTAAAAGAGTATTTTATTTTCGCTTAAATTTCAATTAAATTGCGCCCTCAAACACTGCCTCATTATGCGATTTTATAACAGTATTGTATTTCTCTTAGGGATCCTTTTGGTCACCTCCGCTTGTCAACCAAGCGTTGACCTTGTGGTTCATAATGCCAAAGTATATACGGTGAATGATAATCTTGACGAAGTACAAGCTTTTGCTGTGAAAGAGGGTAAGTTTATTGAAGTAGGGGGAAACGAGATTTTACAAAAATATAAGGCAAGAAATATTGTCGATGCCCAAGGTTTACCAATTTACCCAGGATTGATAGACAGTCACAGTCATTTCCTTCAACTAGGGTTAAGTCTTAAACAGGCAAATCTTGAAGGAACAACAAGCTTTAAAGAAGTTATAGAAAGAGTGACAGTTCATGTCAAAAGCAAAGAAATGGATGTCATTTATGGAAGCGGTTGGGATCAAAATGATTGGGAAGATCCGGAATATCCTAAAAAAGATACTTTAGATTTATTATTCCCAAACACTCCTGTAGTGCTGAAACGTATCGATGGCCATGCTTATTTGGTGAATCAAAAAGCATTAGACCTAGCGGGTATTTCGGCAACAACCGTACTTCCAGGAGGGACCGTAGTATTGGGTAACGGGGAGCCAACGGGTGTTCTGATTGACAGCCCTATGGATTTGGTTAACAAAGCTTTGCCTCCTTTCACTCAGGAAGAAAAAATAGAAGCCCTAGCAGCGGCACAAGAGGTGTGTCTAAAAAATGGGTTGACAACGGTAACAGACGCAGGTATAGATCGACAAGATATCGAACTCATCGATAATTTACATCAAAAAAATCAACTTCAAATAAGGGTGTATGCAATGGTCAAAAACACCTTTGAAAATTTAGAATACTATCTTTCGTCGGGCATTTATTCAACAGATAAAATTAATGTTCGGTCTATAAAAATATACGCCGATGGTGCATTGGGTTCTCGTGGTGCTGCTCTTTTAACTCCGTATATCGATCAACCTGGGCACAAGGGGAAGATGATTACCCCTATAGACTCGCTACACAGTTTGGCAAATCGAATCGGGTCAACTGATTTTCAAATGAATACTCATGCCATCGGAGATGCGGCAAACGCTGCTGTTTTGAAAGTATACAATGAGGTATTAAAAGACAAAAATGATCCACGATGGCGCATTGAACA
>DQCR01000021.1 GCA_003533785.1 Flavobacteriaceae bacterium
ATGTCTTTCGACAAAGCAAACAATGCCTTTAGATAATTTTCTTCTACCAATGAGTACATATCACAAATATAACAATAAACATCACGCTGCCTATTTAAATAAAAACATATGCTAAACTAATTTGTTAGTCTAATCTAACTTTTTACTTTTGTATTCTAAATATTCATAGTGATTTCTTTTCCGTTCGCTTCTAAACAGTATAATAAGTCTATCCTAACGGTTGCAGTTTGCCTTCTCTGTATTATTGGGTATTCCCAAACGGCAACTTTAAGCGGTAAGGTAACTGCTGAAAATAGCCCATTACCATTTGCCAATATTTATATAAAAGGAACCTCACTGGGTGCATCAACCGATGTCAACGGTCAGTTTATAATTCGGGATATCCCCTTTGGAGAATATACCCTAGTGATTTCCTCCATTGGTTTTGAAGTCTTATCAGAATATATCTCTCTAACAAAACCAGTAAATATTATAAGTAATTTTCAACTCATTGAAAACGCAGCTTCCTTGGATGAGGTCGTCATATCGGGAACTATGAAAGAAGTTTCTAAGTTGGATAGTCCTATTCCTGTGGAGGTTTATGGATTCAAATTTTTTAAAGCAAACCCTTCCCCTTCTGTTTTTGAGTCTTTGCAAAATGTCAATGGGGTTCGGCCACAGCTCAACTGTAATGTTTGCAATACCGGAGACATTCATATCAATGGACTAGAGGGGCCTTATACGATGGTGCTTATAGACGGAATGCCCATTGTAAGCGGACTCTCTACCGTATATGGATTGACGGGAATCCCCCAATCTTTGATTGAGCGCGTGGAAATCGTAAAAGGACCAGCTTCTTCCCTTTATGGGTCGGAAGCCGTTGGAGGACTTATCAACATCATCACCAAAAAAATATCTCGCGCTCCTTTGTTGGTCTCTGATGTTTTTTCTTCGGATTGGGGAGAGGTGAATTATGATTTAGGTGTAAAATTCGATTTTGGAGAAAAGGTGCAATCTCTTTTGGGGATTAATTATTTTAATTATCAAAACCCCATAGATAATAATAATGATGGCTTTACGGACCTTACACTTCAACACAGGTTTTCGGTCTTTAATAAATTGAATGTTAAACGCAAAGACAATCGCTTGTTCTCAATAGCTGGTAGATATGTTTACGAAGATCGTTGGGGAGGAGCAATGAATTGGGAAAAGAAGTACCGAGGAGGCGAAGAGGTTTATGGGGAAAGTATTTATACCAACAGATGGGAAACATTTGGGAGCTATCAATTGCCATTGAAGGAAATGGTTAAATTCCAATTCAGTGCCAATGGGCATCGTCAAAATTCGGTTTATGGGAGTACAATTTACCATGCAGAACAATTTATTGGTTTTGGACAATTAACTTGGAATAAGGTCATGGGCAACAGTGATCTATTGTTAGGAGCTGCCTACAGATATACCCTTTTTGACGACAATACCCCTGCTACCAGTGGAACAAAACATCCCGAGGTGATTCACCTTCCCGGTCTCTTTGCTCAAAATGAAATCACCATTAATGAGCAAAACAAACTACTCTTAGGATTGCGTTATGATTATAACAGCATCCACGGAAATATTTTTACGCCAAGGATTAATTACAAATGGAACTCATCAAATCAGCAAAATATATTTAGAGTAAGTGCAGGAAACGGTTATCGAGTAGCCAATGTATTTACGGAGGATCACGCTGCACTAACAGGAGCCCGTTCCGTTGAATTTGAAGGTGAACTTAGCCCAGAAACCTCTTGGAACATCAATGTTAACTTTGTCAAAAAGTCCTATGCTTCTAAAGGTTTCTTTCTTGGAATAGACACCAGTGTCTTCTATACCTATTTTTCTAATAGAATTCTCCCCGACTATGAAACTGACCCCGATAAGATCATTTATGGAAATTTGGACGGGTCTTCCGTATCCCAAGGGATAGCTTTAAATCTTGACATGTCTTTGATAAGTGGATTAAAGATTTTGGCTGGGGCGACTTTGATGTATGTATCCGTCAGTGAAAACGGCGAGCGCTTTAGGCAACTGCTTACCGAATCCTTTCATGGCACTTGGAGTATCGCCTATGAATTTAGTTCAAAAGGGTTAAGAGTTGACTATACCGGAAATTTATATGGCCCAATGCGATTGCCTTTATTGGGAAAGTTAGACCCTAGACCTGAATACTCTACTTGGTGGAGTATTCAAAATATACAGCTTACAAAAACCTTTTTAAACCAATGGGAAATCTATGGCGGAGTAAAAAACTTGCTCAACTTTACTCCTGCTGCGAATAGTATCGCAAGACCCTTTGATCCTTTTGATAAAAATGTAGTTTTTGGAAATAGTGGGGAAGCCATCCCTACTCCCGACAATCCCTACGCACTCACTTTTGACCCTACATATGTATATGCCGCAAACCAGGGAATTAGAAGCTTTTTTGGAATTCGATATACCCTGAAAACAGCGCGATGAAAAATAAAAAAATAATGCTGATTTTTTTTGTGGTAGGAATGCTAGTCCCTTTAAGTGGTTTTTCACAAATAGTCCGCCAATCATTCGAACAATTAGATGATTTGCAAAAATCACAAAAGCGTTTTGTTGTCGTCTTTATAAATACAGACTGGTGTAGCTATTGCCAGGTTATGAAAAATACAACGTTTAAAGACGAAAAAATAGTTGAACTATTAAATCAAAACTTTTGGTTTGTAGACCTCAATGCAGAAGAAAAAAGGAATATTATTTTTAACGGATATACTTTTAAATTCCGTCCCACCGGAAACAGTACAGGTATCCATGAACTAGCGGAACAATTGGCTACTCTTGATGGTGAGGTTACTTACCCCACCCTTTGTGTTTTAAATGCCAATTATGAAATCATTTTTCAATACAATCAATTGCTATCCGCTAATGATTTAAAACTGTTACTCAAAAAAATGTTAAAATCAGCCTAGAACATTAGCACACGAATTAATCCTATCTTTAGTTAAGTAAAACCTAATAATTAGAATTGTATTATCACTAAAGCCATACGGATGACTAAGAAACTTGAAATATGCTGCTACACTGCAGAATCTGCAATTTTGAGTGAAAAGGCAGGGGCTGACCGTATAGAACTATGTGATAATTTTTCAGAGGGAGGTACCACACCTTCCTACGGCACGATTAAATACCTAACAAAAAAACTCAGTATTCCCCTTCATGTTATCATTCGACCACGTGGGGGTGATTTTCTCTATGATAATGCAGCTTTTGAAATTATGAGACAGGAAGTCATTGACATGAAAAAACTGGGTGTTCATGGGATTGTATTTGGCGTTTTAACTGCGACAGGGGAAATTGATGTTGAGCGAAGTCAAGAGATTTTAGAGTTAGCAGCGCCAATGGATCAAACTTTTCATCGAGCGTTTGACATGACAAAAAATCAATTAGCATCCCTAGAAAAACTTAAGCTATTGGGCGTTAATCGTGTCCTTACAGCGGGAGGTAAAAATAATGCTAATGAAGGAATTGGATTACTTTCAAAACTAGTTGAGGCAGCAGAGAACCAGCTTATCGTCATGCCAGGCGGAGGGATTAACGAAAAAACGATAGGCGAAATCATCCAAAGAACGGGAGCCTCCGAATTTCACGCCTCCGCAAAAACCTTTGTCAAAAGCAAAATGAATTTTCATAACCCAGCAATCAAGATGGGGAAATCAGATCATATTGACGAGTATAAAAAAATCAGTGTCAATGCCCAACAAATCTATACAATGAATAAAATTTTAAAAACATGAAAAAACACTTTTCCGTTTTGGCGTTATTATTACTGACCGTAGCTTGTCAACAAAATAAAAGGCTACCGCGAATAGCCATAGCAGGACTGGCCATAGAATCCAGCACTTTTTCACCACAAATCACCCAAGAAGAGGACTTTCATACTTTATATGGCAATGATGTATTAGATTATTATCCATTTCTAAAAAAAGGGTCGGAAGACATCAAAAGAGCTCAATGGTTTCCGACACTAAAAGCGAAAGCCCTACCGGGGGGGGGTCGTATCACGCGAGGCCTATGAGTCATTGGTCAATAAAACGCTTGAGCTTTTAAAGAAAAACCTTCCCTATGACGCTTTGTACTTGGAGTTACATGGTGCAATGAGTGTCCAGGGATTAGATGATCCCGAAGCAGATTACACCGATCGTATCCGAGCGGTTGTGGGTAACAAAACCATCATTTCGACCTGTATGGATTTGCATGGGAATGTCTCACAGCGATTGGCTAAAAGCCTGGATTTAATCACATGTTATCGTCTTGCACCTCATGAGGATGCCATGGAGTCAAAAGAAAGAGCAGTTAAAACCCTTTTGGAAAGGTTAGAAAATGGAAAGGGTAAACCTAAATACAAGGCTTGGATTCCAATTCCCATTCTATTGCCGGGAGAAAAAACCAGTACTCGTATTGATCCAGGAAAAAGCCTTTATGCCCAGACCGCACCAGCTTCAGCTCAGCAGGGGATATTGGATGCTTCTATCTGGATTGGTTATGCCTGGGCAGATGAACCGCGAAATCGAGCGGTGGTAATGGTAACAGGTGATGACCTAGTCAAAGTTAAAAATACAGCGGAGCAATTGGCCAATAACTTTTGGGATGTCAGGGATCAATTTGAATTTGTTGCTCCCGTAGCAAGCTTGGATCATTGCTTGGAAAATGCCATCAACAGTAAAAAAGCTCCCTTTTTTATAAGTGATATGGGCGATAACCCCACCGCCGGTGGAGCTGGAGATGTTACCTGGACGCTCGATAAAATACTTCAGCGAAGGGAATTCCTCTCCTCTGAGGGACCCTCTCTAATCTATGCCTCTATCCCTGGGTCCGAATTTGTGGCAAAATCGGTTAAGGCTGGAATTGGAGCTGAGGTTGAAGCCTATGTTGGCGCATTAGTTGACGATCGTTTTTCACCTCCTATCTTATTATCAGGTACCATTCAGGCGATTAAATATGGGGATAGGCATGCTGAGACAGAGGTAGTAGTCAAAAAAGGAAGTGTATCTGTAATTGTCACGAAAAAGCGTAAACCTTATCACTATGAGAAAGACTTTACCGATTTAGGATTAACGCCTAGGGATTCGGATATCGTGGTAGTGAAAATTGGTTATTTAGTCCCTGAATTATATGCTATACAAGCAGACTGGATCATGGCTTTGACCCCAGGAGGAGTAGATCAAAACTTGGAACGTCTTCAATACAAAAGAGTAATTCGACCCATATTTCCTTTAGATAAAAATATGGAATCCCCAGATCTAAAAGCCAGAATGATTTCGCTCAGTGGAGAATAGCGTACCTATCTATTGACGAGCGGAACTAAAAATAATGCTAAGCTAGAAAGCATCACTTACTTTTTGTTCTGAACCATTGTCATTGAAAAGTTTACTAAACTGTCTACCAAACCTCATTAAGAATGGTGTAAAAAACAATACTTTAGAAGGGATTTT
>DQCR01000045.1:0-4123 GCA_003533785.1 Flavobacteriaceae bacterium
ACCTTGGGGTCGTAGATGACTTCTACGGCTTCGGCATGTCCTGTTCTGCCTGTCCCAATTTGATTGTAATTGGGATTTTTGGTTTCTCCTCCTGCATAGCCTGAATAGACTTCAGAGACCCCTTTGACGCTTTCATAGATAGCTTCTACACACCAAAAACAGCCGGAAGCAAAATAGGCTTTTTTCATTCCGTCTTGGACAGTTTGAGTGGGGGTCCACACGGGATCCGAGTTGTTAAAGGAAGGAGTACTTGAAATACACGTTTGTAATGTGATGACAAAGAGAAGAGAGAAGAAGGTTTTCATAGTATTTTAGTGTTGAAGTCTAGGATAAAACATCCATTTTAGAAGCAGCCAAATTAATAAAACTTCTCCGAAGTTGGTAAAAGCATTTCCTACATTAACACAAAATTTTATTTTGCGCGAATTCGGTTACTTTAGGCATTAAGTTAAAATAAATGATGACTTTTAGTGGTCACAATTCATCATCCAATGGATTCCATATTGATCTACAAATTGACCAAAAGTAGCGTTCCAAAATTCTTTCTTGAGAGGATGTGTTACATTACCTCCCTTACTCATTTTGGCAAAAGCCAATTTCATAGGTTCTAAAGAGTCATAATTTAAACTCAATTGAATGTGATTGGAACTCCCGTCATTGGGTGCATCACAAACCATAGCAAGAGTTTCTCCTTTGTAAGTCAATTCACAATGAATGACCCATTCGCTTTGATCGGGTTTGTGCTTCATAGGACTATCTTTATATCGCTTGATTTCAGTGTGTTCTATGCCTAGTGACTCGGTGTAATGTCGGATGGCTTCAGTTGCGTTTCCTGGAAAGATAAGGTAGGGGTGTAATTTCATCTGTTTTTATTTTAAGGATTTATTAATTGGACTATGCTCTTAGGTAGTTTTCGAAATTCTGGAGCTAATTTTTCGTCGGCTATTGGGCTTCCGTATTTTTCCACTACGGGAAGTTCCCCCGCCCAGATGTCTAGCTCGTAATCTGCTTTGTCGTCCACAGGGCCCCCTGTTCTTATTTTGGCAGTAGCTTCTTCTAAGGGGATAGCAATGACTTTTGTCGCTTTGAGTTCCTTAGCAGAGGGCTGTCGGACTTCTTCCCAGCGTCCAGGGATTAGGTGATCCGAAACACTTTTTAAAGCGTGAAGTTTTTCATCGGTGTTGGATATAAGGCTCCCCTTGCCAAAGAGCACCACCGATTCGTAGTTTAAAGAATGGTGAAAGGCGGAACGTGCCAGTACCAAACCCTTGGTTTTTGCTACGGAAATACTCAATTCTATTTCGCCTTCCAGTTCTGTCATCAGTCGGCTCACGGAAGCCCCATGAACAAAGAGTTGATCTCCAGATCTTCCATACAAAGTAGGGATGACCACTGGAGCACCATGGTGTACAATCCCTACATGACAAATATGATTTTGGTCTAAAATGGTATGGATTGTTTTGGAATCGTATTGCCCCCTTTTCGGAACTCGCTTTACGGTAGATCGGTTGGTTTTTTTCAAAGTGGGTTTAGTTTAAGATTAGAACAACAAATTTCTCATTTTTTTGCATACTGACGAACCCATTTAAAAATCAAGGGTGTTAAAAATACGGTAGGTAAGAGCCAATAAACCACTTCAGGAATCCCATTTGGAAAATGATTTCGATTCACTACGATAAAAGCGGTAAAAGAAGCGATGTAAGCAGCTGTAATTCGTATAATATGTTCCCGGAGCCAGTACATTTTGAATTTGATTTTTCCGCGGTAGTTTTGTAAGTCTTTTCTTATATTCTGCAATCCAATGAGACCAAAGACAACTAATGCTATTCCCATACTGTCTTGTTTTTTTAGGAGCAGGATCGTTCCCGAGCTAACAAAGACCACCCCTACGAGCAACATACTACAACTCAGGATCCAATCTATTAGCTTCGGCTTTTGTCCTTGTCCCAGTTTTTTCAAATGCATATAGCGTTGCCCTGTTCCCACCAGAAAAACAGTAAAAACTCCAACAATAAAAAGAAACATATTGGGTTTTAGAAGTGCCATTAAAAGTGCAGTACTCCCTGTGATCAACATACTTACGACGAATAGTTTTCCAACTTTTACGTGAATGGAACTTCCCTTTTTTCTCAAGAGATTGTAGCTGCCCGATAGCAGTCCGATGCTTCCAAATAAAATATGGGTTGTAAGTAAATAGGGGTATAAAAAGCTCATTAGATTTGGGGTTTTTCAGGTTTACTCAGATACTTAGTTGCAGTGTGCCTGAACAATTAGGGCAAATAAAATTAAATAGGGTTTCAGAACACGTTTTGCAAAATGTGCAGTTGTAGGAGCAATGATAAGTAGGTTCTCCATTAGCAACGAGCGCTTTCTGGCAATTTTCACAGTTTGTTTTCATCGAGGCACTACATTTCCTCAAATATAGACTATTTTTTTATTGGAGTAAGGAAACCAAATAGTCTCCTACTTCAGAAGTAGAAAGTGCAGTTTGCCCAGGAGCAGCAAGATCTTCTGTGACTTTCCCTTCCGCAAGAGATTGATCTACCACTTTGCGAATGGCAGCCCCTTCTTCGGTTAATCCAAAACTCATCTCAAAGAGCATTGCCGCAGAGAGCACTGTAGCTAGAGGATTTGCAATTCCCAGTCCTGTGGCTTGAGGGAAGGAACCGTGGATGGGTTCATACAAGGCATTTTCCGTTCCCACAGATGCAGAGGGCATTAAGCCCATTGAGCCTGAAATGACGGAAGCTTCATCAGTAAGTATGTCACCAAAAAGGTTTTCTGTAATTAGCACATCGTAGCTATTAGGCCATTGAACCAAACGCATAGCTACGGCATCCACAAATTCATAAGAAACTTCTACCTCAGGATAGTCTTTTTCCATCTCTTGTACGGTCTCTCTCCACAGGCGTGAGCTTTCCAATACATTGGCTTTGTCCACACAGCACAACTTTTTGGAGCGTGTCATTGCCAATTCAAAACCTTTGACAGCCAGACGTTTTATTTCTTCTCTAGTATACGTACAGGTGTCAAAAGCAGTATTGCCATCGTCTTTTCTTCCGCGTTCCCCAAAATAGATTCCACCTGTCAGTTCTCTTAGAAAAACGAGATCCGTTCCTTCAATTCGTTCCTTTTTTAATGGAGATTTATCCAAAAGAGAAGGGAAGGTAAAGGTGGGGCGTACATTGGCAAAAAGACCTAATTTTTTACGCATTTTAAGCAAGCCTTGTTCGGGACGTACTTTGGCAGAAGGATCGTTGTCAAAACGGGGGTGACCGATGGCTCCAAAGAGAACAGCATCTGCAGCCAGACAAACTTCATGGGTCTCTTCGGGATAAGGATCTCCAACGGCTTCTATCGCCGCGGCTCCCGTGAGTGCGGGCATCCATTCTATGGTATGCTCGAATTTATTTGCAATCGCGTCAGCAACTTTTACAGCTTGTTCGATCACTTCGGGACCGATTCCATCTCCTGCCAATAGGGCAATTTTTAAATGCATAATAGGGTATTAAGGTTGAATGATATTTAACATTTTTTCGGTAGCCTTGATGGCAGAAACCGTTTGATCTGAATCCAAACCGCGGGTTTTAAAATCGCGCTTTCCGTTGCTCCAAGTGATGGTCGTTTCGCACAGCGCATCGGAATGACTTCCCGGGGGAATACGAACCGCATAATCAACTAAATCAGGTAAATCTATTTTTTGCTTTTGATACACTTTGTGCAGTGCATTCCAAAACGCATCGTACTGCCCGTCTCCCGAAGCATTTTCTTCAAACAGTTTATCGCAAATTTGAAGGGAAATACTCGTAGTGGGTTTCAATCCCTTGGAATGGGTCAAAACATAGGAATTGATCTTGACCTTGTTGGGGATGTTATTTCCCAAAATATCTGAGATGATAAAGGGGAGGTCTTCTGCCGTAACCCGTTCTTTTTTGTCACCCAATTCAATAATCCGTTGGGTCACTTTTTTAAGATCCTTATCGTTTAGGGTGAGCCCCAACTCCTGAAGGTTTTTTTGAATATTCGCTTTCCCGGAGGTTTTACCCAGTGCATATTTTCGTTTTCTGCCAAAGCGCTCGGGAAGTAAGTCATTGAAATAAAGATTCTTTTTATTGTCTCCATC
>DQCR01000045.1:4506-8649 GCA_003533785.1 Flavobacteriaceae bacterium
TTCGCTGGAATTCTGAATCCCGTGAAGGTCGCTACCAATTGACTGACACGATACAGGGCATCTTCTTCGATATTGATTTTGATCTCGGGCATAAAGTCGTTGATTACCGCTACGACACTTGCCAATGGGGCATTACCCGCACGTTCACCCATACCGTTTACGGTAAGATGTAATCCCTTGATCCCAGTATTTACAGCTTCCATCACATTGGCTACACTAAGGTCGTAGTCGTTGTGTCCGTGAAAATCAAAATGTAAATCGGGATAGCGTTGGATAATTGTAGTTAAATAAAGGCGTGTCTTTTCTGGGGTTAAAATACCCAAGGTATCGGGTAGTAGAATACGTGCAATGGGTTGTGTGGCTAAAAAATCTAAAAATTGAAAAACATAAGCTTCCGAATTGGCCATTCCATTGCTCCAATCCTCCAGATACACATTGGTTGTAAAGCCTTCTTTTTTAGCGAGTGCAATGCTTTTTGACACGTTTTCAAAATGCGTTTCAGGACTTTGTTTCAGTTGGTATTTTAAATGGTTTAAAGACCCCTTGGTCAATAAGTTTTGGACTTTCGCTCCCGCTTTCTTCATCCATTCTACAGAAGAACCATTATCCACAAAGGTGAGTACTTCAATCCGGTCGATTAAGCCATGGGTTTCCCCCCAGCTCGTTATTTCTTGTACCGCATTAAATTCTCCATCGGATACCCGTGCAGAAGCGATCTCGATACGATCGATATTCAACTCCTGAAGCAGCAATTGAGCAAGGGTTAATTTTTCAGAAACTGAAAAAGAAACACCCGAGGTTTGTTCTCCATCCCGTAGGGTGGTATCCATGATTTCGATAGTCTTGCTCATGTGCTAAGGGCGAATTGCTACAAAGGTCTGTTTACCGCGAAGGTTTTGATGTCTTCTTTCATACTCTCTAAATAGTCGATATCATCGTAACCATTGAGCATATTCTCTTTTTTATACGCATTGATTTCAAAAGATTCTGATGCTCCTGTACTGTTGATCTGGATTTTTTGATTGGGTAAATCTATGAGGAGTTCTGTTTTGGGATTTTCTTCAACGGCTTCAAAAATTGTTTTTAAAAATTCTTCGGAAACCTGAACAGGGAGTACCCCAATATTGAGACAGTTGTTTTTAAAGATATCTGCAAAAAAGCTGGAAACAACACAGCGAAAGCCATAGTCATAAACAGCCCAAGCGGCGTGTTCACGTGAAGATCCTGATCCGAAGTTATGTCCTCCTACTAATATTTTTCCTGAATAGGTTGGGTTGTTTAACACAAACTCTTCTTTAGGATTGTTGTTTTGGTCGAACCTCCAATCGCGAAATAAATTATCTCCAAAACCCTTGCGTTCAGTAGCTTTGAGAAAGCGAGCGGGAATAATTTGATCGGTATCCACGTTTTCAATAGGTAATGGTACCGCTGTACTTTCTAAAGTGTGAAAGGAATCGTATGCCATGGTCAGTTTAAATTAAGGTTCTAGGGTCAGTTATTTTTCCAGTGATGGCGGCGGCGGCAGCTACTAATGGGCTCGCCAAAAGAGTTCTTGCACCAGGGCCTTGACGTCCTTCAAAGTTTCTGTTTGAGGTACTCACCGCATATTTCCCAGCGGGAATTTTGTCGTCGTTCATCGCCAAACAAGCAGAACAGCCTGGCTCACGGAGTTCAAATTCGGCGGCTTCAAAAATCTCTAGGAGACCTTCTTCTTTGATTGCCTTGAGCACATTATGCGATCCAGGTACAAGCCACGCTGTCACATTGGCAGCGCGTTTGTGACCTTTCACAATTTGAGCAAAAGCTCTAAAATCTTCGATTCGACCGTTGGTACAACTCCCTATAAAAACATAGTCAATCGGCTTACCGATCATGCTATCCCCTTCTCGGTAACCCATGTAGTCAAGCGACTTAGAATAGGTAGTTGCACTTCCCTGTATTTCTTTCGCTTTTGGGATGGCTTTGGTAATGCTCATTCCCATTCCAGGGTTGGTACCAAAAGTAATCATCGGATCAATTTCGGACCCGTCAAAAGTAAATTCTTTATCAAAAGCAGCACCTTCATCGGTATGGAGCGTGCTCCAATACTCCATGGCTTTGTCCCAAGCTGCGTCTTTGGGTGTAAACTCGCGGTCTTTGATGTAGGTAAAGGTTTTTTCGTCGGGTTCGATCATACCGCCCCGTGCACCCATTTCGATACTTAAGTTACAAACCGTCATCCGACCTTCCATACTCAATTCGCGAAAGACTTCGCCTGCATATTCTACAAAATATCCTGTAGCTCCCGAAGTGGTCAATTGGGAGATAATAAACAGCGCCACGTCTTTGGGCGTTACACCGTGATTGAGTTTACCATCAATGGTAATTCTCATTTTCTTGGGTTTGGGTTGCATGATGCATTGCGTTGCAAGGACCATTTCCACTTCCGAGGTTCCAATACCAAAGGCAATAGCTCCAAAAGCCCCGTGGGTTGAAGTGTGAGAATCACCACAAACGATGGTGGCTCCTGGCTGGGTAATTCCGTATTCTGGGCCGACCACATGTACAATTCCGTTTTTTTTATGCCCCAATCCCCAATACGAGATCCCGTGTGCTGCAGCATTTTCTTCCAGTGCTTTCAATTGATTCCGCGATAAGGGATCCGCTACAGGAAGATGCTGATTCAGGGTAGGAGTGTTGTGGTCTGCCGTAGCAAAGGTTTTTTCTGGGTGAAGTACCGGAAGTTTTCTGTTTTTTAACCCGAGAAAAGCCACGGGGCTTGTTACCTCGTGAATCATGTGACGGTCGATGAAAAGAACGTCAGGTCCTTCTTTAATGCTTCTTACCACATGTGAATCCCATACTTTGTCAAATAGGGTTTTTTTCATTTCAATGCGCGTTTAAATTAAATTTTACTGGCTTCAATTATTTTTGGGAGATCTTCATCTCCAATCTCTTTTTGTTGATCGGCAACGACCAAAAACTGTTGGTATACCTTATCTAGTTGTAATTTATCCAATTCATACCCTATGTTTTTAGCTCGATAGGCCAGTGCGGCTCTTCCGCTTCGTGCGGTAAGGATGATGGAAGATTCGGTTACACCGACATCAGTGGGGTTGATAATTTCGTAGGTTTCTCGCTTTTTGATCACTCCGTCTTGATGAATGCCTGAAGAATGCGCAAAGGCATTGGCTCCTACAATAGCTTTATTCGGCTGGACAGGCATCGCCATACTTTCAGAAACCAATTGGCTAATGCCGAACAATTGTTGGGACTGAATTCGGGTATCAAGGTTTAGGGTGGGGTGTTGACGTAAAATCATAACTACTTCTTCCAAGGAAGTATTTCCGGCTCGTTCTCCGATTCCATTAATGGTACACTCAATTTGACGTGCGCCGTGTTGCACCCCAGCGATAGAATTTGCAGTAGCGAGACCCAAGTCATTATGACAATGACAGGAAAGGGTCGCTTTGTGAATACCTGTCACATTTTCTTTTAGATACTTCATTTTCGCACCGTATTCATCGGGAAGGCAATAACCTGTGGTATCTGGAATATTGAGGACGGTAGCTCCCGCTTTGATGACAGCTTCACAAACTTTAGCAAGGAATTCATTGTCTGTTCTACCTGCATCTTCTGCGTAGAATTCCACATCTTCCACAAAGCTCTTGGCATAGGTTACAGCAGCGATTGCACGTTCTAAAATTTGCTCTGGGGTAGCGTTAAATTTAAAACGCATATGACTTTCCGAAGTTCCAATCCCCGTATGAATACGGGCTCTTTTTGCTGGTTTTAAGGCCTCAGCGGCTACTTTAATGTCTTTTTTAACGGCTCGAGTCAAGCCACATACTCGAGCATTTTTGACAAGCTTGGAAATATTTTCAACAGCTTTAAAATCTCCTGGACTAGAAATCGGGAAACCTGCTTCTAAAACATCCACACCCAGTTGGTCTAACTGCTCCGCAATGGTTAACTTTGTCACAGCGTCTAATTTACAGCCTGGAACTTGTTCTCCATCACGTAAGGTGGTGTCAAATATTTCAACGTATTCCATAAACTTCTAGGTCAGTGTGGATAGCTATTCAATATACTAAAGTATGTTTTTGGATTTACTAAAATAAAAATAGCTATTTTTGTATTACAACATTCGAAAGGAATAACTGA
>DQCR01000038.1:0-2443 GCA_003533785.1 Flavobacteriaceae bacterium
GCACATCAGGTGCTTACCCATGTCGATTTACTCATTGAGAGAGGTAGCAAGATTGCATTTGTTGGACAGAATGGGCAAGGAAAGACCACCTTGGCCAAAATCTTAGTGGGTGAATTGTCCTGTACTGGTGAGTTGCAATTGGGTCACAACGTTGAATTGGGCTATTTTGCTCAAGATCAATCCCAACAATTGAATGGAACAAAAACAGTTTTGGATACGGCCTTGGAAGGAGCCACAGAGGAGAACCGAAAAACAGTACGCGATCTTTTAGGAGCATTTTTGTTTCGAGGTGAGGATGTGGATAAAAAAGTAGCGGTTCTCTCAGGAGGCGAAAGAAATCGATTGGCTCTTTGCAAACTCTTACTTCAACCATTCAATGTCTTAGTGATGGACGAACCTACAAACCACTTAGACCTTCAATCCAAGGCGGTTCTCAAAGAGGCTTTGCGAAAGTTTGAAGGGACTTTACTGCTGGTTTCTCACGATCGAGATTTTCTAAATGATTTGTGCGACCGTGTTTTTGAATTTAAAGACCAGAAAGTCAAAGAGTTTTTAGGAGGAGTCTCTGATTATTTGGAGCATAAAAAAATAGGGTCTTTAAAAGAATTGGAACAGCAAAAAAAAGAAGGAAATCAGAAAACCTATAGCTCTAAGAATAATTATAAGAATCAAAAGGCATTAAAAAAATTAAAGAACAAAATCAGTGGGATAGAAAGAGCGATTAAATCTTTGGAAAAGTGGATTAAAGATACTGATCTAGAATTGGAAATCAATTACGATGTCACCATTCAGCAGCAGAATTTTTTCGACACCTATCAAGGCCGTAAAGGAGAGTTAGAAAAACTTTATGCGCAATGGGAGGATTTGGAATCACAAATAGAATCTTTGAACTAATGTTTGAACATCATTTTCAATGTCCTTACTGTTGGGAAACCATATCCATGCTGATAGATCTCTCTTTAACGTCCGAAAACTATATTGAAGACTGTGAGGTCTGTTGTAATCCGATTCAAATTGTATTCAAAACAGAAGATAGATCTTTAACTAGCTTTGAGGCTCATTCGATAGAGCAATAGCTGTTATAAACTCACCCGTTGTTGTGTGAACGTCCAATCAAACCCCTTTGCCTGGCCCTCCATATTCATTTCCTGAGTGAAATGAACTTGGTTATTATTGCTACCATCGCCCTTAACTTCTGATAATTTATTCACAAGGGTTTTATTTTTTAAAATGGAAAGGTCATGAAGCATGACTTTAGTTGATTGCAACTGGATTTTAGATACATCTAAGAAGTCTGAAGTGGTAATAGAGGAGATAGTTCCATTGGATAAGGGATCGATTCGCATCATTTCTTGATCCTCATTGGATGCGGAAACACTGAGGTTGACCCCTTCAATGGAAAATTCGCCAGAAAATGCCCCTTTACCGCCAGAGATTTCAATACCGCTATCCGATTGGTCACCAAGAACAACCATGAGATTGCTTATTTTACCCGTATACCCTTCATCTAAATCAAGACCATCATCACCGCTGCTGTAGATTAAAAGGTTAGAGGCATTTACTGTTCCACCAAAAAATTCAACTCCATCGTCTTGGTTAGCAAATACTTCAATTTGGTCTATTTCAGTTTGATTACCTACCCCGCATAAAGTCAATCCATTGGATTCACTTCCTGTTCCCATATAGGTCCCACCAAAGCGAATCGAAACATATTTGAGAATGCCAGAATTATCTTCAGCCTGTGTTCCTCCATAGAAACTATTCGAATCATCGGGATCGAGCCCTACATAAAAGGTGCTTGTATCTCCACTTTGCACAGAAATAGGTGCTGATCCAAGAATAATTATTCCGCCCCAAAGGCCTTTATTATTTTCATTTAGAAGCGATTCGCTGGATTGGTTCACATGAGTAATATTATCATCAGAAGAGGTGAAAACGATTGGTTTTTCTGCAGTTCCCACAGCATTTATTTTTGCACCTTTTGTTATAATAAGCATAGAAGCATTAGGGTATTCTCCTGGATTGGCCTTGATGAGTGTACCCGGTTCGATGGTGAGTGTAGCTCCATCGATCACCCGTACCTCTTGACTAATAATGTAAATGGTGTCAGATGTCCATGTAGTATCTGTTGAAATATCTCCTTCAATGATTAGAGTGGCTGCTGGTTGTTGCGCACAACTCCCTACGATGACAATAAGAACAAGGGTATATATTTTTTTTACTATCTGTAATATAGTGTACTTACCTTCCATGAATATAGTTGTTTGTTACGCTAAAGTTAACCAAAGGAATGAGAATTAAAAAATAAATCGCTAAGCCTGTAACAATACTTCTTCCCAATCCTCTTAAGAATAGAGATTCTATTTTTTATGTCCCCCAAATTTTTACCTTTTTGCCTTATGGCTTGTGCTATGGTTTTTGCCCAAAGTCCCATCAATTTTGA
>DQCR01000038.1:2782-7708 GCA_003533785.1 Flavobacteriaceae bacterium
ATCAATTTTGATGAACTGATTCTGGGGAAAAGTTTTTTCTTTGGGACCTTCAATAATATTCAACTTTCAGACAAATTTCGTTTGAGTCCTAGTTTGCGTTATTTTGAGATGAACCGACTCGTTGGGAACGAAAAGTTTTACAAGGGGTATATTGCTCGATTGAATGTCAATTACCAATTCAACCAAAACTTATCTTTTCGCTTGGTAGGGGAATTCAATGAGTTTGATGGAAAGTATCTTATTCAACCCCTTTTAAAATGGAATCCCAACCCATTTACCATTTTCTATGTTGGAGGAAATAATAACTATCAATTCAATGATCAATTTGATTCCTATCGACTAGAAGATGCCCAGCTGTACATGAAATTCCAATATCAAATCGGCAATTGAACTCCTATGTTAAGGATTGCAAATAGCGTTCGGCATCTAGGGCAGCCATACAACCCGTTCCTGCTGCAGTCACAGCCTGTCGATACTCTTTGTCTTGAACATCGCCAGAGGCAAATACACCGGGTCTGTTGGTATGCGTACTCTTGGTCTCTGTTATTAAATAACCGGCATCGTCCATTTCCAGCTGGCCTTTGAAAATATCTGTGTTGGGTTTATGTCCAATGGCAATGAATAAACCCGTGATCCCAATCTCCTCAACGTCCCCTGTTTGGTTGTTTTTGATGCGCAGCCCTTCCACAACCGATTCTCCTATGACTTCTTCGACTTCTGAATAATACCTCAAATCGATATTTTCTGCTTTATTGACACGATGTTGCATGGCTTTAGAGGCGCGCATTTCACCTTTTCTAACCAACATAGTTACTTTATTGCAAATATTGGCTAAGTAGGTGGCCTCTTCTGCAGCGGTGTCCCCACCACCAACGATTGCGACGTCTTGTCCTTTATAAAAAAAACCATCACAGACTGCACAGGCAGAAACTCCTCCACCTCGAAGCCGTTGTTCACTAGGCAGACCTAAGTATTTTGCTGTCGCTCCTGTGCTAATTATTACTGTTTCGGCTTGCACTTGTTCCCCTCCTTGAATGTGGAGTGTGTGCAGGCTTCCTTTGTCCATTGCAAAGTCAACTTTTTCGATATAGGCAATGCGGACCTCTGTTCCAAAACGCTCGGCTTGCTGTTGTAAATGAACCATCATACTGGGTCCATCAACTCCTTCTGGGTAGCCTGGAAAGTTGTCTACCTCGGTTGTTGTTGTCAATTGCCCGCCAGGTTCCATGCCCGTAAATACAACTGGTTGTAAGTCGGCTCTTGCAGCATAGATGGCTGCTGTATATCCCGCAGGACCGCTTCCAATAATGGCGGTTTTAAGTCGTTCCATGTCCAAAAGATTTAAAGCAAATGTAATAGGTTTCCTAAAAGAGAATCCATTTTGTTCATAACAAAAGCTGATTTTTTGATAGCTTATTCTTTTCGCTACTTTAGCTACTTACAAAACCTTATAATGAAACTCTTCCCCATCCTTATACTCACCTTTTTTATTCAAACCTGCAGCGCTCCAAATTCCCTTTCTCCCCAACAAATTATCGATAAGTGTATCGCTTATTATGGAGGAAACCAATGGGAGAAATTGCATTTAGGGTTTACATTTAGAAACCATCAATACACTTTATATAGGAATAGCAACAAATTTATTTATACTCGAACTTCAATTACTGAAAACCCCATTGTTGATTCTCTATTTTTCACAGGAACTTTCAAGCGTTATCAAGAGGGATTGCCGCTAAAAGTATCAGACAGCATGAAGAAGGTATATGCTGCCTCTGTCAATTCCGTGTTGTATTTTTTTCAGATACCCAAAGTACTCAATGATCCGGCTGTTATCAAAGAGCGTTTGGAGGATGCAGAAATTATGGGGAAAAATTACCACACCCTCCGAATTACTTTTGGAAAAGAGGGCGGGGGGAGCGACTTTGAGGATGAATTCCGATATTGGATAAATACGCATTCCTTTGCGATTGATTATTTCGCCTATTCTTACCAAACCGATGGAGGGGGCACCCGTTTCCGTTCTGTAAAAGACAGGGTGGCTAAATATGATATGCAATTTCAGAATTATCTGAACTACCAACCACTCTCAAAAAATACTCCGTTGGACAGCCTTCCTTATTTGTTTTCCAATGGAGACTTACTTCTCGTTTCAGAGATAGTAAATGAGAATATTAGACAATTGTATTCTCAAAAGCAATAGTAATGGTGTTCTATAGGTATAGGACTCTCTCTTAAACGATAGGGATTTTTATATGTACCTTGATTTTAAATTAATCGCTCATGTTTCAATCACAATTCATTTTTTTATTTATTCTTTTTGGTCTCCAAATGCAGGCCCAAACTTTTCAAAAAGATTCGCTAGCTCTAGTATCTGTTCTACAGGCTCAAGAAAAAGCCTGGAACGCCTACGATATTGACACATTTATGGAAGGGTATTGGAAAAGCCCAAACTTGGTTTTTTGTGGCTCGGGGGGTCCAGTTTATGGCTGGAATGCTACCAAAAAAAGGTATAAGCAAGCGTATGATAACCAAGAAAAAATGGGGAAACTTCAATTCACCATACTCAATGTTCATGCCCTAACCAATAATGTGATGCAACTAATTGGGCGATTTCAACTCTCAAGAAAGCCAAAAAACACCTCGGGTTATTTCACGCTACTATGGAAACGAATAGATGGAGAATGGAAGATCGTGAGTGACCACACCTCGGCCAGTTCCTAGGATCAAAAATTGAAATAGGTATTTGGAAACGGCTCACCTTTAAGAGTAAAATGCCACCATTCTTTGTCATAGGGAAGGAATCCATGAGAGGTCATTATTTCTCTTAACAATTTTCTATTGGCCGCTTGTTGATTCGTTATTACAGTGGTACCAATCCATGATATTGGACCAAAAAAATCCCATGAACTTCCCATATCTAATTCTTTTCCTTTGCTAGGGCCTTTTGAGTAGACTAAAGTAATATCGAGCGTACTGCCTCTACTATGTCCCGACCGCTTGGCGATATATCCTAGATCGAACAATTCAATTTTATTACTATTTGGATAATAGCGTGCTTTGTTCAAAGTGTCATTTGGGTCTTGTGTCCATCGAATAAAATCATCAACTGCAGTTTGGGGGCGGTAGCCATCAAATAACTTCAGAGTCATCCCTTTTTTTTTCAATACTTCTTGAACTTTTTGTAGGGCACAGAGCGTTTCGATTGTCAGTACTTTTTTTGGATTTTGGTAGCCCGCTACAGTTCTACCTATGAAATTATCAGAAGAAGCATATCGCAATTCAATAACCATATTGGGGAGATAGTTGGCGATAGAATCAAAACCCAATGGGAAATCCTGAGCAACTGTTTGGGTTATCACTAGTAAGCAAAAAAAGGTCTTGTAAATAAAGGAGATTCTCATTTAAAAAATGCGCCCTGGATTAAGTATATATTTGGGATCGAAGAGATTTTTTAGTGCTTTCATAACTTCAATCTCGGTTGCTGAACGACTGGTGTATAGATAGTCTTTTTTGTGCAGCCCAATACCGTGTTCGGCCGAAACAGAACCGTTATTTGCTTTTAAAGGGGCATAGACAATTTGATTTATAGCCTTTCGACTAGCCTCAGAATCATCATTTTTTCCCACAATAAAGTGAATATTGCCATCAGCCACATGGCCAAAAGCAAAGGCATGACTTACAAACGGTAAAGCCTCAAGATTATTCTGAATTTCACTGATCAAAATACCAATTTTTGGTATGGGAAGACTGATATCGAAATGTTGATCAAATTTCCCCTGAGATGCTAATACGGCAACATCTTCTCGAAGCAACCAAAGGAAATTAAGATCGCGATCTGAGTTCATCAATGCCGCATCAGTAATCATACCATTCTCCATTGCTTCACCGATTAGAGTTTCCAATCTTTGGTAGTCTTTTTGAGCCTCACTGCCAAGGCATTCTACAAAAATATAATAGGGATAGTTTTGTGGGAGTGGGGGTTGTTGCTGGGTTAGGGTTTGCGTCATGGTGGTGTAGGTGTTTTGCCACATGAGTTCAAAACCAGTGAGACTCCCACTCAGATTTTTTTCTAGAAATTTTAGGAGCTGAACCACTTGTGGGTATTGATCCACAGCCACTAGAGCTGAGACCCTGCTTTTTGGAGCCTCAACCAAGCGTAGAATAACCTTGGTGACAACTCCTAAGGTTCCTTCAGCACCAATAAAAAGCTGCTTTAGATCATAGCCCGAATTGTCTTTTAAGATTTTTTTCAATGAAGAAACAACACGCCCGTCTGGAAGTACGGCTTCCAATCCCAAGACCATTTGTCGGGTCATGCCATAACGAAAAACACGAAGCCCTCCTGCATTGGTTGCAATGGCTCCACCAATCTGAGCAGATCCTTTAGCTCCAAAGTTGAGGGGTAAAAGCAAGTCGTATTCGTCAGCCGCATTTATTAGGTGTTCTACAATGGCTCCAGATTGAGCCGTTATAGTTCGACTCTGTGGATCGATTTCTTCTAGGGCATTCATTCTATCCATTGCCATTACCAACTGGTGAGGGGCTACTTCAGTACTGCCCACAAGATTTGTTAACCCTCCATGCACAACCACTTCTTGATTTAGTTCCCAACAGATTTTTAGTATTGTGGAAACATCCTCGGTAGATTCGGGTAAAACCAAGGCTACTGCATCCAAAGATTCATCCATTTTCCAGATGTGATAAGTTCGGTCGGACAATCCCTCCCCTGTTAGGAGTTGATGTGGTTTCAATAGTCGTTCCAGTTTTTCAACGATGGTGGGTTTAGACATATATTTAGGTAATAGACAAAGGTTTTATATATTTAAAGATACATATCCTAGTATAGATGAAACCCCTAAATCATTTAACTTCAATACTTTTTTTAATTCGGAGAAGCCCCCTTTTGCGGTCCCCTTCCTTAGGTGA
>DQCR01000038.1:8040-17824 GCA_003533785.1 Flavobacteriaceae bacterium
GCAACAGGCATTCTCATAACCCCATAACCTTATCATTTTTTCAACTTAATCTACACCCCATGAAATTTAATTTTATTCATTTGAAAGGAGACCTCCTCGGTGGTCTCACTGCTGGAATTGTTGCCCTTCCTTTGGCCCTTGCTTTTGGAGTTAGTTCCGGATTAGGACCCAGTGCGGGTCTCTATGGAGCTATATTCATTAGTTTTTTTGCTGCATTATTTGGCGGAACACCCACCCAAATATCAGGCCCCACTGCTCCCATGACAGCAGTGAGTATGGTTGTTATCGCAACAATTATTGGCGTTCACGACGGGGATCTTGGTAAAGCAATCCCTTACATCCTTATTGTTTTTCTTCTGAGTGGTTTGTTTCAAATTCTCTTGGGCATTGTTAAGCTAGGAACGTATATCAAGTATATTCCCTACCCAGTCGTATCGGGATTTATGACTGCTATTGGAGTTATCATACTGGTTACTCAGTTACAACCCATGGTGGGATATGAGGTAGTAAAAGACTCCGACTATGTCCAACAATTTATTCCGAAAGCAGAAGCCCTTCTATTAGAAAAAATTCTAGAGGAAGAATCGGAAGAAGGAATTTTAGTTTTAGAAGATTTTCACGAAACCATCAGTCGAGCGGAGCAAATTGGTCCAGATCAAATCCGCCAAGAAGCCCAGTTCTTGGCTGAAAAAAATAGTTCAGGAGTACTGGGAACCTTCCGAATGCTATCTCGACTACACCATCACATCAACTGGATTGAGGTTCTTTTAACACTACTTACAGTTGTAATTATTTATGGATTTAAGAGAATTAGTAGATCGGTGCCTAGTACTCTGGTGGCCCTGGTTGGGGTTACTCTGGGAGCAGTCCTATTTAATATAGACTACCGACCCATCCAACAAATACCAGAGGGCTTTCCCAAGTTACAAACAGCTGTATTTACGACATTTAATTTTGCTGAAATACTCCCTTATCTAGCTACTGCACTCACTCTGGCTCTCCTTGGGGCAATAGATTCTTTACTGACCTCGGTGGTTGCCGACAATCTAACAAAAACAAAACATAAGCCCAATCAGGAATTGATAGGGCAGGGTATTGGAAATAGTATCAGTTCTCTTTTTGGGGGATTGCCTGGAGCTGGAGCGACAATCAGAACTGTAGTCAATATTCACTCCGGAGGGAAAACAAAATTATCTGGAATGGTTGCGGCCTTGGTCCTTCTCATGATTTTATTAGTAATGGGACCCATTGCTTCTCAAATTCCTGCTGCGGTTCTGGCTGGAATATTAATCACTGTGGGTATTGGTGTGATGGATTACAGAGGATTACGAGCCCTTCCTAAAATACCCCGTTCGGAAGTTATCGTTATGGTCGTGGTCTTGATTTTAGCCGTGGTATGGAATTTAGTCTACGCCGTTGGTATTGGATTAATCATAGCGGCACTATTTTTTATGAAAAAAATGGGAGATGTTACCCACGAAATGTCTGAAGTGGGTCCGATTCAAAAAGAACCTTCTTGGAGGGATGAAAAGTCTCTCACTTCTGAATTTTTAGAAAAAGTTTTTATCAAACATATCGAGGGACCATTATTTTTTGGATTTACCAGTGATTTTCAAACACTATCTAAGCAACTCCCCGACTCAGCCAAAGTAGTTTTGATTCGAATGAGCCGTGTTCCAATGATTGATCAATCGGGATTATTTGCATTGGAAGATGTATTGATTGACCTAACACAAAAAGGAATTACCCCCTTTCTGGTAGGAATTCGAGAGCAACCCGAATACCTCATGCAGACTATTGGAATCATCAATAAGTTAATACCCAAAGAGCATATTTTTACCGATTTTGATAGTTGTAGAGGTTGGCTAGTAAAAAACTTGCATCGATTTCAATAATTTAGATACTGAGATTAAAGGCTGTTTTTTAACAGCCTTTTTTATATATTGTGACAACCATAAGCCAGCGAATATGAAACACCTATTATCAATTTTTATTCTGATTCCAATAATGGCTTTGTCCCAACAAGAATCCGCATTGCCTTCTTGGTCTCACAGCGTAGTTTCAGACTTGCCTTTTCATAGCCCAATCAACAATGAATTCCGCCAAGCTGCAGAAGAATTGATGGCAAAAAAATGGACTAAAGATATCTTGAATATTGTACTAGAAAGTAAAATTAAACAAGACATTGCAAAGGATAAGATGTTGTTTGTCTTCCAAATTAAAGATCGGAGCGCAACCCGACAGGTCGAGATTCCTATTCGTGTTAGTACCGCGCTTATATTGGATATTCAACAAGGTAATCATGAGGCTTTGGAACGTTTTTCTGAAGAAACAGAGCGTTGGATTCTACGCTATATCTAACCGATAAACTTGACTTTCCCAAGGATGCAACAACCCTTCTTGCGTCTTTTCATAATTTCCCATTACCATTTTATATTTAGAATCCTGTGGAGCCCAGTTAATCGTGGAGTCACTTAGATTATGAACTACCATAAAGCGAGTTTTTTCATCTTCCCGTAGATAGATATACAAATGAGGGTGGTCGGGAGCTAGATCTTGGTAGGAACCATAGATAAGCGTTGTATTTGCTTTGCGGAAAGCAATGATTTTACGGTAATAGTTAAGAATTGAATTCGGGTCTTTCTCTTGATTATCAACATTGACCTCTGTATGATTAGGATTTACCGGAATCCACGGTTTTGAATTAGAAAACCCAGCATAAGTTGTTGCCTTCCACTGCATGGGTGTTCGTGCATTGTCTCTGCTTTGACGATGCACGGCTTTTAAAAATTGAGTCATGTCCTTACCCTCTTTTTCCGCAGCATCCCAAGCATTTCGTGTTTCAATATCGTCATAGGCTTCAATGCTGGGGTGTTGAATATTGGTCATCCCTATTTCGTCCCCTTGGTAGATATAGGGAGTTCCACGAAGGGTCATCAAAAGGGTAGCAAATAATTTAGCCGATGCATCATGATAGGTGTTATCATTACCAAAGCGGGACACGATTCTTGAAAAATCGTGATTTCCTAGAAAGATACTGTTCCATCCGTCATTAGCCGTGGCCTTATCCCATTGGCTAAAGATTTTTTTAAAGTAAATCCAGTCGATAGGAATAGGATCGTATTTCCCCTCGGGGCCAAAGTCTAGGGTCATATGATCGAAGTGAAAAATCATATTTAATTCCTTCTCTGCAGCCGAGACGTACTTTGGTCCATGAGTGAGGTTGACCCCAGGCCCCTCACCAACAGTGACTATATCATACCGCGAGAGAACCTGCTTGTTCATCTCTTTTATGAAGTCATGCACTCGAGGCCCATTGGAATAGTACTGTTCCATGACGTCGATAAAAGGAAGCGTTTCTGGAACCGAGGTAAATTCCATTCTTTTGGAGATCAATGAGATTACATCCATTCGAAAACCGTCTACTCCTTTGTTCAGCCAAAAAGTGATGATATCATAGATTTCTTTTCTCACGGTTGGATTTTCCCAGTTGAGATCGGGTTGTTTTTGGGTGAATAGATGTAAATAATATTCTTGTGTTTTTTCATTCCATTCCCACACACTTCCATTGAAAACAGATTCCCAATTATTTGGAGGGGTGTCAGGAAGTCCTTCTTTCCAGTGATAATAGTCATGATAGGGATTGTCTTTGCTTTTTTTTGCCTCTTGAAACCAGTAATGTTCATCCGAACTGTGATTGGCAACAAGGTCCATCATCAATTTCATGTCGCGATTATGGACGGCTTTCAATAATCGTTCAAAAGCAGTATTTCCTCCAAATTCATCATTGATTTTTCGATAGTCGGAAATATCATATCCATTGTCAGCATTTGGTGATCGATATATAGGACAAATCCAAATCAGATCCACGCCTAAAGAGTCAATATGATCCAATTTTTCTATAATTCCGTCAATATCCCCAACGCCATTTCCCGAAGAATCTTTAAATGAACGTGGATATACCTGATAAACGATACTTTCCTTCCACCAATTTTTCATAATTAAACAAAATTATAAAGCAACAGATTTTATAACATAGGTTCCTCAACCGGAGTAATTTTACTCTTAAAATACGATTTGTAATTAGGTTTTATTTAAATGTACGAGGGTAAATAAGTTAGTTATTACTGTGCGAAATTATAGGGTAGAAACTCCTATGTTAGATTTGCCAGCCTTCTCTATAATTTCGAGTGACAAATTGATTGGCTGCTTCAAGATTCGTTATTTTCATTTTTTCTCCATCCCATAATAGTTTTTTTCGAGCGTAATAATGGAATCCGCCATTGGATTTTTCTTTTCGAAGCATATAACTTCTGATTGCAAGATTGCCCATTAAAACGGTTTCTGTCATGGGTCCCGCATAATCAAAAGATGAGGTCAATTCCAAATGTTCTTTACTATTAAATCCAGCTTTGCAGGCGTCAACCCATTTTCTTTGATGTCCATATTCTGGCTCAACCATTACTTCAATCTCGGGGCCAAATTCTGTTTCTCCATTATATAAATAAAGTTTTGGCATTAGTGGGGAACTGTCATTAATATTGGTTGAGATGATTCCTTTGTCCCCAATCATTAAAACACCATTAAGACTATCCTCACCACCCATGTCACTATTAGCGGGTATGATATCTGGATGAGGAGGTCTGATTCCGCCGTCCGACCAAGTGAGCACTATGGGGCTTTTACTTTTTGTGGTTGCATCAAAATTTAGCGTAATAGAAGAGGAGGGCGGGCATCCCTCAGGATGATAATCAGGATCCCACATTTTTGTAAAAACACTTCCTACACTACATTCTGCACTATTAGGGTATTTTAATCCAAGTGTTCTAAATGGAATGTCAATTAAATGACACCCAACATCGCCAAGGGCACCGGTTCCGTATTCCCACCATCCCCTCCAATTGAAAGGATGAATATTTGGGGTATATTCTTTCTGGCTGGCGGGGCCAAGCCACAAGTTCCAATCTAGGGATTTCGGTTTCAGACTTTCATTGGGCTTGGGCATTTTGATTCCTTGCGGCCAAACGGGTCTATTGGTCCAAACTTTTACTTCTGATATTTGACCAATCTTCCCAGAATCGACCCAATTTTGAACCATTTTCAATAAAGGATTGGACCCTCCTTGGTTGCCCATTTGAGTTACAACTTGTTGCTCTCTTGCCAATTCAGTTAATATCCTTGCTTCTCTGATATTGTGAGTTATGGGTTTTTGAACATAGACATGTTTGTTCCTTTCCATAGCATATACAGCAGCAGGACCGTGAACATGATCAGGCGTTGATATGGTTACCGCATCGATATCTTTATGTTTGTCCAACATTTTTCGATAGTCATCAAAGAGCTTTGCTTTTGGAAAATTTTTTACAGTTTGAGAAGCACTTCCCGAAAAGTCAACATCACATAAAGCCGAGATTCTTTCTCTTCCATTGACAGCGGCATTAGAAATATCACTAATTCCTTTTCCCCCGGATCCTATTGCTGCTATATTTAATTGGTCACTAGGAGCGATAAACCCCTTTCCGCCAAGAACATGTCTTGGAATAATAAAAACGCCCAAACCAATAGCTGAGGATTTTTTTATAAAACTTCTTCTTGATTTAGTTGAGCCCATATTTAAAGTTCTATTACAGCTAAATATAAAACTTTAAATAATATAATTGATTATGAATTAATGTCTTAAAGAGGTAGTCGAACATTAAGACAACAGGAGCTTTTCAAATAAAAAAAAACGGCTATACTTTAAAAAGTACAACCGTTTTATTTTTTTAGTAGCGAGGGCAGGACTCGAACCTGCGACCTTTGGGTTATGAGCCCAACGAGCTACCTACTGCTCTACCTCGCGATTTGAAGGGTAAATATAGCAACAAAAACCGCGTTAAGCAAATCAATCGCCCGAAGTACGTATCTTTATCCAGTGGAAACAATCCCCCATAAATCAGGTTTTATTTCGATTATAGGCAACCCTAATGTAGGAAAGTCAACCTTGATCAACGCCATGATGGGTGTGGATCTTTCCATTATCACGCCCAAGGCCCAAACCACTCGCCATCGTATTTTAGGTTTAATCAATGGAGATCATTATCAACTAGTTATTTCTGACACCCCTGGAATCATCAAACCGGCCTATGAAATGCAAACGGCGATGATGGATTTTGTGAAAGAATCACTAGACGATGCCGATGTACTCATGTATATGGCTGCTTTGGGTGAAACTAAGATTAAAGATCAAAGACTCTTCAAACGAATATCTGAAACCCAAACCCCTCTTTTAGTTTTATTGAATAAAATGGATTTGAGCAATCAAGATGAGCTTAACAAAGCAGTCATTCATTGGGAGGCATTGCTTCCCAACGCCAAAGTGTATCCTATCTCGGCCTTGACTCAATTTTTTGTGCCCGAATTATTGAAACTCTTAATAGAGTTGGTTCCAGAGTCACCACCGTACTTTCCCAAGGATCAAATAACGGACAAACCGGAGCGGTTTTTTGTTAACGAAGCCATTCGTGAGGCTATTTTAAATCACTACACTAAAGAAATACCCTATGCCGTTGAAGTAACTACGGAGTCCTTTATTGAAGAAGCGAAAATCATTAAAATACAATCTGTGATACTGGTAGAGCGGGATACTCAAAAGGGCATATTGATTGGGCATAAAGGTAGCAAGCTCAAACAAGTAGGATCTACAGCGCGAGTCGCTTTGGAGCAGTTTTTTGGAAAAAAAATATACCTCGAACTCTTCGTTAAAGTAGCCAAAAACTGGCGTTCCAATCCGCAACAGCTCCGCAGGTTTGGCTATCAAAAATAGCAGATACCTTCTCGTCTTCGGAAGGAAACACTTACTTTTGCCACCAATTCAACACACATGAGTACGATAGTTGCCATTGTCGGAAGACCCAATGTGGGTAAATCCACCTTCTTCAATCGAATGATCCAAAAGCGAGAAGCGATTGTGGACGCCATTAGTGGGGTAACTCGTGATCGACACTATGGGAAGTCCGATTGGAATGGCACAGAATTCACCTTGATCGACACCGGAGGCTATGTGGAAGGGAGCGATGATATTTTTCAAAAAGAAATTGACCGGCAAGTGAATCTAGCCCTCGAGGAAGCCGATGCTATTTTATTCATGGTCGACGTAGAAGCGGGAGTGACAGGAATGGATGAAACGGTGGCCCAGCTGCTGCGCAGAACTGCCAAACCTGTTTTTGTTGTCGTGAATAAAGCCGATAATGGGAAGCGTGTAGAAGATGCCTCAGAGTTTTATTCCCTAGGTTTTGAATGGTTATATCCCATCTCCAGTATCAATGGAAGTGGAAGTGGAGAATTGCTAGATGCTTTGGTAAAACAGCTTCCTGCCCAGGGTGAACCAGAAGACGACGGACTCCCTAGATTCGCAGTTGTGGGTCGACCCAATGCAGGAAAATCTTCCATAATAAACGCTCTCGTGGGCGAAGAACGATACATTGTAACCGATGTTGCTGGAACAACCAGAGACAGTATCGATACCCGTTACAACCGATATGGATTTGATTTTTTTCTGGTAGATACGGCTGGGATTCGGAGAAAAGCAAAGGTGAAAGAAGACATCGAGTTTTATTCGGTGATGCGTTCCATTCGAGCTATAGAAAATAGCGATGTGTGTCTATTGGTGGTGGACGCAACGAGAGGTTTTGATGGACAGGTTCAAAATATTTTTTGGTTGGCGCATCGCAATCAAAAAGGCATTGTTATTCTTGTTAACAAATGGGACTTGATAGAAAAACAAACAGGATCGACCAAGCAAATTGAAGCGAACATTCGAAAGCAACTCGAACCCTTTACAGATGTTCCCATTGTATTTGTATCGGCCACTACAAAACAACGAATATTTAAAGCTCTAGAAACGGCTGTGGCTGTGTACGAAAACCGGTCACGGAAAGTGGTCACGAGAAAGTTTAACGATGTCATGCTACCCATCATCGAAAAGACGCCCCCTCCTTCATTGAAAGGGAAATACGTCAAGATAAAGTTCTGTATGCAATTGCCTACGCCTTTCCCTTCCTTTGCATTTTTCTGTAACCTTCCGCAATACGTTAAAGACCCCTATCGAAGATTCATCGAAAATCAACTCCGAGAACAGTATAACTTTACGGGAGTTCCCATAAAAATATTTTTTAGGAAAAAATAGGGGTTTTAGAGCTGATCGCGAAAGCGTTCCAGATCTGCTTTGAGTTTTTGAAGCTTTTCCAAAAGCACAGTTTTTGGATCGTCTTGTGACTGCATCTTGAGTTGCTTTTTGGCACCGTCTATTGTCAATCCTTTTTCTTTTACCAGATGATAGACAAGTTGGATGCTTTTGACATCCTCTGGCGTATATTTTCGAATTCCACTTTGTTTTTTCTTGGGCTTGATTTGATCGAATTCTTTTTCCCAAAAGCGCAACAAGGAAGTATTGACTCCAAAAGCCTTGGCAACTTCTCCAATGGAATAGTACCGTTTTTCAGGCAGGTCAATATGCATTAGTCTAGGGATTGATTCTCTTGGGAAGCTTGGTTGAGCAGTTTATCGAATTCTGCTGCAGACAATTGACCGTAGTAGAAATTCAATGGGTTGATTTTCCGTCCGTCTTTGAGTATTTCATAGTGTAGGTGGGGACCAACGGATCTTCCTGTGCTTCCAACATAACCAATGATATCCCCCCGCTTTACCTTTTGTCCTCTTTTGACATTGTATTTATTTAAGTGGGCATACAAACTTACATAGCCAAACCCATGATCAATGCGTATGTGTTTTCCGTATCCAGCGGATCGGTTGTCTGCTCGCTTCACGACGCCATTTCCAGAAGCATAAATGGGGGTTCCTCGCGAGGCAGTGAAGTCCATCCCATAATGCATTTTCCTTTTTTTGGTAAACGGATCGGTTCGGTAGCCATATCCTGAAGCCATACGAATCAAATCCTCATTACGTACTGGCTGGATAGAAGGAATGGCTTCCAGCAAATCTTCTTTGTCTTTGGCCAATTCTTCAATTTCTGCGAGAGATTGGGACTGAACAACAATTTGTTTGGTAAGTACGTCAATCCGTTTTGTGGTATTCACTATCAAATCGGAATTGTCAAATCCTTCCAATTCTTTATAACGGTTGACCCCTCCAAAACCAACGCGGCGTTGTGCTTCAGGGATCGGACTGGCCTCAAAATAGACTCGGTAGAGGTTGTTGTCTCGATCTTCTACATTTTCAAGTACCGATTCGATTTGCATGAGGCGACGATTCAGAATATCAAATTGGAGTTCGTAGTTGTTTAACTCTCTTTGTTGTACAATTTCAGTAGGGGTACTCAACCAAGAGGTATTCAGCAGGATAAATAGAAGGATAGCTCCAAAGATGGTTGAGGAAACTAGAAAAAGAAGAAAATTTGAGATACGAAGTGGGGTCGAATTCTCAATCGGAAGGTAAGAAAGCGTTTTTGGATCGTAGTAATACTTTACTTTAGGCATGAGGTGTCTGTTCCCGTTGGATAAGTTCCACAAATATAAAAAAATTTCTGCCTTGAATTTGAAAACCAATGCGGTAGGCAATTCTATTGATATCCGTTACCTTTGCAGCATTCAAATTAAACTAATACGCCATGAAGTCTGAAGAGATCCGGCAAAAATTTCTCGATTTTTTTGAATCCAAGCAACACCAGATTGTTCCTTCTGCCCCTATGGTTATTAAAAATGACCCAAGTCTACTGTTTACTAATGCTGGAATGAATCAATTCAAGGCCTTTTTTCTAGGGCAATCCTCTCCAGAAAGCCTTCGC
>DQCR01000043.1 GCA_003533785.1 Flavobacteriaceae bacterium
TCCTGAGAATTTTTGAGAATTTTAGGCGTTAAAACCACATTACCAGGTTTATACACCCCATGAACATTTCCGAAAGCAGCGGCTACTGTAAACCGGGGGCTTACTTTTCTCAATTCCTCAAAGGCATAGGCGACTTCCTCGGGTTGGGTATAGAGCTTGGACTGATCTACGTCGGAATTGTCAACTCCATCTTCCTCACCCCCTGTAATACCCAATTCTATTTCTAAGGTCATATCCATTTTGGCCATTCGCTCAAGGTATGTCTTACAAATGGTAATGTTTTCTTCGATGGGTTCCTCGGAGAGATCAAGCATGTGTGAGCTGTAGAGTGATTTACCAAATTGTTGGTGGTGCTGTTCACTAGCATCGAGAAGACCGTCGATCCAAGGCAATAAATTTTTTGCACAGTGATCTGTGTGTAAGATTACACGTGCACCATAGGCGGCAGCCATTTCATGTACATGTTTGGCTCCAGCTACAGATCCAGCAATTGCTGCTTTTTGCTGCTCATTGGAAAGCCCTTTACCCGCATTGAACTGTGCCCCTCCATTAGAGAATTGGATAATTACTGGACTATTGAGTTCAGCAGCCGTTTCTATGACGGTATTGATACTGTTATTACCGATAACATTGACAGCAGGAAGAGCAAAAGCTTTTTTCTTAGCGAGGGCAAATACATCTTGTACTTGATCGCCTGTGAGTACCCCAGTGGGAATATGGTTTTTCATTCAAGTGGTTTTGGCAAAAGTATAAAAATTTAGAAAGGGTAATTGATTCCAACGTTAAATACTGCCTTGTTTATCCCATATTCTGTCCACCATCGTTGGTCCTCAGGCAATACCGGATTGTAGGTTTTAAAAGCAGTGTCAAAACGAAAGACAAAAAAGTCGAAATCATATCGCAACCCAAAACCCGATCCTATGGCTATTTCATCCAAATCTTGAAGCCCTTCCCACTTTGAAGCGGGGTCTTGAACATTATCCCACAAATTCCAGATGTTACCGGCATCCACAAAAAGGGCCCCTTTGAGTTTTCCAAAAAGGGGAAAACGATATTCTAAATTGGCGGCCAATTTAAAGTTAGCCTCATTAAATTCATTTAGATTTTCACTACTCCCAGGACCTAAACGATAGGCTTTCCAAGCTCTATTGTCATTGGTCCCTCCGGCAAAATAGGAACGAACAAAGGGAATGCTCGAAGCATTGCCATAGGGGATGGCCATGCCGATGAAGCTTCTGAAGGCAAGAACGCGGTCTATTCCTACTGGAAAGTGTTTGATATAATCAACCTCTGCTTTAAAATATTGAGAGGGTTCTACACCAGAAATATCAAAGCGACCATTTTCATTTTTTTCAGTCCCTGTCCAATTGAGAAATCCATTGAATAAATTCCCAACCCATTCCATTCGAAAACGAAATTGAGAAAAGTTTTCATCCAACAGACTTTGTTGGGTGTTGCTGTTGAAACTAAATGAAGAGCCTATAATTAGATTATTAACCGTAAGGCGTTGCTGGCGTTCTCGAATTCCTAAAATTCGCTCATAATCTTCAGATTCAATGGAAAGCGGTACATCGCCTGAGAATACCTGATTAAAAAATATTTCTGCACCGGAAGGGATAACCAAATTGTTATTGGAATCTATAATTTCTCCATTTTGGTTGTATTGCTGTGCCAAGGCATTGAGTCGATCGTAACTATTGCGATAAACATTGAAATAATTGTCGATGTTCTTATTGTTTACAAATTCAATCTCTGCAATACGAAAAGACATTTTTTGATTGGTTTTGGGCTCCCAATTGATTTCATAGGTACCCGCAAAGTATTGCTTATCCAAACCAATATTTTCTTGAATCGCAAACCCCAAAGTCAAGTCTGTTTTTGGGTTCATTTTTTTCGTAATGATGCGGTCTAAGTCAACAGGGAGAAGGAGCCGTGGAATTTGTAGGTTAAGATCAGAACCCAATTCAAAAAGATCAAAAAATCGTGATAGTTGTTCACTATTATTGGAAGAGGCTCCAAAGGAGGATTGCACCCCTACTTTTAGCACTTCGGCTCCACCAAGCACATTCCGAATAGCAGTAGATGTGCCAAGACCTAATCCAAAAAACTGGATATTGGAATGCGATAAATCAAAATCCAGTCCTAAAGAAAATTTTTCTTTTGGGGTCAGTCGGATATTCGTTTCTAAAAAAGGCAAGGAATCGGAGATTGGTTGATAGGTAATACTCGGATATTTAAAATTTTCCAACTCATTGAAATATCGATAAGTCAAGAGGCGTTCTTGATCGCTATAGGTACTGTCTTTCTGAATAAACAACGAATTTGCTAATGCTTTTGGGCGGTATTTTAAGGGGCCTTTTGAATAGATATGAATGCCATTGTATGTAGTACTGTCTGAATAATTATCTAGACCTGCGCCAAGTTGTTGAGACTCAATGAAGATGTTAATGCGTTTCACCCAATGAATCCGGTAAGGTTGGCTAACTAGGCTGTCCCCGACACGTATTTTTGGGTTGTCAATAGCCATTTCAATACCGATGAACTTATCTTGTCCAGAGCTGTCTATTGCCGCAGTAAAACTGAGACTGTTTTCTTGAAAATTATACACCCCTGCATTTCGGAATAAGGTTAGCATTCGCTTGCGTTCTGCTTCGAAATCATCAATATTGAACCCCGCTCCAGGGATTAGAAAACTTTCCTGCATATTATCCGTAACTAAGGCTTCCAATTCACGTGCTGCAATGGAAAATTGAATGCTGTCTAGACGGTATTGTTGTCCTTTTTGAATACTGTAACGAACTTCTGCTTTTCGCTGCCCCGTGGGAATAACGTCAGGGGTAAGTGTTGCATCGAAGTAGCCTTTATTTTTAAAGTATTGGATGAGGCGATTGGAATTACGCATCATATTGGTGCTATCTAGTAATACTGCTGGTGCTCCTATCCCCTTTAACCATTGATTGCTCAATTTCTTGTAACGTAGAACCTGAGTGAGTTGTTTGGGAGAAAGAATTTTTTCCCAACGTTGCTGTCTCTTTTCTTTCTTAGAAAGCCAAGCATTAAAACTGGAATCAGGATCTTTTTTGGCCCATTGATTAAAAAATATTTCAAAAGGAACCCCGATAAAAGTTTTATTCGGTGAATCTATGAATAATTCGTTACTAGCATCATTAGTTGCTGATTCACCATCGATGAGAATCTTATTTTTTTTAAGTAAAATAGCATTGTTATCAAGGTACTTGGTGCTGCTACATTGCAGCATAAAGAAACTTAAAAAGGAAAGAATGATTACTTTTGAAACAAACCGACCCACCGCAACATCGTTTTGCGTTCAAATGTACAGCTTTTCATGTTACCTAAAAGCCGACTGAAACAAATAGCTCAATTGAGCCAAAAGAAATTTAGGGACCAAACGGGGTGTTTTGTCGTTGAGGGACACAAAAGCGTTCATGACTTTTTTGAACAAGGTTGGGAATGGACAGAACTCCTTTCGACTGAGCCTCAAGACTCTCTACCCACGACCGTTGTGAGTACTGCTGAAATGATTCGAATGACCCAATTCAAAACAGCCAGTCCGATGTTGGGGGTATTTAAAAAAAGAAAACCCATTGCTCTCCCAACAAATGAATCGGTTTTGGTATTAGATCAAATCAGTGATCCAGGAAATTTGGGAACCATCCTCAGACAGGCGAGTTGGTTTGGTATTCAACATGTATTGTGTAGTGAACAATCGGTAGATTGCTATAATTCTAAGGTGGTGCAGGCTTCGATGGGCGGAATGGCAAGAGTTTATTGTCATTATGGAAACTTGGTGGCTTTTTTATCGGGTACACAATTACCTGTCTTCGGTGCTGGCCTTTCGGGTAAATCTATTTATGAGGCTGAAGTTAAAGGACCCGCAGTTTACGCTTTTGGTAGTGAATCTCATGGATTCCGTAAAGAAGTTGCCTCCACCATCCAACAATGGATTACGATTCCAGCAAAAGAGACGGACAGTGTAGAGAGTTTGAACATAGCTTCGGCTTCGGCCATTGTACTTTCTCATTGTTATGCGGGCAATTAGTTATTCAAATACAAGGTTGAGTACAACACCACGACTCACCATATTGGTAATAGGCCCTGTCCAAGGGCTATTGGGACTGTTATCCGGGATTAATTCGTTTTGCGTGGAGAAGATACCCCGTATGGAAGGAGAAAACTTGAAATAAAACAAATAGAAATCAAAACCAATTCCTATTTCATAATTGATGTTTTGACTTTGGGTACGAAAGACATTACTGAAATTGTCATCTGTATTTTTTTTGTTGCTTGATAAATTGAAGTCAGTAGAAACCCCAGCCAGAAGAAAAGGCCTAAAGTTATTGATGCGCTGCGCATTGATTTTCAGTAAAAGGGGGAGGTGAATATATGTGGATTTGATTTCTCGAATGCGCTCTTGCTCAGTGTTAAAAGCATCAATATCTGGATATAAGAGGTCACGCTGGGAGTAATATAGACCAGGTTCCAACCGAAGATTTAGAAATTGATTGATGCGTAAATCCCCGATCAGTCCAATTGTGAAGCCTGTTCCCGAACTTACTTCAATGTCTGGCAAATTATTGTTGCGATAATAGTCTTGATCGTAGTCAAAGTCGAAAAAGTAGTTGTTGAGCCCCACAAAGTAACCATAGTGAACAAAGCGGTCATCAAATTGAGGTAAATTTTTGATCCGTTCTCGTACCTGGGGGTATTGGGCAAAAAGATTCCATGTCCCAACTAAAAAGAGGATAAAACAAACTTGTATTTTATGTCTTTGGTTTTGTACCACAATAAATTGTAGCGACGCCAAAAGTTTGAGGAGCGCTAGCTACCCTTATAAACCCAATTTTTGTCAAAATATTGTTGAAAGCACTGCCATAAGGAAAGTGTGCTGCAGATTCAGCCAAATAGTGATAGGCCGCCTTGTCTTTAGAAATTAGTCTTGCCGCGTTGGGCATAAGCCAACCTGTGTAAAATTGATAAAATTGTTTGAATGGAAAGGCAGTAGGAACTGAAGTTTCCAAGATGAGTAAGGTTCCCTCGGGTTTTAGAACACGATAAATTTCTTTCAAGCCTTTTTCTAGATTTTCAAAATTCCTTACTCCAAAGGCTACGGTGACCAGATCAAAAGTATTTGTTTCATAAACTAGTGCTTCGCTATCCCCAATCACCATTTCAATGGTGTTTTCTAGTTCTTTCTTTTTGATTTTTTCTTTTCCTAGCGCGAGCATTCCAGGGGAGATATCCAGACCAACAATTTTTTGAGCAGAAGTTTGACTAAGGGCAATAGCGAGGTCTCCTGTCCCTGTAGCTATGTCTAACGCTGTGTCAATTGGCTTTTGTTGTGCCATACGGACTACTTTTTTGCGCCAATGCACATCGATTCCAAGAGAAATAATTCGATTCAATAAATCGTATTCCCCAGAGATGGCATCAAACATACGAGTAACTTGTTTTTTCTTCGAAGCCTTCGAATCTGCATAGGGAGTCACTTTCTTTTTCATGGGAAGCAAAGATAGAAGAATTGTGAGGGCTTTGAAGAGAATTATATCCCTAGCGACCACCTTTTTGTATATTTGCTGAGTATTTTCCTACTTATATGAAAATAATTATCGCCGGAGGCGGTGAAGTAGGCTTCCATTTGGCCAAACTGCTATCCTATGAGTCTTTAGACATCACACTTATTGACACCGATAAGGAACGTCTAACTTATGCTGAAAATCACCTGGATATTAAAACCCTGAAAGGGAATGCTTGTTCGTTGAGTGTGATCAAAGAAGCCAAGGTCAGTAATGCCGATTTGTTTATTGCAGTGACCTCAGAGGAATCGGCCAATATAACGATCTGCGCTTTGGCCAAGCAATTGGGTTGCCAGCGAACCATAGCCCGTATTTCTACAATTGAATTTATCAAAGAAAATGATTGCATCAATTTTGAAAAATTAGGAATAGACGAACTGATCTCACCAGAAGCCCTTGCAGCTGACGAAATTCACCAGTTATTGGATCAATCGGCTTTTAGCAATAGTTATGAATTTGAATCGGGTGCGTTAACACTAATTGGAACAACCTTGGGAGACGAGGTCCCTTTCGTGGGCAAAAGTGTAAAAGAAGCCGCATCTATATTTCCCGATGTTCATTTTATGCCTATTGCACTCCAGCGAAAAAGTAGCCAATCGACATTGATACCACGAGGGGATACCATTTTCGAAGCAGGAGATCGGGTATTTTTCACCACCTTAAAACAAGGGGTAGAAGAAATCTATAAACTCACGGGGAAGGTCAAAAAAGAAATTAAAAATGTGATGATTCTCGGTGGTGGAAAGATCGGGGCTATCACAGCACGTCGTTTAGCAGAAGAAAAATTCAATGTCACACTCATTGAGCAAAATAAAACCAAAGCCATTTCTATTGCTGAGGAATTTTCTGAAATTATGGTCATTCATGGGGATGGGAGAAGTGTGGAACTCCTAGATGAAGAAGACTTGGAGACCATGGATGCTTTTATTTCAGTAACCGAAAACTCCGAAACCAATATTATGACTTGCCTCATGGCAAAGTCTAAAGAGGTATCTAAAACCATCGCTTTAGTAGAGAATATCGACTATTTTCAGCTTACTCAATCCATAGGTATTGATACCTTGATTAATAAAAAACTATTGACTGCCAACACCATTTTTCGCTACGTTAGACGAGGTGAGGTGGTGGACATGACAACATTGAGTCATTTGAACGCCGAACTCCTAGAGTTTGTAGTCAATGAAGATTCTAAAGTGAACGGTAAAAAGATAAAAGAGATTGACTTTCCAAGAACAGCTACCATTGGAGGTGTTGTGAAAGAAGGGGAGGGGGTCATTGCTTTAGGGGACTATGTTATTCAAGCAGGAGATCGTGTTTTGGTTTGTTCTTTACCCCGTTCCATCAAACGAATTGAAGGCTTGTTTCGCTAGGCATGTTCTATAAGCTCAACTTCAGGGTCATTTTTCAACTATTAGGAGTTCTTTTGACTTTTAATGGTGCCTTAATGTTTTTAGCTGTCGGAATGAGCTGGCTCACTCAAGACCAATCTACACTACCCCTCTTGAAAGCTTCCGTTGGCGTATTGCTCGTAGGCATTCTTTTATTGATTATTTTCCGGGGAGTCCAACCCCAAATTCAAAAAAGAGAAGGCTATTTAGTAGTCACTCTAGGCTGGTTGGCCATGACCCTCACCGGGATGCTCCCCTACCTGGTGACAGGAAGTGTCCCAAATATTTCCTATGCTTTTTTTGAAACAATGTCTGGTTACACCACAACAGGAGCAACGATATTAACGGATATTGAAAGCCTCCCCAAAGGCTTGTTGTTTTGGCGAAGTATTACTCATTGGATAGGAGGGATGGGAATCATTGTATTAACCATTGCGATCCTCCCCATTCTTGGCATAGGAGGGATGCAACTGTTCGCAGCCGAAGTCCCTGGCCCCAACAGTGACAAACTGCATCCCCGAATCACGGATACGGCCAAACGCCTTTGGTTGCTGTATTTTGGATATACTTTGGCTGAGACACTTCTTTTGTCTCTTGCAGGGATGTCTTTCTTCGACGCTATCAATCACGCTATGAGCACCCTTTCCACAGGAGGTTTTTCCACCAAGAACAATAGCATTGCCTTTTGGAACGATCAACCCCTTATCCAATACATTATTATGTTTTTTATGGTGGTAGCAGGAGCAAATTTCGTACTCAGTTACTTTGGGTTTACCGGGAGCTTTAGAAAAGTTTTCAGCGACATAGAGTTTAAATATTATCTGTGGTTTATTGGGATTTTCACTCTTTTCGTTTGTTCATACTTCCTAATTCAAAATATAATACCCGGTGCTTTGAATAGTCATCCACAGGTATGGGGAAGTTCA
Source organism: Flavobacteriaceae bacterium (assembly GCA_003533785.1). GTDB lineage: Bacteria > Bacteroidota > Bacteroidia > Flavobacteriales > Flavobacteriaceae > UBA11891. The sequence continues at coordinate 7,909 of DQCR01000043.1, forward strand.
GAAAGTGCTTTCCGTCATGCACTTTTTCAGGTAGTTTCTATTCTTACGACGACTGGATTTGTCACTGCAGATTATACTTCTTGGGCGCCTATACTCACTCTAATCTTCTTTGGTTTGATGTTTGTTGGGGGCTCCGCTGGTTCTACTTCTGGGGGTATTAAGGTGGTTCGACATTTGTTAATGATTCGAAGCGGAATTCTTGAATTTAAACGCGCCTTGCATCCCAATGCAATTCTGCAAGTGCGTTATAATAATCGTGTTGTCAATGAAGGAATTGTACAAAACATACTTGGGTTCTTTATTCTCTATCTTCTGTCTTTTATCATAGGTACGCTGGGTTTTGCAATGATGGGATTTGATTTTGAATCCTCGGTTGGGGTAGCAGCCTCTTCTTTGGGTAATGTGGGTCCAGCCCTAGGTATTTTTGGCCCTTCAGAGAATTATACACACCTGCCTACAATAGGACTTTGGTGGTCTTCTTTTTTAATGTTGTTAGGTCGCTTGGAGTTATTTACAGTATTGATTTTATTGACTCCTTATTTCTGGAGAAAAAGCTAATAGCCATATTTTTTTCCCCAAAGCTTTTTTAACCATTGTCGAATGGTATTTTCTTTTGGATTATCTCCAGGCTCATAGAAGCGAGTCCCTTCTAATTCTTCGGGGAGGTAGCCTTCTTCTACAAAATGATTGGGATGGTCGTGCGGGTATTGATATTTTAACCCATGCCCCATTTCTTTACTCAATGCTGTGGGGGCATTACGAAGGTGGAGTGGCACGCCAAGATTCGGATTGTTCTCCACTTGTTCTTGGGCTTTGTTAATGGCCAAATAGCTCGCATTGCTCTTCGCAGAGGTAGCAAGGTATACAGCACACTGACTCAGTAAGATTCGAGCCTCTGGCAGACCAATGATTTGAACGGAACTGAAGGTGGTTTGGGCTAAAACCAAGGCGTTGGGATTGGCATTTCCAATGTCTTCACTGGCTGCGATAAGCATTCGCCTGGCGATGAATTTCACATCTTCTCCCGCTTGGAGCATTCGAGCCAACCAATATACTGCAGCATTGGGGTCACTGCCTCGAATGGATTTGATAAAGGCTGAGATAACATCGTAGTGGAAGTCACCATCTTTATCGAATTGTACAGCGTTGGTTTGTAACGTATTTTTTATTTTTTCATTAGTGACAATGATCTTTTCCTCTGGTTCGAAGGAAAAAATCACCAATTCTAACAGCGTTAATAGTTTCCGCGCATCTCCACTGGAAAAATGAATAAGGGCTTCAGGATCCTCCAATACTATTTTTTGGGACTGTAAGAAGCTGTCTTTTTTAAGTGCCCGATTCAACAAACTCTTTAGATTATCTAAGGTCAGGGGCTTCAGTGTAAAAACTTGACAGCGAGAGAGGAGGGCGTTGATTACTTCAAAACTGGGATTTTCCGTGGTAGCACCAATGAGTGTGATTATTCCTTTTTCAACAGCGCCCAATAAAGCATCTTGCTGAGATTTGCTGAATCGATGGATTTCATCGATGAATAACAGCGGATTTTTATCGGTGAACAATCCCCCTTGGTTTTGTGCTTTTTGAATGATATCGCGCACCTCTTTCACTCCAGCATTGATAGCCGATAATTTATAGAAAGGTCTTTTTTTCTCGCCAGCTAGGAGTTTAGCTAACGTCGTTTTACCAGTTCCCGGCGGGCCCCACAGAATCATTGAAGGAATAAATCCCGATTGGATGCTTTGAAAAAGAGCCCCGTTTTTACCCACCAAATGTTCCTGACCCTCATAGTCTGAGAGGGATTTTGGTCGCATGCGCTCAGCAAGGGGGGTGGAAGAGGGATACATGCTTTATTGATCTAAACGATGGTGCCGTTGTCGAATCGCTTCATAAAGAATCAGACCTGTGGCCACCGAAACATTGAGTGAAGCGACTTTGGAGACCATCGGTAGTTGAACGCAGGTATTTAACAATTTTAGAAGGCTAGGATGGATTCCTTTTTCTTCCGAACCCATAACCATGGCAATGGGCCCACTCAGATCCGTTTTGTAGGCTATATCCGTAGCCTTTTCATCTAAACCCACCAATGGAATATCATGGTCTTGTAGAAGAAAAACAGCATCCTTGAGATGATTCACTTTAGCAATAGGCACTTCAAAAATGGCCCCAGCAGAAGTTTTGACGGTAGTTCCATTAAGAGGCGCACTTCCCGAATTGGGTAGAACAACACAATGGACACCAGTGGCCGCTGCCGTTCGGAGTATTGCACCTAAATTGTGTGGATCAGTTATATGATCCAAAAGCAATAGGAAAGGGGGTTCATTACCAAAGCCCATATCGAGAATGTCTTCCAAAGAATGTGTGGCTACGGGAGAAATACGCGCCATAACTCCTTGATGATTTTCATGGCGACTAGAATTAAACTTTTCTTTGGGAACAAAACTAATGGTCACTCCCTTATTTCTCAATGCTTGTTCCAGTTGACGGAGTAGGGGGCTTTTTATTCCTTGTTGAATCCAAACCTTGTCTAAGGTTTGTTCATTTTCCAATGCCTCTTGGATGGCTCGAATTCCGAATATTTGTAACGATTTGTCCATAATTAACAAATATGCTTAATTCCAATGAATTGTAAGTAAAAAAAAAGAGACCCAAGGGCCTCTTTTAACAAAGAATATTTTTCTTTATAGTGTGCAAAAATCAATACCTACATCAATACTACCAACATCTGGACTAGGACCATGATCGGTTACAACTCCGTTTGGAGCTGTAATTTGAAAAGTAATTTCTGAATCATAATCACCGGATTTAAAACTAAATACAAGTCCGATGGCATCAGAAGGTACCTCTATAGTAGCGGAACCTGAGGAACCAGTAATACTGTAAGGTGTTATCACTCCGTCTAGATTCACCTCAATAGCTGCACCATTAAATCCGTCACCGTAGGAGTCTTGCATGTCAATAGTCCATGTACCTGTCAATGGAGGACAAACTACACTTCCGCTGTATCTGAAAGGTGAAACAAAGGCAGAACTACCTTGAATTTTTGGGCCTACATTATCTGAAGTAAATATCCTTCCATCAGTTGTGTTTAGCACTAAGCGCATAAGGAATATATCTCCTCCATATAATTGGTCATCGGTTACACCAATGGCACTCATAGCAGAACCAATATTCATAGAAATTGTTCCTTGCAATTTTCCGTTTTCACTAGCTGTGAAAGTTGATGCAGAAACATTTCCCATAGAAACCTCGTTGAAAGTAAGAACTTGACCAGCTACAGGGGTAGCATCTACAAAAGAAGCAAACACGTCAACTGATTCCATAGTATCTTGTCCTAAGAAATCATCAAATTCTAAATCTACACTCATTGTAGCTCCTGCAGGATTTGTAATGTCAATAGCAGGGAGCTGTTTACTAATTGTTCTCAAAATAGCTCCTGATTCAATTGTTGTTATGTTGAGTCTATCCAGATCGTCATCTTTACACGCTGTAATAGAAATAATTGTGGCGAGTAAAATGCTTGAATAAAGTTTTATTTTTCTCATAATTTATAATATTTAGTTTATGAACCCAGTATCAGGATTGTTATCCCAAAAAACTTTGGTGACAACATCATCCTTTTGTGTGGCATTTGTATTAAACAAAGTATAATCGTCTGGGTAGAAGAAAGAACGCAGATAATTGTTAACCGGCTCTCTTACTAATGGCTGACCATCATCAGGCTTGCCTGTTCTTCTATAAGTATTGTATGCTTCCACACCGTTTCCGTACAAGGCTTTGAAATATTCTTTTTCAATTATATTCAATTTACCGTCGGCGTTTGCAGCATCGTAACGATCCATGATTTCAGTTACATAAGCGTCAACATCATCTGAAGAAGGAACGTAGTCCGGATCTGCGAGGTCAGATCTAAAATTCATAACCTTAGATATGCTTTGTCTAATTCCATCTTCTAATAAACCAGCAGCATCGCCACTAAAACTTGTCTCTAAAACCATTTCAGCTAACATAAAGTGAACAAAGCTTGATAACATGATAGGTTCAATTCCAGCTCCTTTTGTTCCGATACTTCGATCAGCTATGGGAGTAAAGGAATTATCATCAAATTGCCCTCCCACTGGATAAAGTCCCCAAGCAGTTCTTAAAGTTGTATCTGGCGGTATACCAAAGTCATAACCATGATCACGACCCCAATATCCAGGGTAGGATGCAAAATCATTTAGGTTACAATAGATGTTAGTAAATCCGACATGGGCTGGAGGAAGGGTGCCATAACAGGATTGCTCTACAGTATTTTGTGGTCCAACAGCGCGTTGTCTGTAGAAATAATACCTTCTTCTAGGATCTTCATTACTAGTATCCGATGTAATATATTGCATAAAAGTATTGGATTGGTAGTCTGTGGATCCAGTACCTTCTAAAAAGTTTCTAGCAAATATTGGATGCCGACTATCAGGATTAGTATCATTTGATCCAAACTGAAATTGGAAGTCATCTGCAGCAGCACTAATAAAATTTCCAGAACTAACAATTGAGGAAATTGCACTTACAGATTCAGATTCATTTACAAGCCTACTTTGTACGTAGAGTTTTAACTTCAGTGTATTTGCCAACTTAATCCACTTTGATTCATCACCACCATAGTAAAAATCAGTGTCAGGTAACTTTGTTTCATCTAGATTTAAATTGGCAATTGCAGAATCTAAGAGAGTAATCAAGCTCGCATAAATATCCTGGCCTGAATCAACACTAGGGTTGAAAATCTCAGGGTCATTACTTTCTGAATAAGGTATATCACCTAGATAGTCTACTAAAGTAGCCATCACATACGCTTCAGCAATTTGTCCAATAGCTAGGTGTGTGTATAATCCACCCTCATCGGCATATCTTTGTAGTGCTCTTACATCTGGCATTATACCAGCGTATGCTATATTCCATGCATCATTTAAATCAGAAGGAGCATAAGCATTTTGGTATAAAGGTCCAAACATATGAAGTATACGTGTTACTTCTTGTCCAGGTTCAGTTACCTCAAAGAAGAAGTCTCTTAAATCCAATTGAATTGAATTAACATAAAATTCTGGATTTGCGTTTGTTTCATTCAGGGCGTTGGGAGAATCTAATAAATCTAACTCCATTGTATCGCATCCTTGTAATGCAATTACTCCTGAAATTGCGAAAAGTAAATTTCTGAGTTTATTGTTGTTTTTCATTTTTCAATTTTTAAAATGATGCATTAATAGTAAATCCGTATCTCTTCGAACTAGGCCCAGCAAAATATTCAATCCCAATATTGTTTCCAACACCATTAGAAAGTGTGTTGGTATCAAAATTAACACCTTCCGGGAAATTAACTGCCTTGTACCAAAGATTTGTTCCGGACAAAGCAATGCTTAATGAGTTAAAAGGAAGTTTGTCTAAAACTGATCCTTTGAAATCATAACCTAGCGAAATTTCTCTTAATCTTATTGTAGTTCCATCCCAGATCTCTAACTCGTCAGTTCCTAACCAGTTACTAAATGCAATATCTGTAGCTCCTATTTGAGTTGTATTTGGTGAACCATCTACATTTACACCTGGGAATATATACGTACCAAGTCTATCAAAGGGAAAATCAATAATACCTCTGCTTAAGAGGGTAACAGCCTGTTTGGAGAAGATATCTCCACCGTGTCTGTAGCCCATGCCTATATTTAAATTGAACCCTTTATATTTAAAAGTGTTATCAAAGTTTAGGAGGAAGTCAGGATTTGGATCTCCTATGACTACGTCTTGCGGATCAATTATATAGTTACCTGTTGCAGCATTAATTACTCTATTGCCAGAATCATCAGTCCTAATTTTATCACCAATTAAAACACCAAATGGTTGACCAACTATTGCTGCATTTTTCGCATCAAAATTTGAATAATTACCAATTATGATTTGATCGACACCTTCAGGTAATCTTGTAACAAGAGATTCATCGGCATAAAAATTAACATTAGCACTCCATGACAAACCATCATATTGTTGCAAAAGATTCATGTCAAGGTCTAATTCCACTCCTTGCACCTCAAGGTCTCCTCCATTAAGTGTTGTAAAGGTAAATCCAGTTGATGGGTCCAAGTCTTTTTGTGTAATTAAATCTGTAGTTGTCTTTTTAAAGTAACTAAGATTTATACCAATTCTGTTGTCAAAGAGCCTAGTATCCATACCAACTTCGAATTCAGATACTAATTCTGGCTTAAGATTAGGATTCCCTAACCTGTTTGAAGTAGTATTAGATGAACTCAAGTTTCCTCCTGGGGATATAAATGCACGACCTGTCAATGCAAGTGTATTTCTTGTTGTGTATGCGCCAGGGAAACCAGCAGAGGATCCATATCCAAGCCTTAATTTTAAGTAGTCAAGAAAAGTAGCTTGACCTAGTTCTTCAAAAAAGTTTGAAGCTATAAAAGAGACACTACCTGAAGGGTATAGGATAGTATTGTTTGTATCTTCTAATGTTGAAGTCCAATCGTTTCTAACAGACCCGTTAACATAAAGATAGTCGTCATATGAGAGAGTTAAGTCTGCAAATACCCCGTAAACATTTTGTTGGTTTTCGAATTGCATTTGGACGCCACTAAAAGTGTTAGTAGCAGATGCATCTTCAAAATTCCAATGTTTGAGGGTTCCGTATGCAATTTGCTTATTACTTTCCAAACCGTCTTGTGAATATCTAACAGAGTTTGAGTTAAAACCAATAATTGCAGCTAAACCAAGTAAATCTGTGAATTCTTTTTTATAGTTTAC
>DQCR01000056.1:0-9598 GCA_003533785.1 Flavobacteriaceae bacterium
ACCAAGGCATCGGATCCTTTTTTGGTTTTTACGTTGGCTTCATATTGTTCGGGAGCTAATATCTGCTCCAAAATATTAGCCAACTGAATCTCTCCTAGAACACCTCTTGTTTTGACATTACTCAATACCTTTTTTAAATCTCCAACCCCAGCAGCCAGCGTCTGCATTTCGCCTAACCCTTTCTGGACTCGCAACAATTGCTGCGTCACAATTTCAAATGATTTCCCCAGCCGCTCTTCCAGTGTTTTATGCAATTTCTCATCCACTGTTTCACGCATTTTTTCTAAACGCAGTTCAGTGGTCTTCACCAATTCATCTTGTTTTAGGCGCATGGCTTCAAACTTCTGCTTTTGGAGTTCGTTAAATTCTTTCACGTTTTTAGAGAATGCCTCTTGAAAATCTTTCAATGTAGTGCGTTGCTCCTCTCGATCTTCTTTGGCTTTTTTGGCGATGGTATCTACTAAACGATCAAGGCTTTTGGTCAATTCCAACCGACTTTCTCTTAAGTTCCTTTGTAATTCTTCTCGGTTTTGGGTCAGTTCTTCTCGGAGTTTTTCTTGTACTCTATTTTGGTCCACACTTACCGCTGGCTTTCGAAAAACCAAGAAGGCAACCAAGCCCAAATTGACAAGCAATAACAAAACCCACAGAAGCTCCATGAATAAAAAATTAATTGGCACTAAAGGTAAAAGGAATAAGTCGTAATCAGAAAAAAAACAAACACAAAGGAGTCAAGTGACACTTTACTAGCTTTCAATATAAAAGGGTAAGTGTCTAGGGTCTATATCCATTAATGATATCCGAGACAATAGGTAAATAAGGCTTTCCACCAATTCATATCAAATGTGTTTTAATACATAACGACCCTCAGCATTTTTTATTGTAACAGGTTTATTTTTTTTTGTTTCTTTAGTGCAAAGAAGCCAAAATGAAAAAAACACTCCTTTGGTCCGTCACTGCGGCCGTTGCCGGATTTTTGTTTGGATTTGACACCGTGGTTATCTCAGGTGCCAATCAACCGGTGAAAGAATTATGGCAGCTAAGTCCTTTATTCCATGGAACCTTTATCATGTCAATGGCATTATGGGGAACAGTCGTCGGTTCGCTCTTGGGGGGCTTTCCCGCACAACGTTACGGTAGAAAAAAAACCTTATTTTGGATTGGAGTTCTTTATCTAATTTCTGCTCTTGGTTCTGCGCTGGCTCCTGATCCCTTTACCTTTTCCTTGATGCGGTTTATCGGTGGTCTTGGAGTTGGTGCTTCATCGGTCGCCGTTCCAGTTTATATTTCAGAAATATCTACCGCTAGAACCCGAGGACAATTTGTTGCTTTGTATCAATTCAATATCGTTTTCGGAATTTTTATTGCCTTTTTATCCAATTACCTTTTAGACGGAATAGGAGGGGCTATTGACTGGCGCTTGATGTTAGGTATTGAAGCGTTTCCAGCTTTTATTTATTGTCTATTTGTTTTGCGAGTTCCCGAAAGTCCACGCTGGTTAATTCTCACTAAAAAGGATGATACACAAGGCTTGCGCATTCTCCAATTTATTTATTCCGAACAAGAAGCCGAAGCTAACTTGAGGGCGATCAAAGAAGCGGCTGGGAAAATGGATACAACTGAATCTCTCTTTCAAAGAAAGTATTCCCGCGTACTGACCCTAGCTTTTTTATTGGCTTTTTTCAATCAATGGTCAGGAATAAATTTTGTTTTATACTATGCCCCTGAAATTTTGGAGCGTTCTGGCTTGGCTACCCAGGAATCTCTTTTCAGTTCTATTTCTATTGGAACGGTCAACCTAATTTTTACTATTGTCGGTGTTCGTCTAATCGATCGTTTGGGACGGAGACAGTTAATGACCTTGGGTTCCATTGGATATATTCTCAGCTTGGCGCTAGTTGCTTGGTGTTTTTATTCGGAAGCCAACCCCATCCTTCTTATCAGCTTTATTCTTCTTTTTATCGCTTCCCATGCCATTGGTCAAGGAGCGGTAATTTGGGTTTTTATTTCAGAAATTTTCCCTAATAAAATTCGCGCCTATGGTCAAGCGTGGGGTACAGGGGTCCATTGGGTTTTTGCAGCGTTGATCACGCTTATAACACCATTATTTTTGGACGAAAAAGAAGGGATTTTTGGAGAAAACCCATGGCCCATATTTGCTTTTTTCTCATTCATGATGCTTGGACAACTGCTGTGGGCGAGAGTAAGTATGCCAGAAACCAAAGGGGTTTCTCTTGAACAATTGAGTAAAAAATTAATTAATGATTAATTACGAGAAGTCTATTGTTGGAGTAACGATAGGCTGGCTCTTAATCGGATGCACCACCAGTAGTCCAGATACCATGCAAAAAGAAGAAAAACTATACCGACCCCATTTTCATTTCACTCCTCAAACCCAATGGCTTAATGATCCCAATGGGATGTTTTATTTCGAAGGCACCTACCATCTTTATTTTCAATACCATCCCTTCAGCAATGTATGGGGTCCTATGCATTGGGGGCATGCCACGAGCAAGGATTTACTTCATTGGAAAGAGCATCCTATAGCCTTATTCCCAGATGCGCTAGGAACGATTTTCTCTGGGAGTATTGTCGTGGATCATCAAAACACATCAGGTTTTGGAAAAGAAGGTCAAATCCCAATAGTTGCAATATATACCAATCATGATCAAAAAGGAGAGGACGCTTGCTCCAATACCTTTCAAACACAAAGCATCGCCTATTCACTCGATCAAGGATTTCATTGGGTCAAATACGACCAAAACCCAGTAATTCCCAATCCTGGAATAACCGACTTTAGGGATCCTAAGGTCTCTTGGGACCTGTCTTCTCAGCAGTGGATAATGGCATTGGCTGTCAATAGTGAAGTCTTTTTTTATCATTCTTCCGACTTAAAGCAATGGTCCTACCTGTCTAGGTTTGGAAAAGGTATTGGCAATCATGAAGGGGTATGGGAGTGTCCCGAATTAATGGAACTGCCCGTGGCTGGCACAAAAGAGAAAAAATGGGTGCTATTAGTCAGCATCAACCCTGGGGGGCCCAACGGAGGAAGTGCCACCCAGTATTTTATTGGGGATTGGAATGGAAAAGAATTTATCCCCGACTCCGAATTTGTAAATTCCATGGGGCAAAAGCATGATTTTTGGTTGGATTTTGGTACTGATAATTATGCTAGTGTTAGCTTTAATAACCTTCCCCACCCGAGGGGCAAAAAAGTAGTTATTGGTTGGCAATCCAACTGGGAATATGCTAGAAAAGTGCCAACTCAAAAATGGAAAAATGGAATGACCCTACCTCGGGAGATTGATCTGCTCCCCGCTGGCACTACTTATCGTATGCGATCTCTCCCAACTCCATTCTGGAAGACCCATCTTGTAGACAAAAAAATCACGGAGTCCTTGGCCGTTGATTCCAAAACTATCCTTGCCTCTATCGAAGACTTAGCTCTGGACCGAATGCAAATTTCAGGCGAAATGACCCTTTCTAAATATAAGAGCTATGTGTTCCAGATGGACAATTCCCAAGGCGACAAACTCTTTTTTGGATACGACGGTAAGAAACAAGAGTTTTTCATTGATCGAAGTCAACTGCAAATTCCCAATTTCAACGCTGCTTTCTCTGCGGGAAAGCAAACCGCCGCTCGAAATGCAATCACCTCAACTATTCCTTTTCAAATTATTATAGACAAAACTTCTTTGGAATTGTTTTTTGATGGGGGGCAAACTGTACTCACTGCTCTTTATTTCCCAAGTGCTCCGCTAGAACACCTGCGTCTATTCGCTGCTCAAAATTCGGGGGAAATTAAGTACTTTAAACTTTCCGAGTTCATTCATTAAATTTAAATAATAGAGTGGATACGCTTCTTCTTATCTTGCTGTTATGAAACAATTCAATGCCGTCTGTTTTGGAGAAGTTTTGTGGGACCTATTCCCCTCTGGAAAAAAAATGGGGGGAGCTCCCCTCAATGTGGCTTTTCGACTCAACCAGCGAGGAGTTTCCACCACCTTAATTAGCGCCATTGGCGAAGATGCTTTAGGGAACGAATTACAAATCGCAATTGAGGAAACAGGTATATCGGCTCACTTACAAAAAAACACCACTCATTCAACCGGAAGCGTTGGTGTGTTCTTGGATGAAGGAGGCTCTGCTACTTATACTATTGAAAGTCCTGTTGCTTGGGATGCTATCATCTACGAATCTGCCATTGAACGTTATGTTGAGGAGGCTGACTGTTTGGTATTTGGAAGTTTAGTTACTCGTGGAGCAACCTCCAAAAACACACTCAAAAAGCTCCTCATGAAAGCAAGTTACAAAGTATTTGATGTCAACCTTAGAAAACCACATTACCAGCATACCGACCTTTTGAGGTGGATGAACCTTGCAGACCTAATTAAGTGTAATGAAGAGGAATTGGAAGAAATAGTGACATATCAGGGTTGTACAGAAAGTGATATTGAAAAACAAATCGTTTTCTTAGCCCAGCAAACCTATACCCAACAGGTGTGTGTTACTCTAGGCAGTAAAGGCGCAGTGTGGTATGAGGACAGTCATTTTATTTATCAGTCTGGTTTTGAGACTAAAGTGGCCGATACTGTGGGTGCTGGCGACAGTTTTCTTGGGACCCTATTGGCAGGACTATTAAGTGGACAGCCAAGGGCTGATGCTTTAGAAGAAGCTTGTGCAATGGGGGCCTTGGTTGCCTCTAGAACGGGAGCCAATCCCATAATATCTCAAAAAGAACTCACTGAATTTTTAAGCAAAACTAAAAATACCTAAAATATTTAATATTATTCCCAATGAACCTTCTCATTGCACCCGATTCATTTAAAGGCAGTCTCTCAGCTAAGGAGGTAGCAAGAGCCATGGAACGAGCAGCCCAGTCAGTGTTGCCTTCTCTAAAAACATATTGCATCCCCTTTTCTGACGGAGGAGAGGGGGCTTTGGATTTTTTAGAATCCCATTTTACAGGTGATCTCCAGTGGGTGGATACACAAAACGCTCTGGGTCACCCTCTTCGGGCTCCTTATTACAAAATGGGGTCCAAGGCTTGGATTGAACTTTCACAAATCGCTGGCTTATCTCAACTCTCACTCGAGGAAAGAAATCCATTATTAACGTCTACCTACGGAGTAGGTATTCTCATTAAAGAAGCCCTTAACAACGGCTGTGATGAAATTTATCTAAGCATTGGCGGCAGTGCTACCCATGATATGGGCTTCGGTATTTTTTGTGGAATGGGGGGGCTTGCTCTGGATGCAACTGGTAATTCATTTATCCCAACTGGAAAAACGTTGGGTACCGTCGCTTCTATCGATCGTGATAAAATCTCTATCCCGATGAAAAGCGGCTGGCTTCACGTAATCTGTGACGTCTCCAACCCCCCAGTTGGACCCCAGGGAGCAGCAACTATTTTTGCTCCCCAAAAAGGAGCCACCCCTGAACAGTGTGCTATCCTAGAAGAAAATTCCCAACAATTGATTCGTATTCTTCAGCCGCTTTCAAATCAGCCCTTGGCTTCTTTGGAAGGAGGGGGAGCAGCTGGGGGAACAGCCGCAGGGATGGTGACCCTGTTCAATGCTTCATTACAATCCGGTTTTGAAACATTTTATCGTTGGAGTGGACTGGAAGATCTTTTTCAGAAATCGAGCCTTCTTCTCACAGGGGAAGGTTGTTTGGATCATCAAAGCTTGCTTGGGAAAGTGCCTTTATCCCTAGCAAAAAAAGCGCATTTATATAGGGTTCCTACACTAGTTGTATGCGGGCAAATCCAGTTGGACATCAAAACTCTTGAGGCCTGTGGCATTGTTGGATGGAAAAGTTTGCTTGAAGAGTGTGAGTCACTGGAATACGCTCAAAAAAAACCTTTTGAAGCCATAGAAAAAGTTACACAAAAGCTCCTCATCTCTCACTTCAAAATAAAAAAATGAACAGTGATTTAATCCTTTTATTGGTTTTATTGATTTGGATTATTCTTGGAACCAGTGTGCTTCGTTGGCCTCCCCTCAGGGTTTTGTTCCTCGGAACTTTTTTTGGGGCCATCGTCTTCCAAGTTCCTTTACTGGATTGGCCCAGTGTAATAGGAATGGGATTCATTAGTACGGTCAAAAAAATTGGTGTTCTCATCTTCCTAGGAAGCTGGATTGGGGTGTGCTTAGAAGCTTCGGGTGCTACACTTTCCATAGCCAAAACTTTACTGAGGAAAATGGCAAAATGGCCCCTTCATTTTGTGGTTGGCTTTATCGGTTATTGGGTTTCCATACCCGTTTTTTGCGATGCGGCTTTTGTCATACTCAATTCTCTCAACAATCAATTGGCTCAAGAGAGCCAAACTCCAAAAATGGGTCTGACGGTAGCCCTTTCTACTGGACTTTTTGCAACCCATGTTCTTGTTCCACCCACCCCTGGTCCGCTGGCAGCGGCTGCCAATTTCGAACTCACACAACTCTTTATTCTCTTTCTTTGGGGGGGGTTGTTGGCCTTTGTTTTAACACTTGCCGGTGCAGGGTATTCCTACTGGATTGGACGGAATGTAAAAGAAACAATTCCAATTGAGAGCCCTACAGGTATTTCACCAAAAACGTCTAAACTTCCCCCAACAGGTAAAGCGATAAGCCCAATCATGGTTCCCATTTTTATGATGGCTTTAGGAACCCTACCCACGCAAAACAGCACTTTAAGATATCTTTTGAGCGTTCTTTCCAATCCCTTGATTGCCCTTTTTATAGGTGGAGTCATGGGGATCCCCTTGTTGCAACGCTACACGGATACACCCTTGAAACATCAAGCCCGAAAAAGTTGGGATCAAGCCTTACCAATTGTCATGATAACAGCCATGGGCGGAGCGCTTGGAAAAGTTTTACAGCAGCTCCCTTTGGGAGAATATTTGACTGTACTGTCTTTTCCTGAGCGTATGGGTTTACTGATTCCTTTCTTGCTAGCCGCCTTTCTCAAAACGGCCCAAGGATCCTCCACAGTCGCTATTTTGACTGCCTCTGCCATAACATTTCCGCTTTTGCCTGGCTTAGGATTGGATAGTGATATGGGTAAAATATGGGGAATCCTAGCCATTGGCACCGGAGCCATGACCGTGTCGCATGCCAACGATTCTTATTTTTGGATTGTTTCACAAGTGGGGGGAATAGAGCCTCAAAAAGCATTGCGAACGCATACGGTAGCGACCTTCTTTCAAGGACTTTTAGGTATTTTGATTCTCCTGTTGAGTTTTCAATTCATAGGTAAATAAAAAAGCCCTCCATTTTACTGGAAAGCTTCTCATTAGTTGCGCTACTATTTCAGTATCACAACACACAACATCGTTGGAGCGGTCTGGACGGGACTCGAACCCGCGACCCCATGCGTGACAGGCATGTATTCTAACCAACTGAACTACCAGACCCAATTAGCGATGGCAAATATACGCCCCTAATTTGAAATCCCAAACTATTGGAAGGGAAAGAAAATAGAAATTACATTGCAGCGTCTAGGGCGTCAGCATACGCTTGCTTGGGTGCTACTCCCACCTGACGACCAACCAATTCCCCGTTTTTGAATACTAAAACAGTAGGGATATTACGCACCCCGTATTTGGCTGCAAATTCTTGATTGGCATCCACATCAACTTTACCAACTACTGCTTTTTCTTGGTATTCGGAACTTAATTCATCGATGATTGGGCCTACCATTCGGCAAGGGCCGCACCAAGCTGCCCAAAAATCAACCATAACAGGTTTGTTGGATTGCAATACTACTTCGTCAAATGTAGCGTCTGTTATCTCTAGTGCCATACTGTTTAATTTTTTACAAATTTACATTTTTCATTCCAGCTTCATTTATCGTTCGGCATCAATTTATATGATATTTCTATAAACCGTATCTAGTTAACTCGATAACGCCATTGGTTTTCTTCCAACATATCCAACAGATCACTGGTGATGTCGAGTTTTAGCTTTCGACTAGTCGTCGTTAATTTAATCTCTGGCTCTTTATGAATCAAATCCAATAGCAGTGTTTTGTCTCCTTTGAAGGGCTTCAATACTTGTTCTAATGAATCTATTGTAGAGGAGTTTATTGTTTCAGCAGGGATTTTTATGGTGAGTCTTTTAGCATGGTTAGCCAGGGTACTCTGCAGTTGCTCAAATTGTAGGAATTGAATCCTGGGTTCACCAACCTTCCCTGTTTCTTTGTTGGCCCAACCGGGTTTAATAATCAATTTACAGCGGACAAACTGATTAATTCCTATAAAATGGCGAAACTTTAAATAATCCTCTCCAAAAATGCGAAACTCAAACTGATCGTTGAAATCCTCCAGCTGAAACTTGGCCCACCCCTTACCATTTTTTGTTTCCAAATGCTCGACGGCATTAACGATACCTGCTACGTGCATCTCTCGACCTACTATGGGATAAAGATCTGATAGAACGTGTAAGCCTGCATTGGTAAACAAATCTACTTCTCTTTTGAAATCATCCAGAGGGTGTCCTGATATATAAATCCCTACAACTTCTTTTTCTCGCTTTAAGCGTTCTAAATTTCCCCAAGGTTCACAGAAGGGAACTTTTAGAACTTGATAGGTGCTATCATTGGTTGCACCAAAAAGATTGGTTTGTGAGGAGTTTTCATTTTCTTGGTATTTGGCGCCAAATCGTATGGCTTTTTCGAGAAATAAAATACCATCCCCATCCGGATTGAAATACTGGGATCGATGCACCTTATCAAAAGAGTCAAAGCCCCCAGCCAAGGCCAAGTTCTCCATAGCCTTTTTGTTTGCTGCACGAAGATCGATTCGTTTGGTGAGATCGAATAAAGAAGTATACGGCGCTTCTTTTCGGTTCTCAATGATGGTTTCTACAGCGCCTTTCCCAACGCCTTTTATGGCGCCCATACCAAATCGAATGGCTTGGTTATCATTAACCGTAAACTTGTGGAAAGACTCGTTCACGTCTGGACCAAGAACTTTAAGTCCCATTCGACGACATTCTTCCATAAAAAATGTAACCTGCTTAATATCACTCATATTATTCGATAACACAGCTGCCATATATTCTGCCGGATAATGCGCTTTCAAATAAGCTGTTTGATAGCCAATCCAAGCGTAACAGGTAGAATGGGACTTATTGAAAGCATACGAAGCAAAGGCCTCCCAGTCTTTCCATATTTTTTCCAGCATTTCCTCCGGGTGACCGTTTTCTTTACCTCCATTGATGAACTGTGGCTTGAGCTTATTCAATAGAGTAAAAATCTTTTTCCCCATTGCTTTGCGAAGTATATCGGCATCGCCCTTCGAGAAATTAGCTAGTTTCTGAGACAAGCGCATCACCTGTTCTTGATAGACAGTAATCCCATAGGTCTCTTTCAGAAATTCTTCCATCTCAGGAAGGTCGTAGGTGATTTCTTCTTCACCGTTCTTTCGAGCCACAAAACTGGGAATGTATTCCAAAGGTCCCGGACGGTAAAGAGCATTCATAGCAATTAGATCAGCAAACTGAGTCGGCTTTAAGTCTTTCAAATACTTTTGCATACCTGCGGATTCGTATTGAAAGATTCCTACCGTCTCTCCTCGTTGAAACAATTCATAGGTTTTGGTATCATCCAATAGAAA
>DQCR01000056.1:9983-82924 GCA_003533785.1 Flavobacteriaceae bacterium
TCTTTGATTAGCGTCAATGTCTTGAGTCCCAAAAAATCCATTTTCAATAATCCAGCATTTTCAACTACAGAATTATCGAACTGAGTCACAAAGAGTTCCGAGTCTTTTGCCGTAGCAACAGGTACAAATTGAGTGATATCGTCAGGAGTAATGATAACCCCACAGGCATGAATTCCGGTATTGCGAAGCGAGCCCTCCAAGACTTTAGCCTGCTGTATCGTCTCCCCCTGCAAGCTCGATTCTTCGGCAATGGCTTTGAATTCTTTCACCCGGGTATATTCCTCTGAACGAAGGCTCTTTCTCAATTCCTCTTCTTCCAAGCTAAAAATTTTGGAAAGTTTCATATTGGGTAACAGTTTTGCAATATGATCAGCTTCATTTAACGACAGGTCTAGTACTCTTGCCGTATCCCGGATAGACGATTTAGCCGCCATGGTGCCATAGGTTATAATCTGAGCCACTTGGTTGGCTCCGTATTTTTCAATGACATAATCCATCACCTTACCTCGTCCTTCGTCATCAAAATCAATATCGATATCGGGCATGCTCACCCGGTCAGGATTCAAGAATCGCTCAAATAGCAAGTCGTATTGGATGGGGTCCATATTGACAATCCCTAAACTGTAGGCAACAACAGAACCCGCAGCCGAACCACGGCCAGGGCCAACTGAAACTCCCATACTTCGCGCGGCAGCAATCAAATCCTGTACAATCAAAAAATACCCTGGATAGCCTGTATTGGCAATGACAGCCAGCTCGAAATCCAAGCGTTCCTGAATTTCAGGAGTGAGCGGATCATAGCGTTTCTTCGCCCCTTCATAAGCCAAGTGTCTCAAATAGTTATTTTCTCCCGTTTTCCCATCGGGTTGGTTTTCTACCTGAAAGGCTTTGGGGATATCAAACTTTGGCAGCAATACTTCCCTTGCCAAATCATAAGGAACGATTTTATCGATCAGTTCTTGTAAATTAAGAATAGCCTCTGGGACATCCTTAAAAAGCGCCTTCATGGCTTCGGGCGGCTTGAAATAATATTCTTGATTAGGAAAACCATAACGATAACCTCGACCTCTTCCTATCGGAGTGGCTTGTTTTTCTCCTTCTTTAAGACAGAGTAGAATATCGTGGGCGTTGGCTTCCTCTTTTTCAACATAATAGGTGTTGTTGGTCGCAATGAGTGGAATACTGTATTTTTGAGACCATTGGATAAGAACCGCATTTGCTCGGTCTTCATCTTCTTGGCCATGTCGCATGAGTTCGATGTACAAATCATTCCCAAATTGCTGTTGCCACCAGAGCAAGGCTTCTTCTGCCTGTGGGTCTCCCACATTCAATATTTTGGAGGGAACTTCTCCATACATGTTACCAGTGAGCACTATAAGATCGTCCTTGAATTGCAAGACGATTTGTTTATCTATCCTAGGGACATAATAGAATCCATCCGTATAGGCCAAAGAAGTCATCTTAATCAAATTCTGATACCCTTTTTTATTTTTGGCTAAAAAAACTACCTGATACCCATCGTCTCTACGAGACCGGTCCTTATGATTCTCACAAACATAAAATTCACATCCCACAATGGGCTTAATTTGGGCATCGGGTGCGGCTTCTGAATTATGTTTTTTTACCGCTTTAACAAAATGAAAGGCGCCCATCAGATTGGCATGATCGGTGAGCGCAAGTGCAGGCATTTTGTACTGAGCTGCAGCTTCAACCAATTGAGTCACGCGAGAAGTAGCTTGAAGCACGGAGAACTGAGAGTGATTGTGCAGATGCACAAACGAAGCATCGGACAAAGCAGAAAGGGATTCTTTTGATACGGGATCATTGGAGGCCCCTTTCGGCTGTAGTTTTGAAGTGTATTGTTCAGAGAGAGCTTTTAAATTTTTGTGATTCAAACCCAACAGGGGAACACCCTCCGGATAAGTGATTCGCAATGCTTCTTCAGGGAACTCTCCTTCGAGAGAAGACGGGTGAATTTGAACTTGGCGAAGCAGCTCCAAAAAAACACGAGAAGTAGCCTCTACATCGGCTGTTGCGTTGTGGGCTTCTTCAAAACGACTTCCAAAAAGATGATAATACAACTCACTGAGGGTGGGCAATTTAAACTTACCTCCTCGACCTCCAGGCAATTGACATAAAGCTGCTGTTTCTTCCGTACAGGTATCGATCAAAGAAAACGATACCAAAGGATCATTCCCATCTACCCGGAGGAATTCGGCTCCCATAATATTACGGTCAAAATTAATATTGTGCCCCACCACGTACTGCGCTTGTTTTAGTGCTACAGCAAGCTTTTCCAAGACCGTTTCAAGGGGTATTCCTTCCGCTTCCGCCAAAGCAGTTGATATGCCGTGGACTTGCTCCGATTCAAAAGGAATGGTAAATCCTTCGGGTTTAATAAGATAATCTTGATGATTGATACAAGTCCCAGAGGCGTCGTGTAATTGCCAAGCAATCTGAATACATCGGGGCCAATTGTCTGCATCGGTTAGGGGTGCATCCCAACGTTTTGGCAATCCTGTCGTCTCTGTATCAAAAATTAAATACATAATTCTAAAAGTATATAATCCTAATGGCATCTAAGTAGGCCTTGGGAAGGACTTATCAACGATTTTAGAAAAAATATAAACGCTTGTTTTTGTACCTTTCCCAAAAAGAAAAAGAAAAATGCCGCTGCTGGAATTTACTTCCCGTGGCATCTATTGTGCCGCGGCCGATGTCTATTTGGATCCTTGGAAAAAGGTACCCAAGGCCTTGATTACGCATGGGCATTCAGACCATGCCCGCTGGGGAAATCAACAATATATTACACACCACGACAACGTTCCAATTATTCAACATCGTTTGGGAAATATTACTGTAGCAGGAAAGTCCTATGGAGAACGTTTCAGCATCAATGGGGTTCAGTTTTCTTTTCATCCAGCCGGTCATGTGCCTGGGTCCTCCCAAATTCGCGTTGAAAACCGTGGAGAAGTTTGGGTTTTTACGGGAGATTACAAATTGGAAAATGACGGGATTTCGACCCCTTTTGAAGCTGTTATCTGCCATACATTTATTACCGAGTGCACCTTTGGGCTTCCTGTCTTTAACTGGCAAGATCCGGTGAAAGTCCATCGCCAAATTAATCAATGGTGGGCCGCTAATAAAGCTGCTGGGATCACCAGCTTGCTTATGGGCTATTCACTGGGTAAAGCGCAGCGACTTCTCAAACACTTAGATCCGAAAATCGGTAAAATATTTACGCATGGGGCTCCTGAAAAAATGACTGAAGTCCTGCGATCTCAAATTGATTTTCCAGAAACCCAATTGATTACTCGTGAGACCAATAAAAAACAAATTGCCGGGAATCTAGTTTTGGCGCCCCCTGCGGTAATGGGAAGTGCATGGGCTAAAAAATTAGGGGAAATTAGCACAGGGTATGCCTCGGGATGGATGGCATTTCGTGGTGCTCGCCGCCGACGTGCAGTGGACAAAGCTTTTGTACTTTCTGATCATGCAGATTGGAAAGGTTTGCTACACGCCGTTGAAGCTACAGGCTGTGAAAACGTAATCACTACACACGGCTATACTGACATTTTTGCTCAATACCTTCGTGAAAAAGGCTGGAATGCCCGAACCGAAAAAACACAATACGAAGCGGAGACACCTGAAACTACCGTTGCGGAATGAACGCCTTTGCTCAACTTATTGAGGCCTTAGACAGCACCAACAAAACTAATGAAAAGGTAGCCTTATTGGCCACATATTTCCGTACAGCTCCGCAGAACGATGCCCTGTGGGCAGTGGCCCTTCTTTCACACCGTCGTCCCTCCCGCCCAGTAAGCACCTCCCTGCTCCGTGAATGGGCAGCCGAACTAGCCGGTCTATCCCCTTGGCTGTTTGAAGAAGCCTATCATATTGTGGGGGATTTGGCAGAAACCATCGCTTTGTTGCTTTCTAATAGCCAAAAGGGAGCTGAGCAGTCCTTGGCAGAAACCATCACCGATATTATTGCACTCAAACCAAAAGAAGAACAGGAAAAGAAAAATTATATCCAATCCCAGTGGCAACAACTAACAAGTACGGAGCGCTTTGTCTTCAATAAAATTATAACGGGTGGTTTTCGAATCGGTATTAGCCAAAAATTAATGACTCGAGCGTTGGGACAAGCTTTAGAACTGGACGAAAATACCTTGGCACATCGCTTGATGGGCACTTGGACGCCACAGACAACTACTTTTGAGGATTTATTAATAACTCCACATGCCGCCGACCAACTTAGCCGTCCCTATCCGTTTTATCTCGCCTACGCTGTAGAGGATGATTTTTTCAAAAAACACTCCCCCGAAGCCTACTGCGTTGAGCATAAGTGGGATGGTATGCGAGGCCAATTGATTGTCCGTGAAGGGCAATATTTTCTCTGGAGCCGAGGAGAAGAATTAATTACTGATAAGTTTCCTGAATTGGCCCCTTTTGCAAATCATTTGCCCTCTGGAACAGTTCTCGATGGTGAGATCTTACCCTATCCCCAAGGAGTCATTGGTAATTTCAATGATCTTCAAAAAAGAATTGGTAGAAAAACGGTGGGTGCCAAATTGCTTCAAGACGTGCCTATCCGATTCATGATTTATGATTTGTTGGAATGGGAAGGCATTGATTATAGAACTACACCGCTTCACATTCGCCAAGAGCAACTCGCCCTCCTTTATCAAAGTCATAAAAAATTTGACTTACCTTGGGAATTGTCTCAAGTGCATCACTTTGCTACTTGGGAAGCTGTTGCTCAAGAAAGGGAAAAAGCGGAGCAAAAACGATCCGAAGGCTTGATGCTCAAAAAAAAGGACTCCTCCTATGCAGTAGGGCGGAAGAAAGGAAGCTGGTGGAAATGGAAGTCCGACCCCAAAACCATCGATGCCGTGCTTACCTTCGCCATGCGAGGACACGGTCGCCGAACGAACCTCTATACCGATTATACTTTTGCCCTTTGGGATGAGGGAAAACTTGTCACTTTTACCAAGGCCTATTCGGGTCTGACCGATAAAGAAATTCGTGAAGTAGATCGCTATGTCAAGCAAAATACCCTAGCACGGTTTGGACCGGTTCGAGAAGTGACACCCAAATTGGTCTTTGAAATTGCTTTTGAAGGGATTGCAGCCTCAACGCGGCACAAAAGTGGTGTTGCTGTGCGTTTCCCCCGAATCCTCCGTTGGAGACATGATAAAAAAATCGAGGCAGCCAATAGCTTAGGGGATCTTAAAAAACTTTTATCATGATTGAGGTCAATACTGTATCAGACTGGTTTGAGGCTCAAGGTTGGACTCCACTGCCTTTTCAAAAAAAGACATGGGAAGCCTATAGAAAAGGTAAAAGTGGCTTTGTTAACGCTCCAACGGGAAGTGGAAAAACCTATGCCCTCTGGGGAGGAATTGTTCAGGAAGCCCTAATTGATCCCCCGAAAAAAGGATTGCAAGCTATTTGGATCACGCCTCTAAAAGCTTTGGCGGTGGAAATTCAGCAAAGCACCGAACAAATGAGTACCCATTTCAATATAGCCTGGAAAGTAGATCTTCGCACAGGAGACACGCCCGCAAGCGCCCGAAGCAAACAGCGAAAAAATCCCAATTTTGGATTGGTTACAACGCCCGAAAGCTTGCATCTACTTCTAGGAAGCAAAGACCACAAAAAATATTTTTCTCAGCTAAAATGCATTGTTATAGATGAATGGCATGAGTTAATGGGTTCCAAGCGAGGGGTACAAGTAGAACTTGCACTCGCCTATTTAAAATCTTTTCTCCCTAACGTAAAGATTTGGGGTATTTCTGCCACCATTGGCAATCTTGCGCTGGCCCAGGAAATTCTGTTAGGTGCGGAAGCCCCGAATGGCGTCCGTATTGTTTCCAATCGTAAAAAGACTATTCAAGTAAAATCACTCGTCCCTAAGAATATGGAACGCTTCCCCTGGCGAGGTCATTTGGGCTTGCATCTTTTAGAGGAGGTGATCAAAGTGATCAGTCGTTCACGATCTACTTTAGTCTTTACTAACACTAGGGCCCAATGCGAAATTTGGTTTCAGCAGCTATTGGAAGCCCAGCCCACTTGGGCCGGGAAAATGGCCATGCACCACGGGAGTATGAACAAAGAAACCAGGCTTTGGGTAGAAGAAGCCCTGCGCCATGATCGACTAAAATTGGTTGTGTGTACTTCCAGTTTGGATTTGGGGGTGGACTTTAGTCCCGTTGAAAGTTGCATACAGGTAGGCAGTCCTAAAGGGGTTGGTCGTTTTCTTCAACGAGCAGGACGAAGTGGTCACCAGCCGGGCCAAGCCAGTGTGATCTACTTCCTTCCAACCCATGCGATGGAATTGATCGAAGCTTTGGCATTGCAAACAGCCATCGAACACCAAATTATTGAAGATCGAATCCCCTATCTAAATAGTTATGACGTTCTCATCCAGTTCCTAATGACCTTAGCTGTAGGTGATGGTTTTCAGCCCAAAATGCTTTATCCCATTATACAAAACACCTTTTGTTTCCAGACGCTTGAACAAGATACATGGCAATGGTGTTTGAATTTT
This sequence comes from Flavobacteriaceae bacterium, assembly GCA_003533785.1. Classification (GTDB taxonomy): domain Bacteria; phylum Bacteroidota; class Bacteroidia; order Flavobacteriales; family Flavobacteriaceae; genus UBA11891. The sequence goes on from DQCR01000056.1 coordinate 16,537, forward strand.
ATCCTACAGGGCAGTCAAAGCTTGGAGAATTATGATGAATATAAAAAGGTCGTTGTAGACCAGACAGGAAGCTATAAGGTAGCCAATCGATCTATAGCCATGCGCCATCGCATGACCATTGGCACCATAGTAAGTGATGCCGATTTGATTGTAAAATACCGAAAAGGAGGGTTTATCGGCACTATTGAAGAGTGGTTTGTCTCTAAATTAAATCCTGGCGACGTATTCACATTTGCGGGTAAAAATTTGGAGCTGATTAAAATCCAAAACAATCAGGTACTGGTTAAAAAATCAAAAGTGAAAAAAGCAAAAATCCCAGCTTGGATGGGGGGGCGGATGAGTTTCAGTGCACACTTGAGTGCTATACTCCGCGATACTTTTTATGAATTAGAAAGCAACGAGAGCGAGGAGCGAAATGCATTGGAACCCGTACTTGCACAACAAAAAAAACAATCCTTACTCCCCAAAGCCAACGAGCTCCTGATTGAAACTTTTCCCTCAAAAGAGGGATATCACGCTGTCTTTTATCCCTTTGAAGGCTACGCCATTCACATGGCAATGGCTAGTATTGTTTCCTATCGATTGAGTTTATTGGTCCCTACTAGTTTTAGTTTGGCTTTCAACGACTATGGTTTTGAACTGGTTTCTGATTCACCCATAGACATAGAAGGCTTATTGGACAACAATCTTTTGACAGAACAAGATCTACTTAGTGATCTAAAAAAAGGAATCAATGTTTCAGAAATGGCACGAAGAAAATTTCGAGACATTGCAGTAATTGGTGGTTTGGTGTTTCAAGGAACTCCTTCTCAACCAATCAAAAGCAAACACCTGCAATCCAGTTCACAACTTTTTTATGAAGTTTTCAAGGACTATGAGCCAGAAAATCTGCTCTATCAACAAGCACTGGATGAAACTTATGATCATGGTATGGAACAGGGACGATTGCTGCAAGCCTTTGAACGCATCCAACGCCAAGATATTCGTTGGGTCAAAACCTACCAACCTACCCCCTTTTCTTTTCCCTTGATTACCGATCGCTTGCGAGGCAAAATGTCCTCCGAATCGGTTGAGGATCGCATTCGAAAAATGTTTTTACAACTCGATAAAGATGTGGCCGATGGAACTTCAAATTAAGCAGCAACGAATACAACTGCTTCCAGAAGGAGCGGCCTATTGGGTCAATACGAAGAGTCTTCTCATTGCCGACGCCCATTTGGGTAAAATAGCACATTTTCGAAAAAACGGCTTTGCCGTCCCACCCCAAATCCAGTATTCTTTTTATAAAAAAATGGAAACATTGTTAGCCACCCTTTCCGTCAAGCGAATTTTCTTTTTAGGCGATTTATTTCACAGTGATCGGAATAAAGAATGGGATCGCTTTTCGGAGTGGAACCAACAAAATCCTTTTCCTTCAATCCTTATCAAAGGGAACCATGACATTTTGCCTGATTTCTTATTGGAACAGAGTGGCCTGAGGGTTGAAGAAGAATGGTTTGAAGCAGGCTTATGTTTGACCCACCATCCCCAACAAAAAGTAGACCATGTCAATCTGTGTGGGCATGTTCATCCAGGAGTTCGGCTGCAAGGCCAAGGGCGACAACGCCTAAAAGTACCTTGTTTTTTTTATCGTCCCAACCAATTGATTCTCCCTGCCTTTGGAGTGTTTACCGGTTTGCATATCATGCAACCTTCCACCGAAGATCAGGTTTATGCACTGGGTGAAAAGCATGTATTAGCCATTTCCATAAGGAAAAAATAGCCTGTATATTTACCAAAAAAACAATTGCAACGCTTTCCGCTTGCCGTTTTAGAGCAGAGTCCCCTACAAAATGAACTCGATCAGGCGTTCAAACAACGACAGTACATCATGTTCAAAGGCGCTGTGGGTTCGGGGCGCACCTTGGCAATAGCTACTCAATTTCAACAACGGCCTACATCGATGCTCTGGGTTCTCGAAAATCCAGAACAAGCCGCATACTATCTCAATGATTTAGAAGTGCTATTGGGGCAAACAGACGTTCTTTTTTTTCCAGCCAGCTACCGCCAAGCCTACATCTCTGAAGCCACCGACAACGCAAATGTTCTCTTACGTGCAGAAGTATTACGCAAGTTGACCCATAGCAAGCGACCCCGCATCATTGTGAGTTACCCCCAAGCACTTTTTGAAAAAGTAATCTCGCAACACACCCTAAAAAAAAATACTCTTAAAGTAGAAAAAGGAACTTCCCTAGGATTGGATTTTGTCAACGAAACCCTATTTGAATATGGATTTGAACGAGTAGATTTTGTTACTGATCCGGGAACTTTTTCAGTCCGAGGCGGAATTATTGATGTGTTTTCTTATTCCAATCAACACCCCTATCGGATCGAATTTTTTGGAAATGAGGTGGATAGTTTGCGGTCTTTTGATGTTCGGACCCAACTTTCCATCCAGCAATTCGATCAAATTGAATTGATTCCCAATACCTCCTCGGTTAGTTTTACCGATAAACGGAAAACACTTCTCGACCTACTCCCGCCAGACAGCCGTGTCCTGTTTGAAAATATTGATGGTTGTTGCTCTCGTTTGGACGATTTATTTCAAAAAGCTCAAGCCCAATACAATGCCATGGAAAGCACCACACAATTTCCCCCTGAGATACTCTTTTGTCAGCGTACAGAATGGATGGAAGCATTGGAAAATCGATGGGTTGGTTTCTTTCAAAAACCCGATATCCTCACTGAAAATAAGGTGCTTCACTGGGAGCAAAATCCTCAACCCAGTTTCAATAAGCAATTTGATGTATTGGTTGCCCATTTAAATGCCAACCATAAAAAAGGATGGACCAATTACCTCTGTTGTTCTAGTGAACAACAGGTCAAGCGATTTCATGATATTTTTCAAGAGATGGACGAGACCATTCATTATCAGACCCTTGTCTGTCCGCTCTTTGAAGGGTTTGAAGATCCCAAAGCGCAAATTGCTGTATTTACCGACCATCAGCTATTCAATCGTTATCACAAGTATCGCCTCAAATCCCAAAAAACCAAGTCGGATGCATTAACACTTCAAGAACTTACCTTAATGGAAGTGGGGGACTATGTAACTCATATGGACCATGGTATTGGCAGGTTTGGTGGACTCCAACATATCGATGTGCAGGGCAAAAAACAAGAAGCCATCAAACTAATCTATGGTGAAAGAGATGTTTTGTACCTCAGCATCCATGCTTTGCACAAAATTTCCAAATTCAATGGGAAGGATGGGAGGGCACCCAAGCTCTTCAAATTGGGATCGAAAGCATGGAAAACGCTGAAACAAAAAACAAAAAAACGCGTAAAAGAAGTAGCCTTTAATTTAATCCAACTCTATGCTGAACGGCGAAAAAAAATTGGCTATGCTTTTGCGCCCGATAGTTATTTACAATGGGAACTGGAAGCCTCGTTTCTTTATGAAGACACTCCCGACCAAGGGAAAGCAACAGCTGCAATCAAAGCCGATATGGAAAGTGAACGTCCGATGGATCGTTTGGTTTGTGGTGATGTGGGTTTTGGAAAAACAGAGGTCGCCATACGGGCTGCATTCAAAGCGGTTGATAACAGCAAGCAAGTTGCTGTTTTGGTTCCTACCACCATCTTGGCATTTCAACACTTTAAGACCTTTAGTCAGCGTCTTCAAAACCTTCCAGTTCGGGTAGATTATCTTAATCGGTTTCGAACCACTAAAGACCGTAAAGCGCTCCTAGAAGACCTTAGGGCAGGACAAATAGATATCTTAATTGGTACCCATCAAATAGCTGGGCAAACGGTTGCTTTTTCCGACTTGGGTCTGTTGATCGTAGACGAGGAGCAAAAATTTGGTGTGGCTGTCAAAGAAAAAATACGATCTCTAAAAAAAAATATTGATGTCCTCACCCTAACAGCAACTCCGATTCCTCGAACCCTTCAATTTAGTTTGATGGCCGCCAGAGATTTATCGGTCATTGCTACTCCCCCACCCAATCGTTATCCCATTCAAAGTGAAGTGACGCGCTTCAATGAAAACACGATCCGAGATGGCCTTCTCTATGAGTTGCAAAGAGGAGGGCAAGTATTCTTTGTCCATAATCGGGTAGAAAGCATTCAGGAAGTGGCAGGTATGATACAGCGATTGGTACCAGATGCTCGCATTGGAATTGGCCACGGGCAAATGAAAGGAGACCAGTTGGAAAAAACTTTACTCAATTTTTTATCGGGTCAATATGATGTTTTGGTCGCTACAACAATCGTAGAAAATGGATTGGATGTTCCTAATGCCAATACTATTTTCATTAATAATGCCAATAATTTTGGTTTGAGTGATTTACATCAGATGCGTGGTCGCGTGGGTCGGAGTAATAAAAAAGCGTTTTGTTATTTTCTTACTCCTCCCCTATCAGCCATGAATTCCGATGCCCAAAAAAGAATAAAAACTATCGAACAATATGCCGAACTAGGATCGGGCATTCAAATCGCTAAGAAAGATTTGGAAATTCGAGGAGCAGGAGATTTATTGGGCGGGGAACAAAGTGGCTTTATCAATGATATTGGTTTTGACGCCTACCAAAAGATTTTGGAAGAGGCCTTAACAGAATTGAAAGAAAATGAATTTAAAACACTTTTTGAAAAAGACTTAAAAGAACCCAAGCTCACAATTAAGGAGGTGCAGTTGGACACGGATTTGGAAATCATGTTACCCGATCATTATGTAAATAGCGTGAAAGAGCGCCTACGTCTCTATCATCAACTCAGTGCTATTAAAGACATAGAGGAATTGACTCTTTTTGAAAAAAGCTTGGAAGATCGATTTGGCCCTCTTCCTGATGCAGCCGTTGAATTGCTCGCTAGCGTTCAAATAAAATGGGTTGCAGCAGCCCTTGGTCTGGAGCGATTGGTAATTAAAAATGGCAAATGTGTGGGGTACTTTATGGCACAGGAAAATCATCCTTTTTATGAGTCTCCCCAATTTCAAAACATTCTCATGCGCATTCAAGAAAAGAGCAAACAATTGCAACTAAAACAAAAAGAAACCCGCCAAGGTATGCGCTTATTGTTGCTCATAGATGGAATTAAAAATACGGCTACTCTACTGAAATTGTTACAGCTATTGAGTCACCCTAGAGTAGCTTCAGGTTCTTAATCACTTCGAAAGCGATGTTGACCGATCCCTCGTCCATCAATATGGTGAACTCATTGGATGTAGAAATCACCTCCTTAATATTTACCCCTTCCCAAGACAATCGCTGAAAGATAAAATAGTATATCCCAGGGATTTGAACATTTTCGGTGGGAAGTTTGACCGTAATGGCAGAGAGGTTTTCTTCTTTGTCTATACACATCTCACTTTTGAAAGTATTATCTACCACAGCAATCAGGTTCTGGCTCACAATAATATTGCATTCCCCAACTCCACGAGAAGAGGTATAGAATGCATTGGGTTCTGATTTGATTTGATCTAGAAATTTGGCTTGGGTCAACAAAAGGGTATCTGTAATTTTAAAACAATAATCGGCTAAGGAAGATCGAACCGTTATGTCGCCCAAATTTTTTAAAACCCGCACAATCTTATGCGTAGACAAAAACTCCTGATTATCAGAAATTCGTTTTAATGCCATAACTATAGCTCCGCTTTTGGCAGATTTTTTAAGTGATTCCTCGATTTCAGGTTGGATTTCGCGAGCTAATGAAGTTAAATTAATAATTCCCTGTGAAAGGGCACTCATCAAGAAAGGTTTGGTTTTTATATAATCTAGAACTTCTGACGCAATGGTCTTCATTGTGAAATATTTTCACAAAAATACTAAAATACAACATTTTGTGAAAATTATTAGTCTCCGTCAAATGGATAAAAAGCATTTTCAAGATGACTCACCTCCCACTTACCATGTTGACGAAGTACGGCTACAATATCAAAACGTACTTCCATTTGGATATTTTCCCTTTGCAAATATTCATCAGCAGCCGAAACAAGCAACTTTATTTTTTTTGGTGTTACAAATTCTTCTGGTTTACCAAAGATAGAAGTGGTTCTGGCCTTTACTTCAACAATAACCAAAAAATCATCAATCTGAGCAATGATATCTATTTCCGCTTTAAGGTAGCGGTAATTCCGTTTTCGGATTTGATATCCTTTTCTTTTTAGGTAGTGAACGGCATAGTCTTCTGCAGCCGCTCCAAGGATTTGAGCATCCATTGGTTTGAAATTTGGGGTTGGTTAAAGTTAATGATTTCCTACGCAGCAGCTGTATTAATTGTTATTTTTGGTCAAATTTCTATGATGAAGCCAACCTTCAAAAGACATACCATAACGGCAGCTTTGCCCTACACGAACGGCCCTGTTCATATTGGCCATTTGGCAGGAGTGTATGTCCCAGCCGATACCTACGCTCGCTATCTTCGTGCACGGGGAAGGGAAGTTGCATTTATATGTGGAAGTGATGAACACGGCGTAGCCATCGCTATAAAAGCGAAAAAAGAAGGAAAAACTCCTCAACAAATTATAGACAAATACGATCAAATTATCCGAAAGTCTTTTCAAGATTTTGGGATATCCTTTGATAATTATTCACGAACATCAGCGGCCATTCACCATCAAACAGCCTCTGAGTTTTTTAGTGTTCTATCCGATAAGGACATTTTCGACGAGAAGGTTTCCGAACAATTATACGATCCTGAGGCTAGGGAATTTCTTGCAGATCGTTTTGTCACAGGAATTTGTCCACATTGTTCTCATTCAAGCGCTTATGGGGATATTTGCGAATCTTGTGGAAGCTCGTTAAATGCAACCGATTTGATCGATCCCAAGTCTACTCTTTCTGGAGCAACGCCCGTAAAGAAAAAAACAAAACACTGGTTCTTGCCCCTTGAAAAATACGAAGGTTTCATTCAAGAATGGATTTTGGATCAACGAAAAAAAGATTGGAAGAGCAATGTATATGGTCAGATCAAATCTTGGATAGAAAACGGCTTACAAGCTCGAGCCGTTACAAGGGATCTGGATTGGGGCATCCCCGTCCCTCTCAATGGTGCCGAAGGAAAAGTTCTCTATGTTTGGTTTGATGCCCCCATTGGCTACATATCATCAACAAAAGAATGGGCCGCTAAAGAAGGCGTGGATTGGGAACCCTATTGGAAAGACAAAGACACCCAATTGGTTCATTTTATTGGGAAAGACAATATTGTTTTTCATTGTATCATTTTCCCAAGTATGCTTCATGCTCATGGTGATTATATCCTTCCAGACAATGTTCCAGCTAATGAGTTTTTGAATTTAGAAGGAGATAAAATTTCCACCTCAAATAATTGGGCTGTTTGGCTTCATGAATATCTGGAAGAATTTCCAGATCAACAAGATTCTCTACGGTATGTTCTTACTTCAAATGCTCCGGAAACAAAAGACAATGACTTCACATGGAAAGAGTTTCAAGCACGAAACAACGGTGAATTGGTGGCTATATATGGTAACTTTATCAACCGAGTAGCAGTACTGACACAAAAATATTACGAAGGGAATTGTCCTTCTGGGAAAAACCTCACTGTTCTAGACCTAGAAACCTTAGATACGCTCCCCTTATTGGTTCAAAAAATGGAATCAGCTATTGAGCAATATAAGTTTCGTGAGGCCAGTCAACAAATGATGCTAATGGCCCGCCTAGGGAACAAGTACTTGGCCGAACAAGAACCATGGAAAAAAATTAAAACAGATCCTGAAAGGGTCGCAGCAATCCTTCACACTGCTATTCAAATCACTGCATATCTTGCCTTGTACAGCAGTCCCATCCTACCGTATACTGCTGAAAAAATAAAAAAGTGTTTGGGCATAGAAGACCTCAGATGGGATTCGGCCAATCAGAACTTTACTTCTCTAATTGCTGAAGGCCAACAGATTCAATCACCTGGCCTTTTATTCGAGAAAATAGAAGATCATGCAATTGAACTTCAACGAACCAAATTGCAAAAAACAAAGGAAACAATGAATGAGACTCCTTCATCCACGGCTAACAAAGAAGAAATTGATTTTGAAAGTTTTATGAAAATGGAACTTCGCGTGGGAAAAATTCTGTCGGCAAAAGCCGTTCCAAAAACTGAAAAACTTCTTGAGTTTGAAGTAGATTTAGGGTTTGAAACCCGAACAATTGTTTCGGGTGTAGCGCTACAGTTTGACCCTGAAACATTAATCGATAAAAAAGTTACTGTTTTAGTGAATTTAGCTCCGCGAAAGATTCGTGGTGTCTACAGTCAAGGAATGTTGCTTTTGGCAGAGAATTCTGAGGGTAAGCTTAGTTTTATTAGTCCTGCTGACCCAGCTATGCCACCGGGTTCAGAAATCAGTTAACATCCATTGTTGTCCATCGCCTTTGATCCGATCTATCGACTGTCGCTACCAGAGCGCCATCGATTTCCTATGGAGAAATACGAATTACTCCCTAAGCAGTTGCTTCACGAGGGAATTTGTCAGCAAAGTGATTTTCATTCCCCTAATGAGGCCACATTAGAGGAAGTCTGTCGGGTTCACAACCCAGACTATGTTCATCGATTGAAAACCGAGGCTTTAACGCCCAAAGAAGTTCGAGCCATAGGGTTTCCATTAACTGCTGAGTTAATTACTCGTGAATTCATCATTGCAGGAGGAACTCTCTGGGGTTGCCACCAAGCGCTTGAAAAAGGAATTGCATTTAACATCGCTGGGGGGACGCATCATGCTTTCCGAGCGCATGGCGAAGCATTTTGCTTGCTCAACGACCAGGCGATTGGAGCCCAATATTTATTGGATAAAGGCTTGGCTAATAAAATATTGATTGTGGATTTGGATGTTCATCAAGGAAATGGTACCGCTGAAATATTTCGAGACGAACCTCGGGTTTTCACTTTTTCTATGCATGGAGCCAAAAATTATCCATTCCGAAAAGAGCAAAGTGATTTGGACATAGCCCTCGATGACAATACAGACGACCGTACTTTTCTCTCACTCTTGGATGAAAATCTCCCTCAATTGATTGATCGGGTACAACCAGACTTTATCTTTTACCTAAGCGGCGTGGATGTCCTGAATACCGATAAATTAGGTCGGTTGGGACTGACTTTGGAAGGCTGTAAAGAACGAGACCGAAGGGTTTTTGAAATAAGCTCAAATTTTGATATACCTATCCAATGCAGTATGGGAGGGGGCTATTCCCCTACTTTAAAAACAATCATAGAAGCCCATGCCAACACCTACCGGATGGCATTTCAATACTATCTCTAACTAGGATCGCCAAGTATTGCTCTTGAGATTGAGTGCTGCCAAGACAACATCTTTACGACTCAGCTGTCCCACTAATCTCCCCTTCTCCATTACGGGATAGCGACGGCGTGTTGAATTTGAAAATAATGATGCTGCTTCAAATAAGCTTTTAGAGGCATCGATTGTATCCACTCCATCCGTCATAAAGTTTTGAACCGATTTATCGAGTATGGGCATGTTGAAATATCGGCTATCCGAAATTTCTTTCATACAGTCGGCTTCAGAAATAACCCCCACCAGCTTTCCAGCGTTATTGACAACTGGACCTCCAGAAATACGGTATTTGACAAATTTTTGCATTACTTCGTGTATGGATTGTTCTGGATGAAACAAAATCAAATTTTGACACATGATGTCACGAACCAATAATTGAGGTGTTTTGGTGCCCGTTTTTTTAGCACGTGCCCCTTGGAAACTTTTCACTGCCATGATGCTAATTTTTAATGGTTCTAGTAAGATACTAAAAAATATGTAATGTTTTTATTTGTTTTTAATTAATCTCATATATAGTGCTTGTAAATGTTTAATCATATTCGTCTTGGAATTATAGGCTGTGGTTGGTTAGGTACAGCCTTAGGAAGTAAATTGGTGCGCCAAGGAGCTTTTGTTAAGGGAACGCGGACACAAGCTGAAAAGGCAAAGGAACTCATGGCATTTGGAATTGAAGGTTATCCGTTCCAACTCAAAGAAGGAAGCTGGATTGGAGATTTAACGTTTTTTGAGCATATAAATGTCTTGCTCATCGCGATCCCTCCAGGACTTAGTACTGATCAAACATCCAATTTTGTAGCAAAAATAACCCCTTTGATTTCACAGTTAAAGAAATACAAGCTTGAAAAAATAATTTTTACCAGTAGTATTTCTGTGTACGGTCAAGCCCAAGGAAAATTGAATGAAGATTCTCAATGCCATCCTAATACGCTTTCGGGTCTACAATTAATTGAGGTTGAACAGGCACTTATTAACAATTTTCCAGACACGATTATCATTCTTCGTCTTGGCGGGCTAATCGGACCCGATCGGCATCCCATTCACCGTTTGCGGATGCGTTCTAGAATTGAGGCAGGGCTAAACCCAGTCAATTTAATACATCAAATAGATGTTCTTGCAGGCTTAGAAAAAGTCCTGTTGACGCAGAAGAAACAGCACTGTTATAATCTGGTTAGTCCTTATCATCCCATCAAAGAAGACTACTACTCACAGTTGGCATATCAATGGGAAATTCCACCTCTCAAATTTGATCAACAAACAAAATATCCAAAAAAAATAAGCAGTAATCGCTTCGTATCCGACTACGATTTTTCATTTATCGTTGAAAAGTTGTTGATAGAATAAATCCTTTATAATGTCACTAGCCTATTGATTATCTTACATTTAGATTGTTATGGCTGTAAAATTGCATATAAATCAATTGATTCGAGCCCTTGGATTACTCAAGAGTTCGAAGCTAGAATATCTCAAAACTGCTGAGGGACGCCATCCTACCGAAGTACAACGTTTTCTTCACCGACAAGCTCGTTTACGCCATCATTATTTTCAGGAATTGGAAGTGCAATTACGCAGTTTCCAACAGGATACAGATATCACGCATATAAAAGGAGTCCAAATGGAGCAACGGTTGGTAGCCTCATTACAGGATTCTCAAAAAACAAGTTTTGAAAACTGCCTAGATATTGACGTTCAGATTATCGGTTTATTGGAAGGAATTGAAACGACAAAAATTCAGTTAGATTCCCTTATTCAGAAGCTTAAAGATGCTGTACAAACGCTTACCCGTTTTGAAAAAAAATCAGAATCTAGAATTAAATCTTCTTGGTTCTAGTCTTCTTCTGCTACTTCCAAACTCACTTCATCTCCCAAGTCAATAATCCTATTTAAAAAATTATTGTATTGAAAGTACATGGTGTCTAGGGCTGGTTCTAATCTGTCTAATTGCTGTGTAGATGCATAAAATTTTGCCTTTTGAATCTGCATCAAAACGACCTTCAGTCGGCTTCGGACAGGATGGATCTCAAATTCTGGAGGAAATTTTGTCTTGTAAAAAGTTTTTGTTTGTACCTCTAAGGCTTCCAAAAAAGAGGTAACTCCCTTGGTGTCTAGGGCAGTGAAATCTTCAAAGTCATCAGTCCATCGAGTGAGTGCCTCCCATTCGTCGATGTCGAGTTTGGCATAGAGGTTTTCAGGAACTATAACAAGTCTTGCTGGCTTTGAAGAAAGCGTAAAGAATATGGTGTCTTTCGTTTGGTTTTTTGTTTGTATGGATGTTTTGTTTTTGGGACCACAGGCCACTACCGAAACGAATAAAATAAAGGGAACCAGCAAATGTTTCATGAGATAAAAATACAAGTTCCTTTTAGAAGTCAGGCAGTGAATTAAGACGCAAAAGCAAAATCATAAAGAAGAGCAATTGAAGCAAATATAGATTGTGATAAAACCATCCCTTAAGTTCTAGTTTAGAAAAATGGAAAACCATCTGCAAGGGAAACCCAACCAAGGCCCAACCCAAATAATTTTGATATGGGGCTTCACCTCCAGCAAAAGTCCAAAAGTCCAAAATGGGAGCTATGGGTTCGATCAGTACATCCAAAAAAACCATCATTGCTGTACCTAATAAGGCGCGTAACCAACGATTTTCGGTCAATTCTCTGGCCACCATACCTGTGCAAAAGACTACAATTACCCAATTGGCCCCGATCAACCATGGAACGCCTTTTATTTTGGGCCCCAACATCTGTCCATATTGATAATTTCCAAAAATAAGACCGTATTGTACTCCTAACCATTCCGTGCTCATGCCTACAAAAAAACAGAGAAAACAAATCCACAAAAAATTTTTCTTTTGATATCCTTGCCACAGCAACAAAACAAAAGAGACTGCCAGATTTAGAGGAGTCGCCTCAACAAACCAGCGTGAGTCACCATAGATGATCCCTAAAATACCTGATATATGAAACAACCAGATCAAGCCTATGGATAAGGTATAAGGGGTTATGGAGTTGACTTTAAGCATGAACATCAGGAATCATGTCGGCGGTTATTCTTGCAGAAAGCAAGCAGAGGGGTATACCCCCACCGGGATGAACACTCCCTCCACAGAAATAGAGATTATCTATCGTCCTAGAAAAATTAGGGTGACGAAGAAAAGCACTCATTCGATTGTTACTTGAAGCACCGTAAAGAGCCCCCCGGTAGGAGGCTGTTTTTTGAGCTATCAAGGGGGGAGACAAGTGTGTTTCTTCTTCTATTAAAGAAGCGATATCCTGTCCTAAAATTCGGCTCAATTTTTCCAATACTTTAATCCTTGTTTGAGCAATTAGCGCATCCCAATCCTGTCCATTGTCGGCTGGAGCATTGATCATAACAAACCAATTTTCACAACCCGCTGGCGCGTCTGAAAGAACATCCTTTGAGGTTATGTTCACATACACCGTAGGGTCTCCAGAAAGGGTTTTATCTTGAAATATAGCCTGAAATTCTTTCGAATAATTTTGGGAAAAAAAGATATTATGAAGGTTGAGCTTTGGAAATGATTTTTTAATTCCCCAATAGAAAATAAGAGCAGAACTAGACCTTTCTTGCTCAAGGGTACGTTTGGGTTGTTTTTGATTTGGTAAAAGATGTTTGTAAGTAGGCACTACATCCATATTGCTAACCACCAGATCGGCCTTTTGTCGCTGATTCCCCACTTTGATCCCTACTGCTCTTTTGTTTTCTATCACAATAGAGTCTACCGATTGTCCCAAGTGAAATTCAACGCCCATACGCTGTGCCAATTGAAATAAACTTTCAGTAATGGCTCCCATTCCGTGATTTGGTATAAACGTACCGTAATGTTCTTCTAAGTGCTGAACCAAGCTCATAATACCAGAAGTTTGGTAGGGATCTGAGCCATTGTAGGTTGCAAATCGATTGAAGAATTGAATCAGATAGGGGTTTTTTAGCTGTTCTTTATTTACCTGATGAAGACTTTTAAATAGTTCCAAACTCCCCAGTCCAAGTAGGGCTTTTCTAGTTTCTTTATTAAAATAGGTTCCTAATTTATGAAGGGATTTTTCCAAGAACAGCGGAGCTGTTAGGTCAAATTTCTTTTGGGCCCTTTCTAAATAGTTGTGAATGGTTTGTGCCGGGACGTCGAGTTGTTCTTCAACGGTTTGACAAAATCGATTCCGATCGGAATAGGCTGTCAAGCGGGTACCGTCTTCCCAAAAGTACTCGCAATGAATGTCTTTTTTTTTGTAGGTGAAATGTTCGCTTGGTGTTTCCCCGGCTAGAGTGAACAAATCGGTCACAAAATGAGGCATTGTAAATAAAGAGGGCCCTGCATCAAACCGATACTGTCCAAGAGTAAAAGTTGAGAGCTTGCCTCCTGGATAGTCATTTTTTTCAAAAACGCTTACACGATATCCCTTCTTCGCCAATCGGATGCTAGTAGCTAATCCGCCGATTCCGGCACCAATGACAAGGGCTTTTTTCACACTATGATGGGTTGAAAATGAGTGTCTTTTTTCACAACAAATCTAGAAAAAAGATCTTCTTTGTACCATTTTTTAAGTCGTGTTTTCTGAACAATATCTGCATGATCTCGATTCTTATAAGCATAGGCATTAACAGCATCAAAATTTTTCCAAATACTGACGGTGGCTTGTTGCACCCAAGGCCACTCTCCTATCCCTTTATAGTAGAGCACATCGGTAGCTGATTCAATGCTTTTAGCGGCGTTGGGAACGGCACGCCAAAAGGAGAATAGACGATTCCAATTGACTGTTGCTCGTGTGACAATAGCTACAGGAGCATCCCCAACTTCCAAGTCTTTTATAATACTAGATACGAAAGGGTTGGATTGGTCCCATTTTCCGTGGCTTTGAACAGGGACTAGGTGGAGTGTACGCTGTTGAGTAGCATGCCGTTGATAGGTAGCCCAATAGGAATGTGTTGCAATGAATTTTTTATAATCCTCAGGATCATCCCATTGGGTGAGAACAGCATAGGTGCCAAAATCAGGTCGCAAACTAAAGCCCATTCCACCTCCTGTCCCTAAAAAACGATAGAAGCCTAGTCCTTTGACATTTGCAATTGCTCTGGGGCCCAATATCATTTGCTTGAAAGCCCAAAACCGATTTGTATTAAATTGGAATATATCAATAAAGACACATGCTTTGACCTCGTGTAGTTTCATGACGATAAAGATACAGTGAAAAAGAAAACGCCTCTGACTTGGATTTTAGAATTTGACTTATGGAAGTAAAATGCAGAGGCGTTTGAAACCAAATTGAATTTAAACTTGTTTAAATATAAATAAAAAAGTCTGTACAAAACAAATAAAGCTTAAACAATTTTTTATCTTTTTTGTTATTTCATTAAACAAAATGAATAACCCATTGAAATACAAATGATTAAACAATATGATTTTTGCTGGTAATTTTTATTACTTTTGGAAGACTATTACATTAAATATGACACCAACTTCTGTAGCCATTACTGTTATCATTACCTCAGCCATTGTTTTAATCGTAATTCTAAAAGATATGAGGAGCTAAATGAAGATTTCAGCCACTTTCGATAAATTTATTTACAGTCTTATTATTGCCAATGTCATTGCGATGATCTTGGAATCCCATGTATCTATACGTGAAATGTATCACAGCTATTTTTATGTTTTTGAAACCTTTTCTATTGCTATTTTTTCTTTTGAATATCTATTTCGAGTTGTTGTAGGATTCAAAAATGAAGGAGTCAGAGGAGCCACTAAATATATGTTTAGCACCTTTGGATTGATCGATTTGATTTCAATACTACCTTTCTATCTCAACCAGTTTATTAAGGTTGACGGGCGTTTCGTGCGAATTTTACGTTTGTTTAGACTGACACGGATTTTTAAATTAGGGAGAGATAGTGCATCTTTAAAATTATTTATTCAAGCTCTCTCTGCTGTTCGAAACGAATTAAAGTTCACTCTATTTCTCTCCATACTAACCATCTTATTTTCTGCTTCCGCCATCTACTTTTTGGAAAACGAAGCGCAACCAGAAAAGTTTGGAAGTATCACAGAATCAATTTGGTGGGCAACGGTATCCTTGGCCACAGTGGGTTATGGAGATGTGTATCCCATAACCGTGGGTGGCAAAGCCTTTGCTGCGGTTATTTCTTTAGTTGGTATTGGAGTAGTGGCCATCCCAACAGGGATTATTAGCGCTTCTTTTGTTGAAGAAATCATTGCCGCTAAACGAAGAAAAGAGCGATAGCCAAACACTTCTCCTACCAGTATTTCCTTATCTTTGTTTAATGATGAAAAGAAAAATTCTCATTCTAGGAAGTGGCTTTTCTTCGCTTTCTGCCGCCAGTTATTTGGCGCAAATGGGACACCATGTAGAGGTATTTGAAAAAAATCATTCCCTAGGCGGAAGGGCTCGTCAGCTAAAGAGAGACGGATTCACATTTGATATGGGACCTTCCTGGTATTGGATGCCCGATGTGTTTGAAAAATTCTTTGCCGATTTTGGCAAAAAACCATCAGACTATTACAAAATAGACCGCCTTGACCCCGGTTATCAAGTCTATTTTGGAGAAAATAACAGTATCTCGATTGGAGATTCTCTAGATAAGATTTACACTGCATTCGAAGCCGTAGAAAAAGGGAGTGGAAAAAAACTCAAATCCTTTATCAATCAAGCTCAAAATAATTACAACATTGCTATCACCGACTTAGTCTATCGACCTGGGATCTCGCCTCTGGAATTAATTACCACCACTACCATCAAAAAAATCCGCTACTTCTTTAGTAACATTAAAAGAGATGTCACGCGAGAATTCAAGAACCCCAAACTGCGTCAAATTTTGCAATTTCCAGTTTTATTCCTAGGGGCCAAGCCACAAAACACTCCGGCATTCTATAACTTCATGAATTTCGCTGATTTTGGTTTAGGGACCTGGCATCCTGACAAAGGCATGTATTCTATCGTAGAGGGCATGGTATCGTTAGCTAAAGAACTGGGTGTGATCTTTCATACGAACAGTCCAGTAGAACATATACTTGTAAATCAAGGACGTGCCAGCGGAATTGAGACCCAGGGAAAAACAATCGAAGCAGACTTTGTATTGAGTGGTGCCGATTACCATCATACCGAAACATTATTGCCCCCAAAGTATCGAGTTTACAGTGAAAATTATTGGGCCAAAAAAACATTTGCTCCCAGCTCTCTTTTATTTTATGTTGGCTTGGATAAAAAATTAGATAGGGTAACTCACCATACCCTGTTTTTTGATGTGGATTTTGACCGCCATGCGCAACAAATTTATGACAACCCAGAGTGGCCAACTGACCCTCTATTTTATGCCAATTTCCCCTCTATCACTGATCCCACGATGGCCCCTGAAGGAAAAGAAGCTCTTTTCCTACTCATCCCGATAGCTCCAGGTATTGAAGACAACTCCGAACTTAGGGAAAAATATTTCGATATCGTGATGGCACGAATGGAACGATTGACTCAACAGGAGATTAAATCCCACATACTGTTTCAAGAATCGTTCTGTGTCAAAGATTTTATTAGTGAATACAATTCCTATAAGGGAAATGCCTATGGATTGGCCAACACCCTTATGCAAACAGCTTTTTTACGACCAAAACTTAAAAGTAAAAAAGTGGAAGGACTTTTTTTCAGTGGGCAACTTACTGTCCCTGGACCGGGCGTACCACCAGCTTTGATTTCCGGAAAAATAGTGTCTGGACTAATCGAAGAAGCTATTTATAGTCAATCACCCACCAAATAATTTCTATCTCTTCGTCTTTTTCGGTAATCACTGAATCCAATAACTGCATGCTTTCATCCAAGACAGTAACATATTGTTCGAGCTGATAGGCGATTTCATTATTCCACAAATCGAGACGCTTAAATAAATTGTATTTGACAAACTTATCCGCCTGTATGTAGCGGCGATTTTTCACCCAAAAAGAGGTGTCCTCTAAGTCGACATTCTCCAAATCAAAAACCCAATGATTGGCTATGCGATCTACGAATTGATTTACAAATGATTCTTCAATTTTGCCAGTGTTTTCGATAAGGTATTTTAGATCAGATCCGTCATAAGTATCGGTCATTTTCTTCCCTACATCGGTATCCAACAATCGGAAGGTTCCATCTAATTTGATAGCATCATAAGTTACTCGGGGAGGATCAAAGGGATCACGTTGGGTGTATAAACTCATGGGAGCCGTGAAAAATTCGCCTTCTTCATCCTCAAAACGCTCTAAGAAAATACTGTCATTGTCTACCTCCCACAAACTGTATTGTTTTGAATACATCTCGGTCACCCATGCAATTTGTTCGGAATACTCTAGGGTATAAAGTTTGATTTTTTCAATTTCTTCTCTCAAGTTGTGCAAGTTTTCAATTCCATCTTGGCGGTCACCAAAACTTTCCCCCTGTCGCTCAACAGAGAATGATATCAATACACCAAAGAATACAACCAGAAATTCAACAAAAGCTTTTTTAAATCGATCAAAGAAATCTTGTGGGTCAAAACGATCCCCAAGGGTTATGAGTTTAATAAACCAATTGGTATCTTCTTTTTTAATCCCTTTTTCGTCCGACATGAATATAGTTAAGTAATCTTGAGGTAAAAATACTAATTTCCTTTTTTCTTCTCTTCAAAGTTTATCTCAGGAGTTAGTATTTCCCTAATTAAGTTACGAAGGAACACCTCAAAAGATTTGAGTTTTTCTAGGGATAGTAGTGTATGTGTTTCTTTTTTCCAACCCAAGCGCAAATATTTGTTTTTTGTCTTTAGCGCATATACTCCTGCTTCAATGGTTGAAGAAGGTTGTTCCTTTAAATACTGGAAAGCATAGGTTAGTACTTGAAAAGCCACTGCCATTTTTGGATCATCAAACTGCAATGCAGTAGGGTCTAGACTTAGCGCCGAAACTTCTACTTTTCCCGACTTATAATCAATAATACGGACTTGTTCATTAACTTTGTCAATTCGATCAACCGTTCCTTTCAATCGAATGGGAAAATCAAATTCGGAGAGGGGAAAATCAATTGTAAATGGCGCTTCTAGAGCTAGTATTTGGATGGTAGCCCCATGAGCTACCAAATCTTTTTCATAGCGTAAGAAACGATTACAATGAGCCAAAAGGACTTGATAGATAAGATGATTTTTCCCTCGTAGAGATGAGCTGTTCCCATAAATTGATTCAAATTGAGCTTCCAAGACTTTGGGCAGTTTTTCCAACATTTGATCGTAGTCCTTTTCTGATAAATCTCTATTTTGGCAAGGAGTGAATAATGATTCTAAAACAGCATGTAATATTGTTCCTTGATCTTTATGAGAAACCACAGATTCGGATGAAAGAATGGGTTGAATCCCCAAAACGCGTTCTTCATAAAAGCGCAGCGGGTCTCTAAGGTAGTGGGTCAATGCAGATGGAGAGAAACCTGCAGCAGCAATTTTTTGAAGCCGATCTAAGAGTTCTGAAGATTTGGCTACCTCGCGCTCCTTTTTTGGAGTGGCAATAAAATTAGCATGAAGCTGTTTTTTAACAAAGTGGTGCTTGGGGAGAGAAAAGTGCTCTAATTGGTAAATAAATCGACTGGGGATACCTTCTGCTAGCCCTTCTTGAGTGGCGTTATACAATAAATAGATGTCTTGTGATCGTTGCAGCAAACGATAAAAATGATAGGCATAGATTGCTTCTTTTTCCAAAAAGGTAGGAATACCAAATTCTTTTTTAACCTCAAAAGGCAGGAAGCTATTGATTCTATTCCCTGCAGGCAATTGACCTTCATTGAGATGCGTCACAATCACTCGGTCAAAATCCAACATTCGCGTTTCTAATAGACCCATAATTTGAAGACCCTGCGTGGGATCGCCTTCAAAATCTAGCGTTTCCGTTTTCAATAGATCGGTCAGAAAGGATTTAATCAATGGTATGCCATTTAGAACTTGTGAAGAATTGCTTGTTTCTATCAATTGATTCAAAACCACTTCTAAAGAATGGAAATAGGATTCGAAGTTGTGATTGTGAAAGTTGGTGTAGAAAAAATTCTGAAGGGCAATACAGAACTTTCTCATTCGATTCAGTAGATTTTGAGTATCGCTATAGGGGCTAAAGAGTTCTTTCCATTCGGGGTGTTGGAAACCCTTGAGAATAGAATCTTTTTTCCAGTAGATTTGATTTCTTTTTTTGGCAGAGTGGACAAAACCTTCAAAATCCATACCTAGAAAAGCTAAGTATTCTTTCAAATAAGCCGTTTGTCCAAGCTTTTCTACTGCCTCCACCCGGACTCTATCGTCGGATAGCTGCTGCAAGCAATCCAACCATTGTAAGATCATATCTGCGGCAGGTGTTTGCAACAGGCTGTATCCCATTGTGACATTCCAAGCATTAAATTCTGCATCAAAGCCAGCCAAAGTGGGAACAAGATAGGTTTCGTCTCCTAAGACCAGGGCTATTTTTTCTTGTGGATACGTTTTAACGAGTTGCTGCGCCAATCGAGCAGCATGTTTCACTTGAGAGATGGAATGATCCGAAGCTAAACATTGTATGGATTTGTATTCTGAAAATTCATCCCCAATTGGAAGGGGTTTAGTTCCTAGGAGAAATTTCCATTCTCGAAAGTAGCTTCGTATAAAATGACCTGCTGCGTGCTCCGTATTTTCATAAAATTCACGGTCAATATCCCAACGAAGATTTCCGCGGTCTGCACTAATAATTTCTTGAAACAAAAGAGATTCCGATTTTGTTAAAGCATTAAAACCTACCAAATAGTGGTATTGATTTGTATGCATTAAATACAAGGAAAGATTTTCAACCGATTCAGAAAAAAGCAGTCCTAAATACCCTACTTTATTTTCTAATAACTGTTGTGTAAAGTGTTGAAAGAGATTGGGGATTTGTTTCCAAAATTTCAAATAATTCTTCACAAGAGGGGTTTGTTCTTCTTTTTGAGCCCATTGCTTAAGTGTTTCTACCGCTGTTAAGTAGGTGAAAATATCATCTTGTGGAACCCGATGGGCACTTAGGTCGTTGAAATCTTGAAGGAGAACAGGAGCCCAATTCAAATACAGTTCAAAGGAGTCTCTATCCTTTTCAGGCACCACATGGCAATAACTTTTGTAACATTGGAGTAACAATTGATGCGAAGGCAATTGCTGTAGGCCGGACAATTCTGAGGCAAAGTCTGTAATGGATTTGATCTCTGGACTTAAAGCAGGTCTATCCAAGTGCTTGGCCAATTCGATCTTGAGCAAACGAACAGCACGCTGTGAAGGCAGGATAATCTTCAATGATTCTAGAGGCCGCCCTGAGTCAACAATCTCTTTGGCTACTTGTGATAGAAATGATATCATAGGATCGGATCGATTGATTCAACAATTACCTTCGGATTCGTATAGACCAAGTAGAGGGCTTCTATGGGGTGTCCCATCGCTTGAATTACTGCTCCATAAGCACGTATTTGTTCCGCGTCTTTATCTTGTGGATGTCCTGTTTTAAAATCCATGATCAAAGCACGGTGGTCTTCGATAACAACTCGATCTGGGCGTATGATTTCTCTATTGGGGAGTATAATGTCTCGTTCTATCCAAAGTTCTGCCTCAGGCTCAAAAGCTTTTTTCAGAAGCGGGTGTACCATTAGTTCCTGAAGTAATTTTTCTATCGCCTCTTGATCTTCTGATCCTAAACGACCTTCCCGAATGGCTTCCATCACTTGCCAGCCTAGCTGATCGGGGGTTTTTATTTTTCCGAGAAGATGGTGGATTAAAATTCCAAAATCACGTGCGGCAGAATCAAATCTGCGTTGAGTTAACAAGCGTGAACGCCATTGGATTCCATTGCGCATCTCTGCTAAAAGCAAGCCTTCTTTTTGTATTGATTCGGGAGGGAGCACCTGGCTATTGCTCCAATAAAAAGTTTCTTGCAATTCTTCTGATTTGAGTTGCTGTTTCACAAAACCACTAAGGAGGGTATCGTAGGTAGGATGTGACGGAACGGATGTACGTTGTCTCGTAATCAAATGAAGCTGCGCTACGGCACGGGTACACCCCACATACAATAGGTTGAGTGCATCAAGAGCCGCCGCGTTTTTTGTGTATTCCATAAGCTGCTTCCCTTCAGGACTGTATTCTGCTAAAGAATCGCTATATGAAAGTCGCGCCCACGGAGTCTGAACACCTCCCAAACCATTGATTGGATACCACACTTGTTCGTAGCTGCTCGGTTGTAAAGTATCCTCTAAAAAGGGATAGATCACCACTTCAAATTGCAATCCTTTGGATTTGTGAACCGTCATGATTTGAATGGCTTCAGAGCTCTCTGGGAGTTGTACATTGAGTTGTTCCTCTTCTCTTTCCCAGTAGGCCAAAAAGTCCTTAGGGTGTGTCGAATGTAGTTTAGAAAATGAGAAAACAACTTCTAAGAATCGCTGCAAATAAACGTCTCCTTGAAATAGAAAATTAAATTTTTGAAGACAATATTCTAGCGATTCATAAACAGACAAAGAACACATTATTCCCCAGTCGAAAGCTAGCGTATAGTCTCTATTTAGTTTGTCAAAAAAAGCTTCTGCATTTGGCTGCAGATGAGTATAAACAAAATTGTGATACGCAGTTGAAGAATCTCTTTGATCCCAATACCGATCAAGGATGATTTTCATTGCTTGTTGGTCTTTGGGGTAACATCTGAGTCGCAAAAATTGAATCAATGCCTGAACCTGTTCGGCTTGGCCCAACAACAATGAGTCTGATGACAGTGCGGGGATGGATTTGGCTTGCAATTGTTCCACCAAGAGGCGTGCTTCGCTTTTTTTTCGAACCAGTATGACTATATCTTTCCAGGAATAGCCATCTAGTCGTAGTTGTGTCACAAGGGCAATCACTTTTTCTCCATACAAGACCCCTCTCTCATCTATTGTCCTAGCGGAGGCTATCTGGTGAATGGCTACAGTACCTCCTTTTTTTTGATTTGGTTTTTGAAAGACGGTAGTAGAGAACATCTTTTCGTGTTGGGGGTTCTCAAGCGATTTAGCCGCAAACGCAAAAAAATGATTATTGAATGCTACCAATTGGTCATAACTTCTGTAGTTGGTTTCCAAATGACTAAAATTAGGAGCCACAGAGAAATCGTGTTCTTGGTCTAATAAATTAAAAAACTGTTGAACATCACCCCCCCGCCATCGATAAATTGCTTGCTTGGGATCGCCCACCAATACAAGAGAATGATTGGGGTCGCTTTCGATCGCATTTCCTACCAAAGGAACTAAGTTCTTCCATTGGAGAACGGAAGTGTCTTGAAACTCATCAATGAAAAAATGATGGTATCGCACACCCAGACGCTCATAGATAAATGGTATTGGCTGGTCTTGCACTAGAGAGGCGATACGGTCATTAAATCGACTAAGGAGTCTTCGATTTTGATCTTGTTGTTCGGTCTCTAATTGTTTTCCCAAAACCCCTAAAAGGGATAGGGGCACCCATTGCTTCTTGAGGTTTTGAATATAAAAATACTGGTGGGTTAATTTTCTGGTCAACTCATAACTTTCTTGCAGTTCCGGAAGCAATGCGAGGAATTGACGTTCTTTATCCAATGCTAGGTTTTTCTTGTAAAGTCCCTCTCCGTATTGGAGTTTTTCTTTCAATTTATTATGGAAATAAGTTTTGATCGATTTGGTCTCTCGCGATTTTAAAGCCACTAAGCGTTCAAAGTGATTGATCAGTAATCCTTGAGGAAAATCGTCCTTGATTAGCCCTACAGCTGCTATCCGTTTCAGGGTTTTATGAGAAATAGATTGGATGGTGTCAACGAGTTTTTCTTGAAGCCTATTTAGTTCTTTACGATCTTTTTCAAAAGTTTCAAGTGAGATTTGTTGAAGATCTTGCAGGGGGGTGCGATTGTTTTCGTTAAGTAATAAGGGAGCGAATTCATTGAGATTATATGACACATCCCAGCTTTTTTCATCTGCGATTTTGCGTAAACTGAACTGCGTGAGCAATTGTGTTAAACTTGACGAAACACCCACCCTATCAATCACTCGATCAACCACCTCTCGAATGAATGACTTACTGTCTACCACCACTTCAAAACTATGTGACAAACCCAAGTCAAAAGCAAAAGTTCTAACCAAACCATGTGTAAAGCTGTCCAGAGTGGTGATGTTAAAGGCCCCAAAATTATGGAGTAAGGACTGCATTTTTAACGCTGCTCGCCACTGTATTTCTTCTTCTGTTATTGCTAAGACACGGATCAAATCTTGTTTCATTGGAGAGGGTTCTCCTCTGGCAAGACCAGAAAGTGAAGTGAGAATTCTTTCCTTCATTTCATTAACCGCCTTGTTGGTAAATGTCATTGCCAACATGTTCTGATAATTGTCTTTTTTTGGCGACGCTAGCAGCTGTTCTAGGTACTGAAATACCAGAGTGTAGGTTTTTCCAGAACCTGCGGAGGCGTTAATAATATGAAAACCTTTCTGTGGCATGGGTGCAAGACAAGTTAAATGTACACTTTTTGATCGCAGCGAAACCATGGCTTTGCAAAAGAAATTCTATTTTTGTGGAAACCTAAAAATATAAATCATGTCGTTTAAATTACCTGCCCTTCCATACGCTCACAATGCATTGGAACCACATATTGATGCAAAAACTATGGAAATTCACCATGGAAAACACCATCAAGGATATACAACTAAGTTAAACGCTGCCATCGAAGGTACTGCTGCAGAAAATCAATCCATCGAAGAGATTCTTCAAGGACTCGATATGAGTAATGGAGCTGTTCGAAATAATGGAGGTGGGTATTACAATCACTGTTTGTTTTGGGAGGTATTGAGTCCCAATGGCGGTGGGCTGCCTTCCGATGATTTAGCCCAAGCTATAGTGAAGGATTTTGGCTCCTTTGAAGACTTTAAAACTGCATTCTCCAATGCTGCAGCCACTCAATTTGGTTCAGGGTGGGCTTGGCTCTGTGTTCAATCTGGTGGTAAACTAGAGGTTTGTGCTACGCCCAATCAAGACAATCCCTTGATGCCTGAAGTGGGATGTGGAGGAACTCCTATTCTAGGTATAGATGTTTGGGAACATGCCTACTACTTGAATTATCAAAATCGACGTCCGGATTATATTACTGCTTTTTTTAGTGTAATTAATTGGGAAGAAGTAGCTAAACGATTTGAGGCAAACCGATAGAAAATAAAAAAGGAGGAATAAATTCCTCCTTTTTTGCCCCAAATCTTACCATGAACTTAACCTACTTATGTTCTGGTGATGTAAAGATGCATTTTTGCTATTTGACACACCTATAATATCGTTAAATAGCAATTTTTCTGGATAACTGGTTAATAGGCTCTTTTTACTTTTCCCTCAAAGAAATTCATAAATGCTCTGTTAACCATTCGGTTACCTCCTGGAGTAGGATAATCGCCAGAAAAATACCAATCTCCTAGATTTTCGGGACAAGCTTGATGCAACGCTTTAATAGGCTGGAAGATGATCGCTACTTCGGCGTCTATATTCTTCCCTTTTAGCAATTCTGCAATTTTTAGCGATAGCTGTTCATCAGTGAATGGATCATAAAAGGCCTTCACATGATTTTCTTCTGTTTGATCCTCATTTTCCTTACATCGGTTGTAAATCGCCTCCAAAACGTCCTGTTGATTACCATTGTCTCTATGTAATTCCAATGCAGCTTGAAAAGCAATAAAATCTTGAAGCTTTGCCATGTCGATACCGTAACAGTCGGGGTAGCGAATTTGTGGAGCACTGGAAACCACAACAATTTTTTTGGGCCCCAGACGATCCAACATAGTCAGGATGCTTTTTTTTAGGGTGGTCCCGCGGACAATACTGTCATCAATGATGACCAAGTTGTCTGTCGGTTTTACTACCCCATAGGTCACATCATATACGTGAGCAACCAAATCATCCCTGCTTGAATCTTCGGTAATAAAAGTTCTTAGTTTGGCATCTTTAATGGCTACTTTTTCAATTCGAGGCTGAAGTTTGATTAGTCGTTCCAGCATCTTATGGTCAACATTGTTTTTATCGGTCAGTGCATCGGTCAACATTTTTTTGACATAGGTTTGTGCCGCTCCTAAAATTCCATAAAAAGAAGTTTCGGCCGTATTGGGTATGTATGAGAAAACTGTATTTTCCAAATCATTATCAATCTCCAACATTACTTGCGGAAAGATCAAGCTCCCTAATTTTTTTCGCTCGTTGTAGATTTCGGCATCACTTCCCCGAGAAAAATATATCCGTTCAAAAGAACAAGCTTTTTTAGGGAGGGGCTCCACGATTTGTTTGATTTCTGTTTCACCTCCCTTTTTCATCAAAAGGGCATGACCAGGAGTCAATTCTTGGACAGATTCATAGGTCACATTAAAAACAGTTTGGATAACTGGGCGTTCAGAGGCCACAACAATAACTTCTTCATTTTCCATAAAATAGGCAGGGCGTATTCCTGCAGGATCACGCAATACAAATGCATCACCGTGACCTAAAAGACCTGCCATGGCATACCCCCCATCCCAATTTTTAGCTGCTTTTCGTAATACTTTATGCATTTTCAGTCGAGCAGCAATGTGGGGAGACGCCTCTGCTTTGGTGAAGCCTTCTTCTTTAAGTTTTTTATAGATTTTAGCTACGGCATCATCCAAAAAATGTCCAATTTTTTCCATCACTGTGATAGTATCCGCTCGCTCTTTGGGATGTTGACCCAAGTCTACCAGGTTTTCAAATAACTCATTCACATTGGTCATATTGAAATTACCCGCCACAATTAAATTTCGGTGTTTCCAATTGTTTTGACGTAAAAATGGGTGGACGCTTTCTAAACTATTCTTTCCAAAAGTTCCATATCGAACATGCCCCAAAAGTAATTCTCCCACAAAAGGGACTGTGCGCTTGAGGCGTTCAGCATCGGATAGTAATTCTGCATCCTCTTTGGTGGCTTGTCGAATGCGCTTGTTTATTTTTCTAAAAATAGTTTGTATAGGTTGTGCGTCATTGGATCGAACCCTACTGATATAACGAGTGCCTGGAGGCATATCAAATTTGATGCTAGCAAAGCCTGCGCCGTCTTGCCCTCGGTTGTGTTGTTTCTCCATCATCAAATACATCTTATTAATTCCGTAGAGGGCAGTCCCATATTTATTTTGGTAGTAGGACAATGGCTTTTTTAAGTGAATCAGGGCAATTCCGCATTCGTGTTTGATGATGTCACTCATTAGATCTAGGTTTAGGTTAGCGCTATTTCAAACTTTGTTAGTTGATTAAAGGTGCGCAATCGCTTTTGTATTTTTTCGTGGGTTAATATTTCTAAATTTTGAGGGCCAAATTTTTCTACCGTAAAAGACGCCATAGCGGAACCGAAGATAATCGCCGACTTCATTGCTTCGAAGGAAATGTCACCATGCTGACTAAGATAGGCTGCAAACCCGCCAACAAAACTGTCTCCAGCTCCAGTTGGATCAAAGATTTCCTCTAAAGGTAATGCTGGAGCACAAAACACCTCCTGTTGATGAAATAGCAATGCGCCGTGTTCCCCTTTTTTAATGATAACATATTTTGGCCCCATGCCTTGTATGATTTTAGCCGCTTTAACCAAAGAATTTTGATCTGTCAATTGGCGGGCTTCTTCATCGTTTATACACAAAACATCAACGCGAGGAATAAGCTCATCTAGGTCTGCCCGAAAATGGTCCATCCAATAATTCATGGTATCCATAATTACCAATTGAGGTGGGGTAGTCATCTGGTTCAATACTGCTGCTTGGTTCAAAGGGTTAAGGTTTCCAAGAAGGACAATAGAGGCATCACACCATCCCTCTGGCACCTTAGGGTCAAATTGGGTCAATACGTTCAAATCTGTTTGTAGAGTGGTTCTTGTATTTAAATCATTGTGATAACGTCCACTCCAAAAAAAAGTTTTTTCACCCTTCAAAATGGCTACTCCCGATAAGTCGATGTGCTTATTACGAAGAAGATTGAGATGCTTTTCTTCAAAGTCTTCACCAACAATAGAAACTACGCCAATTTTGACTTGTAGTTGGCAGGCAGACAAGGCAATATAAGTAGCACAACCGCCCAGGATTTTGTCCACCTTGTCGAAGGGTGTTTCAATGGCATCATAGGCCATCGTTCCTACAACCAAAAGCTTGTTATCCATATATTGCAAATATACTATTTCTCTGGGGGCCCAGGAGGTGAATTCTGAAGCCTTTGATAATTTTCGTAATAGACATCTTTGATTTTCTTTTTAGACTTAGCTGCTTTCACGGCAAGGCTGTCACACCATTCATTTTGTGGATGTTGATTGTGACCTTTAATCCATTGAAAATGGACTTTGTGTTTTCGATATACCTTCAAAAAACGTTGCCATAGATCTTCATTTTTCTTTCCTTTAAATTGTTTTTTTTCCCAACCAAAGACCCATTTCTTTTCCACAGCATCCACTACATATTTGGAATCTGAGTAGACCACTACTTCCATAGGATGTTTTTGAAGAAGTTCCAACCCAACAATAACAGCCATCAACTCCATCCGATTGTTGGTGGTAAGTTCAAAGCCTTGTGAAAAAGATTTTTGATATTGTTGCCCTGCCCACTCCAGATGAATTCCATAGCCTCCTGGCCCTGGATTACCCAATGCAGAACCGTCGGTGTAGAGGTAAACTGTTTTAGACATATGAACTAAAAATTTGTTCAATCACTTTTGGGTAATGCTCGTATTCCAGTTCATGGACTTTTAGAGCGATGCGTTCGGGTACTTCTTGATGATCAAGAGCTACTTTGGCTTGAAAAATGACCGCTCCTTCGTCGTAGTGTTTGTCAACATAGTGTATTGTGATTCCAGTCTCTTTGTCTCCTTCAGCATATACTGCCTCGTGAACCCGACTTCCATACATTCCCTTGCCGCCATACTTGGGCAGTAGGGCAGGATGAATATTAAGTATCTGACGGGGAAAAGCTGTCACCAATGAAGGCGGTATGAGGAGAAGAAATCCAGCAAGAACAATTCCATCAATCGCCCGCGATTGGAGTTTTTCCAGTAACACTCCTTCCTGCATTTCCCTTTTAGTGAAAAGCAATACAGGACAATCATAATTTGCCATCCTCTGGATTACCCCAGCACTGGGGTTATTGGTCCAAATACTATCGATATGCAAGCTGTGGTGGTCAGAAAAATACCGAGTTATGTTTTCAGCATTGGTTCCACTTCCAGAAGCAAAAACAGCTATTTTTTTCAATTAAAATTGTCATTGCGCTCAGTGCTCATAGGCATTCACGAATTAATAACACAAAGAAAAGTTATATTTTAAAGTGCAAATGTTGTTTTCCTTTAAAGTTTTATATTTTTGTCCACAACAATTAAACTTTAAATCATGTCAGATATTTCTTCTCGCGTTAAGGCAATCATTGTAGATAAGCTAGGCGTTGACGAAAATGAAGTTGTTTCAGAAGCAAATTTCACAAACGATTTAGGAGCTGATTCACTTGATACAGTGGAACTCATAATGGAATTTGAGAAAGAATTTGATATTCAAATTCCTGACGACCAAGCCGAAAATATTGCTACGGTTGGTCAAGCAATCCAATTTATTGAACAAGCACAGTAAACAACAGGTGCTATGATACCAAGACGCGTCGTTGTTACCGGATTGGGAGCACTAACCCCTATTGGCAATACCCTTCCAGCATACTGGGAGGGACTGTTGTCTGGAACCAGTGGTGCCGCTCCCATCACCTATTTTGATGCTAGCCTTTTCAAAACCCAATTCGCTTGCGAACTCAAGGGCTACGATTCCTTAGATCACTTTGATCGAAAAGAGGCTCGAAAAATAGACCGCTTTGCTCAGTATGCTATGGTGGCTTCAGACGAAGCCATTAAAGACTCTGGTTTGAATCTGGAAAAGATTGACAAAGATCGTGTTGGAGTTATTTGGGGAGCGGGGATTGGAGGTCTTGAAACCTTCCAAAACGAAGTGCTTAATTTTGCTGCTGGAAATGGATCCCCACGATTCAATCCTTTTTTTATTCCAAAAATGATTGCAGATATCGCCCCAGGCTTAATTTCGATTAAATATGGGTTTGCTGGCCCCAATTTTGCAACGGTTTCTGCCTGTGCTTCATCGGCCAATGCCTTAATAGACGCACTTAATTATATCCGTTTGGGCTATGCTGATATCATGGTCAGTGGAGGATCGGAAGCTTGTGTGACCATTGCTGGAGTGGGTGGCTTTAACGCCATGCACGCCCTATCTACTAGAAACGATGATCCCCAAACCGCCTCACGCCCTTTTGACAAAGAGCGAGACGGTTTTGTTCTTGGGGAAGGTGCTGGATCTTTGATCTTGGAAGAATATGAACACGCTGTAGCCCGAGGGGCCACCATCTATGCTGAATTGGCTGGAGGAGGTCTTTCCGCAGACGCCCACCACATGACAGCCCCACACCCCGAAGGTTTTGGTGCCATCAAAGTAATGAAAAACTGCCTCAAAGATGCACAGCTCGAAGCAACCGATGTGGATGCAATTAATATGCATGGCACTTCCACTCCACTTGGGGATGTCGCTGAATCCAAAGCCCTAAAAGAGGTTTTTGGTGAGCATCTATATGAGATGAATATCAACTCAACGAAATCAATGACAGGACATTTGTTGGGTGCCGCTGGAGCTATCGAAGCGATTGCTTCTATTCTGGCCATCAAACACCAAATTGTGCCTCCTACCATTAACCATCAGACTCCTGATGAAAATATAGATCCAAAAATCAACTTTACCTTCGGAAAACCTCAAAAGAGAGAGGTCACAGTTGCACTATCCAACACCTTTGGTTTTGGTGGTCATAATGCCTGTGTCGCTTTTAAGAAAATTTTCTAAATTTAGGAGTGAATCTATTCAAAACCATTTTACGACCCCGTTTGAAACCAAACGGGGTTTTTCATTCCCATTTAAAAAAAGTTCTTGGTTTCACCCCCAAAGACTGGTCAATCTATGCGGAAGCCTTCACCCACCGTTCAATGAATCTTCGTAATGAGGCTGGAATGTCAGTTAATTACGAACGTTTAGAGTTTCTTGGGGATGCAATGCTTGGCACCATCATATCTGCTTTTCTCTATCGGCATTATACCGACGCTAAAGAAGGAGACTTGACCAATTTACGGGCTAAAATTGTAAGTCGGGAAAATTTAAATACCGTAGGAACCCAAATGAAACTTTTGGATCTGGTTGAAAGTACCCATCCTAAAGATAGTTTTGGGATTGACATTAATGGCAACTTACTCGAAGCGTTAGTGGGGGCTATTTTTCTTGAAAGAGGGTATGAAAGCTGTAAAAAATTCGTGTTGAAAAAGATTGTAGATAAGCATGTGAACTTAGAGACATTAGATGCACGGATTCTTAGCTACAAAAGCACATTAATTGAATGGGCACAAAAAAATAAAGTACGTCTCAAATTCTATACCCAGAAAGATGAGGGCTTGGATCCAAATATAAATTACGCAACAATCATCAAAATTGATGATCGCCAATTGGTTAAAGCTCGAGGAATTTCGAAGAAGAAATCAGAAGAAAAAGCCGCTAAAAGAGCCTATTACAAATTAAAATTGTAAGGTATGGGAAAACACTACATGTTGGAGGAAGTTACCGCAGATCAGTATGATTTGTGGGCAATTCACAGCAGTCTTCTTCCCTACCAAGTGGCTTTTACGCTAAATAAATATTGCCATACTCGTTTCCAACGGCATAGAGAATCTGTATTCCATTCAACACTCGATATTACTTTTGAACGATTCCAATGGGAAGTACCGAGCAGGGGAGTTCATTTGGAATTGGTTTCCAACCGGTTTTTATATGAAGTAGAAAAAAATGAGACCAACTATTCGTTGTTTAATCTACCCCAAACAAAAGAGGTATCTTTAATCCCGAAACTAAATCGGGTGGACTATTTTATTTTACAATACCATCAAGCTTCCTTACCCAGCTTTAGGACAACCTTGCAGGGGAGTACGCTCTTTGAAATGGTTTATCTTATTGACCCCTCCCAACAACCCAATGAATTGAATTTAATATTTGACTAATGCAAAAAAAAACGAAGATCGTTGCCACACTTGGCCCTGCCTCCAGCAGTCCTGAAGTAATGGAAGAAATGATACTCAATGGGGTCGACGTCTTTCGAATCAACTTTTCTCATGCCGATTATGAAGGAGTTGAAAAACAGATAAAAACGATTCGAAACTTAAATACAAAACTCAATGCCAATGTCTCCATTTTAGCCGATCTCCAAGGACCCAAGCTCCGAGTGGGAATAATAGAAGAAGGTGTTGTTGTGGAAGAAGGTGATGAAGTTCGATTCATCACCGACGTTCCCTTTGTTGGGAATAGAGAAAAAGCTTATATGACTTATAAGAATTTTCCCAATGATGTTAAGCAAGGAGAACGCATACTATTAGATGATGGGAAACTCATTTTTGAAGTAGTTCGCACTGAAGCTAAAGAAGTCGTTGCCAAAGTAATCCAAGGAGGACCATTTAAATCCAAGAAAGGAGTGAACCTTCCCAATACCAAAATATCACTTCCTGCCCTTACTGAAAAGGACATCCAGGATGCTAAATTTGCAATAAACCAAGAAGTGGATTGGATTGCATTATCGTTTGTTAGAAACGGCCAAGATCTAATGGATCTAAAAATGCTTATCGAGAAAGAAACCAAACATAAAATCCCGATAATCTCCAAAATCGAAAAACCCGAAGCCATTGAAAATATTGATAAAATCATTGCCTACAGTGATGGATTGATGGTAGCCAGAGGAGACTTGGGCGTTGAAATTCCTGCAGCTGAAGTCCCATTGATTCAAAAACAACTGGTCTTGGCTGCTAAACAAGCTAGGATCCCCATTATCATTGCCACACAGATGATGGAAACAATGATTGACAGTCGAACGGCAACACGAGCAGAAGTCAATGATGTCGCCAACTCTGTCATGGATGGTGCAGATGCTGTAATGCTTTCTGGAGAGACATCAGTTGGAAAATATCCCGTTCAAGTTATCGAGACCATGTCGGCGATTTTGAAAAGTGTAGAGAATTCGGATTTGATCCAAGTTCCTCATCTCCCACCCACGATTCGAACCAGGCGCTATATTACTAAATCTGTGTGTTATCACGCAGCCCATATGGCCAACGAAATCGAAGCCAAAGCGATCTGTACACTGACCAATAGCGGATACACCGCTTTTCAAATTTCTGCTTGGCGCCCTCAATCTCATGTATTAGTTTTCACCTCCAACAAGCGAATACTGACCCAACTCAATTTGCTTTGGGGAGTCAAAGCCTTCTACTACGATGCCTTTGAAAGTACCGATAATACAGTGCAGCAAGTCAACTCCATTGCCCTAGAAAAAGGGTATGTACAAAAAGGAGACATGCTGATCAATTTAGCAGCCATGCCGATCAAGGAAAAAGGAATGGTCAATACACTTCGTGTATCCACCGTTTAGAAAGGGAATTGTAATTGTGCTTCCAAAGGAGGAGGAGATTCATTTTTCAGGGATCGAGATAAATCTCCTTTTAGGTTCGAGAGGGAAACACCAATCAATCGAACTGAGTCTTTTAATCTTTCTTGATACAATAATTCCTTACTGTATTCTAAAATTAAATCCTGATTGGAGATGAAGTGAGCCACAGTTTTACTTCGAGTTTGAACCGTAAAATCGCTGTATTTTATCTTAAGTGTAATTGTTTTGCCCGTTTCTTTGTGTCGGCGAATCCTACGATCCAAAGCTTCTGTGATTTGAACCAATTTTTCCTCCAAAAAAATTTCACTAGTTAAATTCTGTGAAAAGGTTCGCTCTGCCCCGATAGACTTAGGTTTTCGTTGGGGCTTCACTTCATTGTTGTGAATCCCACGAACTACTTGAAAAAAATGAAGCCCTGATTTTCCAAAATGTCCCGTTAAAAATTCTTGGTTCTTTTCTTTGAGGTCGGCTCCTGTAAAAATACCCAATTGATACATTCGTTGCTTTGTCTTTTCTCCGACTCCATAGAATTTTTTGATTTCTAAATCAGCTAAAAATTCAAGCACATTCTCGGGGGGGATCGTTTTCTGTCCATTGGGTTTGTTCCAGTCGCTTGCAATTTTGGCTACAAATTTATTGATTGAAATTCCTGCCGAGGCCGTTAAGCCGGTCTTTTGATATATCTGATCTCGAATTTGTTCAGCAATTAAGGTAGCTGAAGGGTTTTTAAATTTATTTGTCGTTACATCTAAATAAGCTTCATCCAACGATAGGGGTTCTACCAAATCGGTGTGACTGAAAAAGATTTTTCGAATCTGTTCGGATATTTCCTTGTAGCGTTCAAATCGAGGAGATACAAAAACCAAATCGGGACAACGTTGAAGGGCTATGCGACCACTCATTGCCGATCGTACACCAAACTTTCGAGCTTCATAACTGGCTGCAGCAACCACGCCTCGCTCTTTTCCCCCTCCAACAACAATGGGTAATCCTTTTAATTCTGGATTATCTTGCTGTTCTACTGCGGCATAGAACGCGTCCATATCAACATGAATAATTTTCCGATCGGAGATCTTTTTTGTAGACATTTTAAATGGATTGGGTCATTCAAAAGTAAGCAGCTATTTTTGAATGAAAATCATTCCCGTTTATGGAAAGAGAAATTGAGCGAAAATTTTTGGTTAAGGACACCTCCTTTATAAGCTTGTCACGACAATCACTTTGCATTCAGCAAGCCTATTTGAGTAAGGATCCAGCCCGCACGGTACGAGTGCGAATATCCAATGATCAAGGATGGATTACAATCAAGGGGAAATCGGATAGCTCTGGTCTCTCGCGATTGGAATGGGAAAAAGAAATTCCTCTGGAAGAGGCGAAAGAATTATTGTTGCTGTGCTTGCCTGGGACTATCCTAAAAACACGCTATATGGTACCTTATGAAGCCTCTGAAGTTGTAGTGGATGTCTTTGAAGAACCCAAAAAAATGATATTGGCCGAAGTAGAATTGCCTTCTCTCGATGCCCCGTTTACCCCACCCAACTGGTTGGGGGAAGAAGTAACTGGAAATCCTGAGTACTATAATTCAAATTTATGAAGTGTGATGATAGCTTCGCATCACTTCACAGACCTGAACGCTATAGTGATCATAGGCTTTTTCTCTACCATAATGCTGAGCGACCAAATGCTCGCTGTTTTTTTTCCAGACAACAATCGCTTCTTTTGTTTCCCAGTAACTTATAGTCACTCCTGCCCCGTCTTCATTCCGATAACTTTCCAATCCCAAATAACCTTTTTGGTCTTGCGCAAGTTTGCGAAGACTTTTTGACAATTGCTGATAGAATACATCATCTATTGCCTTCATTTGATTACTGAAAATTACCGCATAACATCCTTTTTTCATTCGTCTTTATAGATTTTGATAGTTTGTTCTCCTTGGGCATTCATATGAGCGCGATACATTCCCTCTGTATTCATTTCCATGGCCACATTCCCATTGCGATCCAGACCTACTACTCCTCCATCGCCGCCAAGTTTGGCTACTTTTTCGTGAATGACAAGGCGAGCAGCTTCTTGGATACTAAGCCCTTTGTATTCAACTAAAGCAGCTATATCATGAGCAACTACCGAACGGATAAAATATTCTCCCCATCCCGTTGCTGAAATCCCACAACTTGCATTATTGGCATAAGTTCCTGCACCTATAATGGGGGCATCTCCAATCCGGTTCCATTTTTTATTGGTCATCCCTCCTGTGGAAGTTCCTGCTGCTAGATTCCCAGCTTGGTCAAGGGCTACACAACCAACCGTTCCAAATCGTTGTTGCTGATAGAAGGGGGATTTTTGTTGGATATTTGCTTGTGTGGAAGATTCTTCCTCTTGTACGCGCTGTAAGGACTGAACTCGTCGTTCGGTTACAAAATAATCAGGTGCTTCCATAGCCAGTCCCTGGGTTTCAGCAAATCGATCAGCACCTGTGCTGGAAAGCATCACGTGTGGAGAATTATTCATCACTGCAATGGCCGCTGAAATGGGGTTTTTAATCAAACGTGCCCCAGCAATGGCACCAGCATCCAATCGGGCACCGTCCATAAATGAAGCATCTAATTCAATCTCCCCTTCTGCATTCAAAACGGCTCCTTTCCCTGCATTAAAGAGGGGTGAATTCTCCATGACATGAATTGTTTTTTCTACCGCCTCTGTACTGCTTCCTCCCGAAGCCAGAATAGCGTGCCCAGTAGTCACAGCTTCTTGAAGTAGTTGGCGGTAGGCGGCATCCATTTCTGGAGTCATATCGGATCGAAGGAGGGTCCCTGCTCCCCCATGAATCACAATCCCAAATTGGTTTTGCGAATCCCCTTCTATTGGGGGCTGGGGCATTTGATTGCATGAGAAAATAAGTATTGTAAATGAAAGGATTAAAAAGCGCATGGACTTTAATTTTTTGATTAGTCAAGATATAAAAATATCACTACTACAATTGTAATCAGCTCGTTAATTCTCTTGGAAAAGCCCTCCAAAATTATGTACCTTTCCTTCACCAAATACATCATATCATGAAGATTAATATCCCAACCCTATTGCAAGAATTAGGTCTTTTTGCTGAGGAAAAAGGAGTATCAACGGGAGCCCATTGGACTGGTTCAGGAGCGCCTATTCACTCTTACTCACCTGTTGATGGAAAACCCATTGGTCTTGTCACCACTGCATCCTTAGATGAATTTGATCAAACGCTTAATTGTGCTATTGATGCTTTTGAAGAATTTCGAAAAATGCCCGCACCCAACAGAGGAGAATTGGTTCGTCAATTTGGCAACAAACTTCGTGAGAAAAAAGAAGCATTGGGGGCTCTAGTATCCTATGAGATGGGTAAATCCTATCAAGAGGGATTGGGAGAGGTTCAAGAAATGATCGATATCTGCGACTTTGCAGTAGGGCTTTCCCGACAACTGCACGGATTTACGATGCATTCGGAACGTCCTCAACATCGAATGTATGAGCAGTATCATCCTTTAGGTGTGGTTGGGATTATCTCTGCATTTAATTTTCCGGTAGCCGTTTGGAGTTGGAATGTTGCACTTGCCTGGGTTTGTGGCAATGTCTGTATTTGGAAACCTAGTGAAAAAACACCTTACTGCAGTTTGGCTTGTCAAAAAATCATCAGTGAAGTCCTACAGGAAAATCAAATTCCAAATGGGGTTTCCTGCTTGTTGAATGGAGGTGCCGATGTTGGTGGCTGGCTGGCTGAAGACCCCAGAATTGCACTTCTCTCGGCAACGGGCTCCACTGCCATGGGCAAAAGTGTGGCCAAAACTGTAGGAGGACGGCTAGGGAAATACTTATTGGAACTGGGAGGTAATAATGCAATAATTGTCACTCCAGAAGCCAATTTAGAGATGACACTCATGGGAGCTGTATTTGGAGCAATAGGTACTTGTGGGCAACGCTGCACATCCACCCGTCGGTTGATCGTACATGAAAGCGTTTATGATGCTGTTGTTCAAGCCCTCAAGAAAGCTTACGGGCAACTAAAAATAGGTAGTCCCCTTGATGAAAGCAATCATATGGGGCCTTTAATAGATCCCCAAGCTGTAAGTCAGTATACCACTGCTTTGAAAGAAGTTAGTACTCAAGGTGGGAAATGGATTGTAGAAGGAGGCCCAATTGAAGGTGAGGGGTTTGAAAGCGGTTGTTATGTCAAACCCGCCATTGCAAGCATTCCTGCAAACGCAACTATATTGCAAACAGAGACTTTCGCACCATTACTCTACGTGATTTCCTACTCGGGTAGTGTTGAAAATGCCATTGCTATTCAAAATGATGTTCCTCAAGGACTTTCTTCCGCTATTATGACTCAAAATCTTGGGGAAGCTGAAACTTTCCTCTCCCACTGGGGAAGTGACTGTGGAATTGCAAATGTCAATATAGGTACTTCAGGCGCTGAAATCGGTGGTGCATTTGGAGGCGAAAAAGAAACTGGTGGGGGGCGTGAAAGTGGTTCCGATGCATGGAAAGCGTATATGCGACGCCAAACCAATACTATTAATTATTCCAAGAAACTTCCCTTAGCCCAAGGAATAAAATTTGAACTCTAACGAAAAAAAATATCTTTGTACTAAAGACCTTATCATATGTACGCAATCCTTAGAACGACACATTCCTATTGGGCCTATTTTGTCCTTCTACTTCTTGTTGTAGCTGCAGGCAATGCCCTGTTGGGAAAAATTCGTGGCAATACCTTCGAAGTGAAAGACCTTCGTCTTTCTCTTTTCGGACTCATCTTTTCGCACATTCAACTCCTCATCGGTTTGCTCCTTTATTTTATTTCCCCATGGTTCGAACAATGGTCCAGCTTGGGTGTTGGAGGCGTTATGAAAAGTGCAGAAGCACGCCTATACTTGGTAGAACACCCCGTTACAAATATTTTAGCTATTGTTTTGATAACCCTCGGTTGGTCTCTGCATAAAAGGCAAACAGAAAGTTCAAAAAAGTTTTTGAGAATTGGTATATTCTATAGTCTTGGACTCGTTTTGTTGCTTAGCCGGATTCCTTGGCAAGCTTGGTTGGGTTAAATTAAAATGTAACTAAAAGTTGACATCCCTCAAATCAAAAAAAACATCTATCGCCGTTCTTGGTGGCGGAAGTTGGGGTACTGCTCTAGTCAAAATATTAGTTGACAATGGACACGAAGTTCATTGGTATATTAGAAATATCGATGTAATTGAAAGTATAAAAAGAGAAGGGCGAAACCCAAATTATTTGTCACAATTTTCCGTCAACACGGAAAACATCCAACTCAGTAGCAACCTCTACGAAGTAGTACGATCTAGTCCCCACCTCCTACTTGCTATTCCCGCCGCATTTATAGGACCTGTATTAAACGAAATCGGTACTGTGCTCCAGTCCAAAATCATTTTATCTGCCGTCAAAGGCATTGTCCCTGACACCCAATTAGTAGTTGGGCAACACTTGGAATATTTGAAAGTTCCAAAAAATCAAATTGGCGTTATCGGTGGGCCAAGTCATGCCGAAGAAGTGGCTCGAGAAAAACGTTCCTATCTTACTATTGCTTTCCCTCAGAAAAAACTTGCTTCCCTTTGGGCCAACCGTCTAGCTTGTGAATACATTCATACCAAGGTGTCTAAAGATGTCACTGGCATTGAATATGCCGCTATGCTCAAAAATATTTATGCCCTGGCGGCCGGTATCGCTAGTGGACTAGAATACGGAGATAACTTTAATAGTGTTCTGCTTAGTAACGCAGTTAGGGAAATGAAACGTTTTTTGAGAGGTGTTTATGGTAAAAAAAGAAACATCAATCATTCCGCTTATTTGGGCGACCTACTGGTCACCGCTTTTTCCAATTATAGCCGCAACAGAAACTTCGGGGTGCATATCGGAAAAGGGTATACAGTTAAAGAAACTCAGGCAATTTTAAAAATGGTAGCCGAAGGGTATTATGCAGTAGAATCAGCAGTAAAAATTAATAATGGAAGAGCTAAAATACCAATCATAGAATCCGTGTATGAAATCTTATATAAAAAAGGGGCCCCATATGCAATCTTTTCCGAACTGAGCCAAGAATTACGCTAGAGGCTTCCTTTGAATTGCTTTAGGAAACGGATATCGTTCTCAAAAAACATTCGAATGTCTCCTATCTCATACAACAACATAGCAATCCGTTCGATTCCCATTCCAAAGGCATAGCCCGAAAATTTCTCTGGATCAATCCCACAGTTGGAGAGTACATTGGGGTCAACCATTCCGCAACCCATTATTTCAAGCCATCCTGTTCCTTTTGTTATTCGATAATCTGTTTCCGTTTTCAATCCCCAATATATATCAACCTCAGCACTGGGCTCCGTAAATGGAAAATAAGAAGGTCGCAAACGGATTTTTGATTTTCCAAACAAGGACTCGGTGAAATACAATAACATTTGTTTTAAATCGGCAAAGGAAACTTTTTCGTCGATATAAAGTCCTTCAATTTGATGAAATATACAATGTGCTCTAGCCGAAATAGCCTCATTCCGAAAAACCCGGCCTGGAGAAAGGGTTCGTATAGGAGGTTGATTATTTTCCATATAACGAACCTGGACAGATGAAGTATGTGTGCGAAGGAGTATGTCAGGGTTGGTTTGGATAAAAAAAGTGTCTTGCATGTCTCTCGCAGGATGGTGTTCCGGCAAATTCAACGCAGTGAAATTATGCCAATCGTCTTCTATTTCTGGACCTTCAGAAATAGAAAATCCTACTTGAGAAAATATATCAATAATTCGGTTACGAACCAGTGAAAGAGGGTGTCGGCTTCCAATCTCAATGGGAAAAGCAGGACGAAAAGGGTCGGTAACTTGGTTGGTACTTTGTTGTGCCGAAGTCTGAGATTGTAAATCTTTAACTTTATCTCCAACCGCTTGTTTTAGTTGATTCAACAGCAGCCCGTATTCTTTTTTTTCTTCGGGAGGTACTTCGCGAAAGGCAGCAAATAAATCAGCCAATACCCCTTTTTTCCCAGCGTATTTTATCCGAAATGCTTCAATGGCTTCTGAATCTTGCTCTGTGAAGTTTTCAACGGTTTTGAGATGTTCTTGCACCTGGTTTATCATGCAGTAAAAATAAGTGTTTTATTGAATCAATCCGCTTTCCATAAAATAATCGACAATGGCAGACTTCATTAGGATACTCTGTTCGCCTGGCTTTAGATTGGGAAGGGCTTCTACCAATTCAAAATGTGGCCAACCCTCTGAATCATAAAAATCAAATCGATAGTATCCGTAGGGTTCCAAAACGCGACACACACCGATATGAATCAAATTGACATTGTCGTCTTTTTTAAATCGCTGGTGTAATTGCCCCAATTCTTGCAATCCAATTAAATAAAGAACGCCTTCCACATCCAAACTTTCTCCATCAGAAAAACGCTGGGTTAGTCTATCGATTAATTGATTCCATCGATCCTTCAATCGGTTGGTCTGGGAAGGTGTTGTCATGACAATACGAAGATACCTCTTTCCTTGCTATTGTAGAATCCCAAAAAAAATGCCACCTTGCCTTTTATGAGTATAAATCCTATCGATTTAATTCTAGGTCTTTTACTGGGATACGGTTTTATTCAAGGTTTTCGGAAAGGTTTTTTAGTTGAAGTTGCTTCTTTAGCGGCCCTGTTGCTGGGACTTTGGGGAGCTTTTCTTTTTGCAGATTGGGTTCAAAGCTTGATGAGTTCTTATTTCACAATCAATCCAATTCTTTCGAATGCGATGGCCTATTTCATTGTTTTTGTAGGAATTGTAGTTGCAATTTCATGGGTAGCCAAGGCAATTACTAAAGTGATTAATATGGTATCATTGGGGCTCCTCAATCGATTTTTGGGAAGTATTTTGGGAGGGGTGAAAATTGGCGTTTTCCTTAGCGCTTTGCTACTTGCTGTTCACAGAATCAATCTTCTAGTCACTTTACTCGATCCGACACTCCTTGAAGAATCTGTTCTCTATTTTCCAATCTACGAAATGGGGGGACTCATTTTTGATTGGGTTGTTGGTTTAGATTCCACCGGGCTACAAGATTCATTCATTTAAGATTATAATTCTCGAATCATAGCTCCTGACACCCAGCCTTCTGCACCATTGGCAATTCGGATTTTTTGCCAATCTTGAAATTGCTCCATAATTTGAACTTTGGTGCCTTCATGAAGGATAAATTGTACTTCTGAACGTTGATTGGGTTCATTGTTTACCTGAATTACTTCTGAAAAAACAATCCCAAATTGTTCGGAATGAAGTTTCGTGTATTTGGTGCTTGTTATTGTATAGCTGACCACTCCTAATAATCCCAATACTAATGCGGATACAAAAAGTTGTTTTTTGCTTTTAGATGATTGTATCCACAGGTAGACAATCAGTAGAATTGAGAATAACCAGACCAAAAGCAAGGTTAACCAAGCCCATTGGTTCGTATGCATCATTCCTATCAACTTATTGTTAAAAGCCGTGATTTGGGTTTGTGGTAATTTTTCTATCGCATCCAGAGTCATATTCTTTGCAAAAAGAATATTATTGGATAAATCAGGATCCTGAGGCTTCAAGATCAATCCTTTTTCAAAATAATAAATGCTTTCGGCAACCTCATTAAGCCGGTAGTAGGTATTACCCAAATTATAGTAAAGAGCCGCGCTGTGTTCTCCTGTTTCTAGTGCCTTGTGGTAGGCCTCCAAAGCCTGTTTATAAGCGGCGTTAGTGTAGGCCGTGTTCCCCTTTTGGAACCATTCCTCAGCAGTTTGAGCGGTAGAAATGAATCCTAGTATCGCAAAAATCAGAGTTAATATGTAGGATTTCTTCCTCATAGCTTTCGATCAATTTTTGTAATTATTTTCACAGCACTCTCATAGTCATTTTGAATTTGGACTTCGGAGGAGGGAGCATAACGAGCTCTTTCACAATTTTGCAATAATTGAACAAAAGCACCTGATAACATGGGTTCTACTCCTTTATTTTGTAGAAGAGTCTCTATTTTTTCTTTATTAAAGTCCGTGGTTTCGATTTTGAATTTGGACTTCAAGTAATTGTGCAAGGCGGCTTCCAGCGCTTCGTAGAATTTTGTTTTGTTTCCGCTATTGTTTTTTGCGGTAACCAAATATTTTCGAGCCTTTCGACTGGCAGCTTTTTGCTTTCGGGACTGGACATCTGGAACTTGAGTCTGCCACCAACGGCGGAGCGGAATCATAAGTAATAAAAGAACTATTGGACTGATCAGAAGCGTATAAAAACGAGAAGTAGCCCAAAAGGTTTCTCTCTCGATAGAAGACCAGTTGGAACTTAGCTTGATGAATTTAAAATTGGCATTGGGAGCTTCTATTACATTGGAAGGAGTAGCTTTGGGAGCTACAGAAGTATTGGCCAATGGCCCTTCAAATACATCAATAACAAAATTCTGAGATCCTACCCTTTCGTAGCCTTCTTTCTTAGGATCAAAATAGGTAAAAGTCAATGGAGTGATTGGATATTTTCCTTGATATTGAGGAACAATCGTGTAGGTGTCTTCTATGGTCCCTTGCATCCCGCTCAGATTTGTTTTCACATCTTCTTTGTGTTCTGGCTCATAGACCTCGAGAGTATTAGGAACTTTTAATTTGGGTAAATCAAACAGTGTTAAGTTCCCTGTTCCCGTAACTTTAATTCGCGCTTGGAAGGATTCAGAGGCTTTGAGAGATTTTTTGTTGAGTAATACATCAAAATCAAAGCGCCCAACTGCACCTGTGAAATCTTCAGGTTTTCCTGACTCAGGTAGGGGCTTAACCTCAACACTCGTTTCTCCTGCTGTAATCACCCTGTTGACCTGACGCATAATTCGGTCTCCAAAAAAATCACGTCGGTTGGTGGGCAATTCTGCTAATACATTCAAAGTGAGGGGTTCTAAAATAAGTTTCCCTGTTTTTTGCGGATAGAGAACAGTCTTGCGCCACACTACTACATTATAGGCTTCTCCATTGTAGGTCCCTTGTTCAATCCGTAGTTGAGGTATCTTAATATTTTGGCTCCAAAAATCAACAAATTTGGGACTCTCCATCTCCCTAGGTGCTTCCGAAATTTTGATTGGATTCCTAAAATACAGTTTGTACTGAACGGTAACACGCTCGTTTAGATAGGGGTTTCGTTTGGAAACTTCAGCCACCAAGTGAAGGTTTTGATCGGCCAAATATTCTACACTATTCGGGTCTTTTGGAACAGCGACTGCTTCAGTCACTTCAACTTGTATTGGCGTTGTTTTGTATGTCTCACCTTCGATCTCAACCGTGGCTTGCTTAATGAGCAAACGGCCTTTTCTCATAGGAGTCAAAAAGTAGGTGAATGTTTTTGAAAAACTGCGCTTCCCATTTACATAGGAGTTGCTAATCGATTGGTTGGGTCCTCCCATTATACGAAATCCTTCAAAACTAGGAGGGTTGAAATTATCTCCATTTTGATTCATTACGAAATCCATTCGAAGCCTTTCATTCAATCCCAGTTTTTTCTTACTCACTCGACCTTCGAAAGAAACTTGAGCCTGCAAAGGGATCGCTACTAACAAAAGCAGCAAAAATATAAATCCGGAATAAATACTCAAGCTCCGTTGCATACTACCAATCTTTCTTTCCCTTCACTGGGGTCCCTTTTACCTTTTGGGCTTTGATTTTATCTTGAACTTTTTTCTCTTGATTGTTCATTGCTTCCAACAAGCTTTTGACTTGCTGTGGAGACAATTGTCCTTCTTTGGGTTGGGGAGGTTGTTTTTTTTCAGGCTTTTCGTTTTTCTTATCTTCTGGATTGTCTTTAGAGTCATTGCCTTCTTCCCTCTTATCTTTGTTGTCCTTTTTGTCCTGTTCCCCTTGGTCATCAGATTCGTCCCCTTCGTCTTTGTTATCGCTCTGATCTTCTTTGTCCTCGTTTTTATCGTTTTTGGAATCTTGATCTTTATTTTGATCCTTATTCTGATCTTTATTTTTTTGATCCTGGTCTTGTTGTTGTTTTTCTTTTTCCAACATTTTTTTGGCTAAGGCATAATTGTAACGAGTCTCTTCATCCGCCGGGTTGTTACGAAGTGCGTTTTTATATGCTTCAACGGCTTGGCCATAATCCTTCTGTTCCATGCTCACATTGCCCATGTTATGAAAGGCTTGGTGCCTATCCGATTGACTGGATGTTTTTTTCTGGGTTTCAAAGTAACGTTGTGCCGCTTCATCAAAATCGCCTTCTTGGTAGTGATTATTTCCTAAGTTATAAAGTGCTTCAATACGATTTGGATTTTCAGAGAGCGCTTTTCGATACTCCATTTCAGAGACAATGGTCTCCTCTGAATTAAATAATTCATTTGCTTTTGAAATCGTATTAGATACCTCAGAATCTTGGCCCCAGCTCAATGGAAAACCAAACAAAAAAAGAAAATGCCAAAGTTTCATACTAGGAATTCGTTTGTGATTTTTCATTGAATAAATTCAATTTTTTTATCCATTTGGTTTGGGTTGAGAAAACCATACGTTCAATCAAAATTAATAGGAATGATGCAAAAAGG
Organism: Flavobacteriaceae bacterium; assembly: GCA_003533785.1. Taxonomy (GTDB): domain Bacteria; phylum Bacteroidota; class Bacteroidia; order Flavobacteriales; family Flavobacteriaceae; genus UBA11891. The sequence goes on from DQCR01000056.1 coordinate 60,865, forward strand.
AAAGCCTGAAATTGATCCTTATAACTAACAAATTTTTTGGCTTCAAATTCCTGCTTATCCATATCTTTCAATTGTTCTGTAACAAAATCGAGAACTTGTTGGGTATTATTTCCGTCTTGATAAGCCCCGGTTGTTGCCTCTGCGATCTGTTGCAGCATTGTAGCATTGCGCTTGGTTACTACAACCTCTCCATCTAGGTCTTTTTTATAGCTTTCCACAATTCCATTTTTCTTAATGGGAATGGGGGAACCTGCTTCCGTCCCCACTCCCAGGGTAAAAATTGTAATTCCTGCCGCAGCAGCTCGATTGGCAGCCGTGATGCCTTCTTCAGAATGATCCTCCCCATCGCTAATTAGAAAAACAACTTTATTGGTTTGTTGCGTATCGTCAAAAAATGTAGCCGATAAGTCCAAGGCAGCATCTATGGCTGTTCCTTGTGAAGACAGCATCTCTGTATTCAAACCCTGTAAAAACATTTTGGCAGCGCCATAGTCTGTTGTTATGGGCAGCTGAGGTACTGCTTGGGCAGCATAAGCAATGATCCCTACTCGATCACTGGCCAAACGATTGATAATGGCCGATACCAACCGCTTTGATTTCTCCAACCGATTGGGAGCTATATCTTCGGCCAACATACTCTTAGATACATCCACAGCAAATACCAAATCTACTCCTTCTCTGGTTACCGTTTCTAATTCTGTACCTATTTTGGGGTTGACTAAGCCTCCAATCAAAAACAAGAGAGCAATGCTCAATAAAAACAGCTTAAGTCGAGGTTTGAACTTAGAACGATTTGGACTCAATTGATCCAATAACTCTACTCCTCCCCATTGAGTTTGCCTTCTTTTTTGCCATAGGGAATACATAGATTCCCCTAGCCATAAAATGGGAATGATGGCCAAGGCATAGAGATAGATAGGAAGATCTAATTGATACATCTATATAAAGCTTTTAAATACTGTTTTTCTCAACAACCATTCCACAACGAGTAACACGAAGGCTAGAATTGCCAAAGGGCGGTATTTTTCTTCAAAATTGTAGTACTTGAATTCTTCAATCTCTGTTTTTTCCAGTTTATTAATTTCGTCGTAAATCTCAACCAAACGTTGGTTGTCTGTAGCTCTAAAATAAAGCCCTCCTGTGGTTTTGGCAATGGTGCGAAGCAATTCTTCATCTATTTCAACTTTGGTCATGCCGTATTGAAATTTACCATTGGGTAAAACCCCTACTGGAGCCCGTGCCGTTCCATTACTTCCAAGACCTATAGTGTAGGTTTTGATGCTATACTCAACGGCCAACTCTGCCGCAATTCTAGGGTCAATAAATCCAGAATTATTGACACCGTCTGTTAGCAGAATAATGACTTTACTTTTTGCCCGACTGTCTTTCAGTCGATTGACTGCAGTAGCCAAGCCCATGCCGATAGCTGTCCCATCTTCAATCAATCCTTGATAGCTGATTTCTCGTAAGCTGTTTGTTACAATATTTTTATCACTAGTGATTGGGGTCTTCGTATAACTCTCCCCAGCATATACCACCAAACCAATTCGATCACTCACCCGATTCCCAATAAAATCGCTTGCCACTCGTTTTAGTGCTCGCAGCCTATTGGGTTTTAAGTCCTGGGCCAACATACTTGAAGATACATCAATGGCCATTACTATATCGATCCCACTATTTGTCACCGTTCGTGTGGAAACATCTTTGGTCTGTGGGCGTGCCAAAGCTAGTATTAAGGCTAATAAACTAAGTAAACGAAGAACCAAAAGAAGGGGTCTATACCAGGCTAATCCACGATGCTTTTGGTCAAATCCTCCAAGGGAAGACCAAGTGAGTTGTGGTTCTGAGCGATTTCTGGTTAAGTACTCCCAAGCTAACCAAAGTGGCATTACGGCCAGCAGCCATAAATAATTGGGATTCGCAAAATATATTCCGTTGATCAACCTACAATTCTTTAATGAGTTCTACACTATTAAGTATTCGTTCTTCCAAATTTTTCCCATACCGGTCCTCCTTGGCATACATGAGTGTCAATTCAATTTTACCCTCTTCAAAATCAAATATCAAACTGGTGTAATTATTCCGAATTCTTTTTGACGCTCCTTTTCTTGGATAGTCTAAGGTTCCAAAGATTTTTAAAGCGGGAATACCTGAGGCCGTTTCCATGACCTCGGAATTGATAAGGATATTATTGGCGCCTAGAGATTGATAGTTTTGGATCGTTGCATCTGTGATAGCTTGGACCTCATCTGCTGTGGCTACATTGGGGGTTGATGGCACGTCTGAATTTTGGTCTTTTTTGGGTTTTTCACTGAACTTCAGTGTGATGAAAAAAGCATCGTCGGGAGTCCCTAATACAAACTGTTTGAAAACATTCTCGTCAATAGACTCCACTCGCTTTAGTACGCTAGGGGTTGACATTCGAATCGGAGGAATTCCATACATACTGGTGATCCAAGAATTATTTTCCAGTTTCTTTGTGGGATATCCCAATAAAGTGTCCCGAACTGGATAGAAACCAAACCACAATATGGCACCAGCTAATGAAAAAATAAAAAGGCTGGCAGAGACCAAACTAACAATTCGAATCCTTTTTTTTCGCTTTTGTTGTCTATGAAATTTTTGATAGGCGACCATTTGCTGCATTTCCTCCGCTGTAGGTTCTGGGAGTCCTTTTTTGGTATCTATAAGTACTTCTTCAACCAAATCTCGATCCGTAGTAGCAATTCCAGGGTCGGGGAGTGAACGAGCGAACTTTACTAAATCAGCTGTTTCCAAGACTCCTTTTAGGTTCTTTAGCGTTTCTGTCTTCAATATTATTTTCCCAGCGTCTTGCAACAACATTAACTTCTGCACTAGCTCATCAGAAGTACTTTCTAAGGCATCTACTTTTGCTTCTTCCTCCAAATAACGGCGAACGATCTCCGTGAGTTTTGAATAGTAGGATTTAAATTCTTCTTGATTTTTGGGGGTTCGATTCTCTAAAGATTTTAAATCTTGGAGGGCTTGATCAAAAGGAGGTAATTGTTGTTCTCGTTCTGCTTTTCGCTTTTGTAAAATAAAATATGCATAAAGCCCTCCAATTCCGAGTAGTAAGAATACTAGAACAAGTAGGCCATTTCGGATCCATCGATCGTAATTTCGTTCAACTGGAATCAATGGTTTGATGGCGAACATTTTTTGTTTTAAGGTATCTACTAGCACGTCTCGCACTTCGATTTCGATAGAATCTGAAACCAGAGATTGTCCATTCAAAATCACCCGTTGCTGGGGTAGCCAATATCGTCCTGAGTCAAATTGAATAAGCGCATATTTTTTGGTATACAAATAATGACTCTGTGCTTTGAGCGTGTCCAGTGGGAAATCAAAAATGATTTCAAAGGGTAGAAAAGAGGTCTTCTCAGCAAATAATACTTGATCTGTTTTATCTGCTTTCAATTGCAATGTATAATTCAATTGAGCCCCTATCTGAATGGATAAGGAATCTACAGCTGTTGTGAGATTGTCTTGTGACGATTGTGCCCAACTGGTTAAACTCCCTATCAAGGCACATAAAAGAATACGTGTTTTCATCCGCGTGCTTTGAAATAACCCAGTAGTTTTTTGACATAGCTTTCATTGACTGAACAGGCTATCGTTCCCGCGCCATTTTTTTGATGTAAGTTGATGAAAGTGGATACCCGATCGCGATATTTGTCCGTATAGTTCTGACGAAGGCGCTTGGATTGTGTGCTTATCCACTGCCGTTGTCCTGTTTCGCTATCCAGCATGGATACCAATCCCAAATTGGGGATTTCTTCTTCACGAGGATCGTACAAGCGAATACTTGTTAGGTCATGCTTTTTCGCAGCAATTCGCAATGTCTTTTCGTAATTGGAAGGAGCAATAAAGTCAGACAGCACAAACACAATCGCTTTCTTTTTCAAAACCGCAGAAACAAATTCAAAGGCACGGGCAATCGAAGTTCCTTTTTTTTGAGGTTCAAACTCTAACATCTCTCGAATAATTCTCAGTATGTGTGAGCGTCCTTTTTTAGGAGGAATATACAATTCAATGTCTTCTGAAAATAATACCAGTCCCACCTTATCGTTGTTTTGAAGCGCTGAAAAAGCCAGTGTTGCTGCAATCTCTGTCAGCACCTCTTTTTTAAATTGCTGTTGGGTACCAAAAAACTCGGACCCACTGATATCGACAACCAGCAATAAGGTCAATTCACGTTCTTCTTCAAAGACTTTAACAAATGGCTCTTGATAGCGCGCTGTAACATTCCAATCGATCGCTCGGACGTCATCGCCGTATTGGTACTGACGCACTTCGCTGAATGTCATCCCACGTCCTTTGAAGGTACTCTGGTATTCGCCCCCAAAGACGTTGTCGCTTAAACGTCGAGTTTTGATTTCGATTTTACGAACCTTCTTTAAAAGTTCTTTAGTATCCATAAACTATATTGGTGGATTTATATCCTAAGGTACTTCAACCTCATTGATGATTTGATCGATCAAATCTTCACTAGTGATATTTTCTGCTTCAGCTTCATACGTCAAGCCTATTCGGTGACGAAGAACATCTAGTACAACAGCACGAACATCTTCGGGGATCACATATCCACGGTGTTTCAGAAATGCGTGGCACTTGGAAGCGACTGCCAAATTTATACTCCCCCTAGGGGAGGCTCCAAAATTGATCAAGGGTTTGATTTTTTCCAGTTGGTAACGCTCAGGATAGCGAGTGGCAAATACAATATCCAATATGTATTTTTCAATTTTCTCATCCATGTAAACCTCCCTCACTGTATCTTGAGCGGTCAGTATTTGTTTGGGAGTAACTACAGGCTTTATCTTTTCGTAGTTGGCAGCTAAATTTGAACGAACAATCAATTGTTCATCGTCCAATTTTGGGTAATCAATTACGGTTTTGAGCATAAATCGATCAACTTGAGCCTCTGGCAAAGGATATGTACCTTCTTGTTCCACTGGGTTTTGGGTAGCCATTACTAAAAACGGCTTGGGCAGTTTGAAAGTACTATCTCCAATGGTCACTTGTTTCTCTTGCATTGCTTCCAAAAGGGCAGATTGCACTTTGGCGGGTGCCCGGTTGATCTCATCAGCCAAAACAAAATTGGCGAAAACAGGACCTTTTTTGATGGAAAAATCATTTTCTTTAACGTTGTAGATCATCGTCCCAACGACGTCTGCTGGAAGCAAGTCGGGGGTAAACTGTATTCGGCTGAATTGCCCTTTTACAGCTTGGCTTAAAGTGTTGATGGCAAGTGTTTTTGCCAAGCCAGGTACGCCTTCCAACAAGATATGACCCTGCCCTATCAATCCTATTAATAGGCGTTCCACCATTTCTTTTTGACCTACAATGACTTTGTTTATTTCCAGCGTAAGCAGATCGATGAATGCACTTTCTTTTTGAATTTTTTCATTCAATACATTCATATCTAACGGTTGTTTTGTGTCACTCATAGCTTTCCTGATTTTTAGGAGACCAAAAATGGTAAATAAATCCTGTGGCTGTTGTTAATAATTGGTTAAAAAAACCCCTGAAAGCCTTTTAGGTAGGGGTTATTTGTCACTAATTTAGGTCAGAAAATTAAAGCAAAAAAGCGAATGAGATCAAAATTTTCAAGAATTATTTCTGGGACAATGACTTGGGGGGAATGGGGTAAGCAACTTTCTCAAAAAGAAATGACCGATTTGATTGAGGCTACGGTTGGTCTTGGGATTACAAGTTTTGATCATGCTGATATCTATGGAGGCTATACAACAGAAGCTGATTTTGGTGCAGCTTTTACCCAAAGTACTATTCCTAGAGAAAAAGTAACGTTCATTAGCAAATGTGGAATCCAATACCCTAGTGAGATGCGCCCATTGGCTGTCAAACATTATGATTACAGTGCTGATCACATCCGTTTCTCAGTAGAATCTTCACTCCGGAACCTACAAACGGACTACTTGGACTTACTATTACTCCACCGACCCAGTCCCTTGATGGACGCAACAACCATCACTACAACCCTTGAAACACTTAAAAAAGAAGGGAAAATTCACGACTATGGCGTTTCAAATTTCACACCGTCACAAATACAATTGCTCAGTTCATCGGCAGCAATTAAATGGAATCAGATTCAATGCTCACTCACACATACCGAAGCGCTGACCAATGGAGAATTGGATTTTCTTCAAGCCAGCGATATCGGTGTGATGGCTTGGAGTCCATTGGGAAGCTACTTTAAGGAAACCAACGATGCACAAACTCGCATTCGTCCCTTACTAGATCAATTCCAAAAAAAATACAGCGCCTCCGAAGAACAGTTATTATTGGCTTGGCTAATGCAACATCCTGCTGGTATTCATCCCGTTGTGGGTACCACACAAACAGATCGTTTGCGAACCGCTTTGGCCGCAGAATCATTGTCACTAGATCTCCAAGATTGGTTTCTTCTCTATGAAGCCAGTCGTGGGCATCGTGTAGCATAATAAATACTCGAATGAAAACAATATTAATTACAGGAGCCAGTAGTGGAATCGGCTGGGCAACCGCTGAAAAAATGAGCCAGTTGGGGCATCGTATTGTTCTCTGTGGCCGAAGAGAAGAACGACTCTTAGAATTACAAAAAAAACTGAAAACCCCCACTCACCTCTGTTGTTTCGATATAAGTGATCGAGTGGCTGTTTTTCAAAACATAGAAAGGCTTCCCGAAGCCTTTCAACCCATCGATGTTTTAATCAATAATGCTGGAAATGCGCACGGACTCGACCTGTCACAAGAAGCCCACTTGGACGATTGGGACGCTATGATTGACAGCAACGTGAAAGGTCTTCTTTATGTTACCAAAGCCATTCTCCCACAAATGATCGCCCGTCAGGCAGGTCAAATCATCAATATAGGTTCCATTGCGGGTAAAGAAGCATATCCCAAAGGGAATGTCTATTGCGCCAGTAAGGCCGCTGTCGATAGCTTTACCCAAGGATTGCGGTTGGATACCAACAGCCATGGATTGCGCATTGGAGCAATTCATCCTGGTTTGGTGGAAACGGAATTTTCAGAAGTTCGTTTCAAAGGAGACCAACAACGCGCTGAGCTCGTGTATAATGATATCGAGGCACTCTCAGCTGCAGATGTTGCTGAATCAATTGCTTTCATGATAGAAGCCCCACCTCATGTTACCCTTGCTGATATCACTTTATTGCCCACTGATCAAGCTAGTGCCTTTGTGATCAATCGCAAATCATGATTAATAAGCGATTACTCATCAAGGCGCTTCTGGCCCACAATGATGAAAATAGTTTTTATGATAAAAAACTCCAGATTGATCTGGGGCATAAAGAAGGGAAAGGGAAATTTCTAAAACACGTCTGTGCATTATGTAACAGCAACCCAAAAAATAATTCCTTTATAGTGGTAGGGGTCTCTGACCAACAAAACAAAATTATTGGGGTTGATTTTTTTGATGATAGTAAGCTTCAAAATCTAGTCAATGCCTACCTAGACAATCCACCAAGAGTCATCTATGAAAATATTCCCTTTCCGCATCTTCCCGACGGAAAAGTGGTGGGTTTGGTCACCATATATCCCAATGATCAACTCACCGCTATAAGAAAAAATATTTGGAAATATTATGGGGGTAGTGTCTTTATTCGAGAAGGCAGCATATCACAACCTAAAGATTTTGGAATTACAATTGAAGACAATAATTCTGGTTTGGTAGAAACTATCGAGCATCAGGCTCAAAACAATATCCAATTGACTTTGGATGGAGTAGTAGATTTTTTAAATCGCCATGAAGGAGATCGTTTTCAAGCGCAATATCTAGTTTTTAAAGAAACATTTATTCTCTGTTGGGCTGGGATTGAAAAAAAAGGAAAAAATAAAACCTACTATTCCAGAGTCGATATTGAACTTATCAATGAACAAGTGAAGCTGTTCTATTCCAATCTGGATGAAGTAGAAATTACTTGGAACGCAAATGCATTTACGATCACTGAATATGTTCAATTGGGAATTCAAGATCGTCTTCGCTTTTTTCCGTTGGAAGAAGTAACCATCGAATTTCGCGAAAATGGCACCTATCAACTCCGCAGCCGTCTTCTTTTTGAACCCCCTCAACTGGATCAAAAATCATTGTTAGATCGATTCAATGTTAATAAAGTACTTCTGGACAAGCTCGAAAAAAAAATATCACTTACTCTTGAAGAAGAAGAAGATCTCTACCAATTAGCGTCTGGTTATATGCTTTGCTATCTCAATCTGATTCACGAAGCCAAAGAACATCTTCAGCGGGCAAGACCACTTCTCAAAAATCACAGTGAATCAGTATATGAAACTTACAAAGAAACGCAGCGAATCTTGAGAAAAATCAAATACAATTAAAAGCCCTTGATATAAAAGACAATTAATCCTCCAACACAAAAAATAAAAAGGAGCTTTTTAGTAGTTTTCAAACCCAACTTATTAAAAATACAATTAGTTTAACAACCGTTAAGCTAATAAATTATTCTGATATTTCTGGATAGAGAAAATGGTTGTAGGGAAACCGTTGGATATGAAGGGTTCTAACTTCTCTGTAAACTCGGTCTCGGAAGGCTTGCAAATTGGTTTTAGTGAGGGCAGAAATAAATAACGCGTTTCCATTGGTTGTGCTGATCCAAGACTTTTCCCATTCCTCTATTGAAAAATGCTTAGAATTTCGTACCGCTAACAAATCTTCTTCATCAAATGGAACGGCTTGGTAGGCGTCAATTTTATTGAAAACCATCAACGTTGGTTTATTCAGCGATTGAATCTCTCCGAGAATGTCATTTACAGATTCGATATGTTCCTCAAAATTAGGATGTGAGATATCCACCACGTGAATTAAAAGATCGGCTTCTTGCACCTCGTCCAAGGTGCTTTTAAACGACTCTACTAATTGGGTGGGGAGTTTTCGGATAAAACCTACCGTATCACTAAGTAAAAAAGGTAAATTCCCAATAACCACTTTTCGAACGGTGGTGTCTAGGGTCGCAAATAACTTGTTCTCTGCAAATACTTCACTCTTAGCGACCACATTCATCAACGTAGATTTACCCACATTGGTGTACCCTACCAAAGCGGCGCGAATCAGGTTCCCTCGGTTGCCCCGTTGGGTACTCATCTGCTTATCAATTGTGGTTAATTTTTTTTTCAGCAAAGCAATTTTATCCCGAACAATTCTTCGGTCGGTCTCTATTTCGGTTTCACCAGGACCTCGCATACCAATCCCTCCCCGCTGGCGTTCAAGGTGTGTCCATAGGCCTTTCAAACGCGGTAACAAATATTGATATTGGGCCAATTCTACTTGCGTTCGGGCATAGCTTGTCTGGGCTCGTTGCGCAAATATATCGAGGATCAATCCCGTACGATCCAAAATCTTACAGCGTAAAATTTGTTCAATATTTCCTTGTTGTGCTGGGGTCAATTCATCGTCAAAAATAACAGTTGTTACTTCATTCTCTGAAACAAAGTCGGCAACGGTTTGCATCTTTCCGCTACCAATAAACGTCTTCGGGTTTGGGAGTTGGATGTTTTGTGTGAATCGTTTTAGTACCTGTCCACCCGCAGTAAATGCTAAAAACTCTAGTTCGTCCAAATATTCTTTAGACTGTGTCGCGTTCTGATTGGAAGTAATGATTCCTACCAAAATGGTTTTTTCGTAGGTCAGTGCTTTTTTTTCAATCATCTGTCGGGCTCCATTTTTCTAATTTGAGTTGTTCTCCATCATAGACAGCATAGCTAAAATGGTGAATCCAGTCACCTGTATTGATGTAGAGCGCCTTATTACTAATCGGGATTTCTAGAGGTAGGTGACGGTGACCAAAAAGGAAAAAGTCGTATTTCTTTTGCTTTAATTTTCGCTTACAATATTGCACAAGCCATTCTTTTTCAGCCCCTTGAAATTGGATGTTGTCTTCTCCAGATAGCAATCGGTTTCGCAAAGATAAATGCTGGCCCAATCGAATGCCCAAATCAGGATGTAACCAACGAAAAAAGAGTTTAGAAAGGGGGTGTACAAATACTTTTTTCATTCTCTTATATCCTTTATCTCCTGGACCTAATCCGTCTCCGTGACCAATAAGAAAACGCTTTCCATTGAACAGATATTCTTGGGGTTGATGAAATACGGGAATCCCTAATTCTTTGGAAAAATAGTCCCGCATCCACAAGTCGTGATTTCCAACAAAATAAATTATTTCTAGGCCAGCATCGGCCATTTGAGCGAGACGCCCCAAGGTTCGGACAAAGCCTTTGGGAACTACCTTTTTATATTCAAACCAAAAATCAAAAAGGTCGCCCATTAAAAATAGGATGGCTCCGTCTTTTTCAACTTGGTCTAGCCATTGAATAAAAAACGTTTCTCTTTTTCGACTTTCCTTGTAGTTGGGTGCTCCCAGATGCTGATCGGAAGCAAAGTAAATACGTTTATTTGGTGGAAGTTGGCGTTGCATTATGGGTATAAAGATAGGAAATCTCTACCCTATGGCTTGTTCCAAGTCTTGGATCAAATCCGATACGGCTTCAATCCCCACACTCAAACGAATCAACCCATCAACCACGCCTTGCTCCTCGCGCATTGCTTTTGGAATACTTGCATGAGTCATGCTTGCTGGGTGCCCCACCAAGCTTTCTACACCACCTAGAGACTCCGCCAAAGTAAAGAGGGTGAATTTTTTTAAAATACGAGTTGTCTTTTCAAAGTCTGCCCCTTTGGAGACAAAAGACAACATGGCTCCATAATCCCTCATTTGGGCCTTGGCAATGTCGTGTTGAGGATGGGAATCAAATCCCGGCCAGTAAACCTTTTCAATAGTGGAGTGTTCCGCCAAAAATTTCGCAATTTTTGTCGCATTCTCACAGTGTCGCTGCATGCGAACTGCCAAAGTTTTTATTCCCCTCAAAGTGAGAAAGCAATCCATAGGACCTGGAACTGCTCCACTTGCATTTTGGATAAAAGCCAGTTTTTCATGGAGAGTATCGTCATTCACCACCAAAGTACCCAATATTAAATCACTATGACCTGCTAAATACTTCGTTGCAGAATGCATCACTATATCTACTCCTAAATCCAAGGGTTGTTGCAAATAGGGCGAAGCAAAAGTATTGTCTACCGCAATCATAATATCAAGGTCTTTTGCCAGACGGACATAACTAGCGATATCTACCACTCGCATCATTGGATTGGTTGGCGTCTCAATCCAAATCAGTTTGGTCTTCTCATTGATTTTTTGAAATACTGCTTCGGGTTGCGTAAGATCGACAAAGTGAAAACGAATTCCCATCGTTTCAAATATCTTTACAAAAAGGCGGTAACTGCCACCGTATAAATCATTGCTTGACACGACTTCATCTCCGGGTTGAAGCAACTTCATCACAGCATCTATTGCGGCCAATCCTGAAGCAAACGCCAAACCATAGCGACCATTTTCTATACTGGCCAAGTTTTTTTCTAAAGCGGTTCTTGTTGGATTATGTGTTCGGCTGTATTCGTAGCCCTTATGATCACCAGGAGCGGCCTGTGCGTAGGTAGATGTCTGATAAATTGGGGGCATTACGGCACCATAGGATGCGTCTGGTTCTTGACCTCCATGTATGGTTTTGGTATTGAATTGAATCGGTTTTTTCATCTGGGTATTTTCAAACAAATGTATTTCTTTTTTAACACTGAGATAGTGACTATAGCATGAAAAAAAAACGAACTTAGATGAATAAAAAATGATATGAAAGTCTTTTATTATCTGAATAGCTGCGATACCTGCCAAAGGATACTTACATCACTTCAGCTCCCTATTGAAGTGGAACGAAGAGAGATTAAAAGTCTTGCTCTTACAGCAGAAGAACTGGATGCAATGCAAGTACTGAGTGGCACATACGAAGCTTTATTCAGTAAACGATCTCGATTGTACCAACAAAGAGGACTAAAGAATCTGACTTTAAGTGAAAACGAAATCAAAGACCTCCTCCTAGAACATTATACTTTCTTAAAAAGACCTGTATTAATTTGGGAGGAGTATATTTTCGTCGGAAATAGTAAAAATACGATCGACGCCGCCTACGAATTAATCCATGGGTAGACAAAAAATACTTGCCTTACTTGCTGCTTTTGGGGCTACCCTAATTTATGGGCTCAACCATACGATTGCTAAAGTAATCATGCCCGAATATATTGGAGCCTACGGGTTTATTATGTTACGATTGCTCGGCGCTGGATTATTATTTTGGGCGATTAGCCCTTATTTTCCTAAAGAAAGGATCCAGTATGAAGATTATGGACGACTGTTTTTTGCAGCCCTTCTGGGGATGTGTATCAATATGCTTATGTTTTTTAAAGGCTTAGAGTTATCCACCCCTATAAATAGTGGCGTCATCATCACAATCACCCCTATAATGGTCTTAGTTCTGTCTTATCTTTTTTTGAAAGAACCGATAGGCTGGCGAAAGACAATTGGGATATTTTTGGGGTTTACTGGGGCATTGGGCTTAACACTTTTCGGAGTTGAAAGTCAGCAAAACGCTCCCAATATACCCCTAGGTAACGCCTTGTTCCTAATTAATAGTTCCAGCTACGCGGCGTATTTAATTTTAGTGAAACCACTCACACAAAAATACCATACCATTACCCTAATGAAATGGTCATTTTTAATTGGGCTCTTATTATCTTCTCCCGTTACATTTACTGAGTTTATGGCTGTTGAATGGAACGCTCTACCGATGGATGTCATTTGGAGAATGGCTTTTGTCGTTGTGGGCACCTCTTTTTTAACCTATCTGTTTAATGTATATTCATTAAAAACCCTTTCCCCAACGACCGTGGGCGCCTTCATTTATTTTCAGCCTCTAATCGCTATTCTATATGCAGTGCTGTCTGAAAACGATCAATTGGATGTTCTCAAAATCACAGCTACCTTCTTAATCCTTATAGGTGTCTATTTGGTTACCAAAAAAAGAAACCGCCTGCATTAAATAAATAACTCTTGGAGTACTCTTTATAAAACCTGTTTATTTTTCCTCCGTATTAGTATATTTACATAAAATCAGAAGCAATGCAAATAAAATTTTCATTCCTTTTTTTTACCCTGCTTTTAATTAATTGCGGAGGAGGAAGTACAAAAGAAAAAAAGACTTTTCAATACAACCGCGTTCAGAAAATGGAAAAAGCAGCATCCGTTGAGTCTGGGAAGACCCCTATTGATTTAGAAAATAAAGGAATTGGACCCATTTCAGATTTTGAATTTCCCAGTTCAATAGACGCAAGCATGGCCGCTCAAGGAGAAAATGCTTTCAAACAAAAGTGTACGGCTTGTCACTATCCTAACAAACGACTGATTGGACCTGCTATGCAAGGAATCTATGAAAGGAGACATCCTGCTTGGGTCCTAAACATACTTCTCAACCCCACAGAAATGCTGGAAAAAGACCCGATAGCCATGGCTTTATTGAAGGAATATAATAATGTGATTATGCTCAATCAAAACCTATCTCAAGAGGAAGCTAGAGCAATCGCAGAGTACCTCAGAACTCTTTAAAATAGGTATACCTAATCACTCAAATTAGACCATGAAATCCCTTGTGTAGTCTCTTGTAGATCTACGATTCCTACGTGCTTGCCGGGAACCGGAACATATACAAGAACATTTTCTCCTATATACTCAGAGTTTTTATAGGCATTGACAGTGAGTTCTCTAACCTCCGAAACCAATACATACGCAAGTGGCTCTGCAGCTAATGAAGGAAATACTCCAGACGCTTGGGCTTCTTTTTCTGCCTGATGGATGGCTTCCCACCACTGTTCTCGTTTCGTGTCACTGGCTTTTAAATACTTGGATAGTTGTGCCTGCAGTTCATTCTCTGTAATGGATTTCCAATTATTTTTCTGATTATCGGCAAGTGTCACTTCCATGAATGATTTTATGCCTTGTTGAATGGACGCTTTTTCTTCAGGAGATTTGGTTAATGATAAGTACGTATCTGCAAATTGTATTAAATTCAAATCAGAGGCTCCAGGTAACGCCTCGCTAGAAGGCAATATAACATCCATGATTTGGGCAAGCGTATCGGCTTCTTGTGGGGACAAAAATTGAGGAATCCACCCCGTTTTAGATTGGCAGCTTTGAAGAGCTCCAATCAGAGTCGAACTCATGGTTACTGCTCCAAAAGAAAGACCTATATTCTTTAATGCTTGTCTTCTATCCATCATTTCTGTGATTAAAGATTCATTTTTTTCAGTTCATTCACTGCATGATTAGCTGCTCTAGCGGTTAAAGCCATATAGGTCAACGAAGGGTTCTGATTGCCTGCAGAAGTCATTGCTGCTCCATCTGTTACATATACATTGGGGACGTCGTGAATTTGATTGTTCCCATTTAAAACAGACGTTTTGGAATTGCGACCCATTCGAGCCGTTCCCATTTCGTGAATCCCCAATCCTAAGCTGTATCCATCGTCATAGGTACTCACCTCTTTGAAACCGGCCTTATCAAACATTTCGAAGGCCTGCTGTTCCATGTCTTTCCGCATTGCCATTTCATTTTCTTTGATTTCAGCATCAAAAGTTACAGTTGGCAAACCCCATTCATCACGTTTATTGTAATCGAGATACATTTTGTTCTCGTGATAAGGAAGAGTTTCTCCAAAGGCATTCACGTCGATAGTCCATTGCCCAGGCTTGATTAGTTCTTTTTTAAATGTTTCTCCAAAAGCGGCTTGCTCAGCAACTTGCGTCCAAGATCCCCTAGAACTACCCCCTTGGTATCCATACCCTCTTAAAAATTCTTTTTGAGCGGTTTTCCCTCCAATGTTTCTAAATCGAGGGATGTAGAATCCAGTTGGTCTTCTACCAAAATAGTATTTGTCTTCAAATCCTTCAACTTTAGCTCGAGCTCCAACACGAAAGTGATGATCCATAATGTTGTGCCCCAATTCACCAGAATCATTCCCCATACCATTCGGGAAACGATCCGATTTTGATTGCATCAAAATCGATGTTGAAGCGACGGCAGAGGCGCACAAGAAAATTATCTTGGCATAATATTCATGCGTTTCATTGGTTTCAGCATCAATAATACGAATCCCGGTAGCTCTTTTGGTATCGGCATCATACAAAACTTCATGAACAATAGAATGAGGTCTAAGGGTCATATTTCCCGTAGCTTCAGCAGCGGGTAGCGTGGAAGAATTACTACTAAAATACGCTCCAAAAGGGCACCCTCTTCGACAGCGATTTCTCGCTTGACAGGTATTACGCCCCAAGCCTGGCTTAGTACCTTCGGTAATATGTGCTACTCTCGCATTGGTCAAAACCCTATCGGTATAGTTTGTGGCTATGCTTTCTTGTAATTGGATTTCAGGAGCATGTAGATCAAAAGGCTTTAAAAATTTACCGTCTGGCAACTGAGGCAAACCTATATTGTCGCCACATACGCCGATATACTGCTCCACGTAGTCATACCAAGGAGCGATGTCCTTATAACGGATGGGCCAGTCAACGGCTATCCCTTCTTTGGCATTGGCTTCAAAGTCAAAATCGCTCAATCGATAGCTTTGGCGCCCCCACAAAAGGGAACGTCCTCCAACGTGATACCCTCGCAACCAATCAAAAGGTTTGACTTCATTATAGGGGTGTTTAGTATCGTCAACAAAAAAATGTTTCGAGGATTCTTTGGTTGTATAACCCGAACGACTCTGTTTGGGTTGTTTTTTTAATGTCTCTTGGGTAATTATATCCCCAGCCGGAAAATCCCAGGGATCTTTGTGCATCGTAGGATAATCTTCGATGTGTTTCACCATTCTACCCCGCTCCAATACTAAAGTTTTAAGACCTTTTTCGCATAATTCTTTGGCCGCCCAGCCACCAGACATACCTGTCCCAACAACAATGGCATCAAACTCTTGCTTCATCCCGAATTTTTTTATGATAAGACTTCCTTAAGTGTAAATTCAAATATAGGCGAATTTATTTATCTATTTCTTAATTTTTCCTCTAAACTTTTTCTAAATTCACCGACGGATTAACTTATGGTTGCGGACTTCTCATTTCCAACCCATCAAAATTACGACTTATGAAAAAAATTCAGATTTTAAAAAATGGTAAACAGCTTGTATATATCTTGTTTTCTGTTGTTTTTTTTATGGAATGTACTCCCGAAAAAAAAGAGCCTTTTTTCAAGTTATCATTAGCACAATGGTCCTTTAACCAATGGGTGGAAGAGGGTAAGGTATCTCCATATGAATTTGCCCGCTTGGCCTCCGAATGGGAATTTGAGGGCATCGAATATGTGAGTCAATTGTATTATGACGTACGTGACGCTGAGGATCGTGACGCTGCCTTGGCGGAATTTGTAGCCAAAAGCAAGCAAGAATCTGAAAAATACGGTATTGAAAATGTACTTATTATGATTGATGACGAAGGAGATTTATCCGATCCAGACCCGGAGGCACGCAACCAAGCCATCGCCAATCATATAGATTGGGTCAAGGCTGCGTCGGCGTTGGGGTGTAGCTCCGTTCGTGTCAACCTTAAGGGAACGGATGATGTGGAAACATGGAAGAAAACCTCAATCTTGGGCTTGACCGAACTGGCCAAGCAAGCTGCCCCCTATAATATCAATGTTATTGTAGAAAACCATGGTGGCTTGTCTTCAAATGCGGGTTTATTAATGGAAGTAATCAATGCTATCAATCTCCCCAACTGTGGAACACTACCAGATTTTGGAAACTTTTGTTTGGAATCCGACTGGGGTGGAATCAATGGTGATTGTCCTAAAAAATATCCTATTTATAAGGGAGTTGAAGAAATGCTCACAAAAGCTTTTGCTGTCAGTGCCAAGTCTTATGAATTTGATTCCAATGGCAACGAAGTTAATATTGACTATGCCAAGATGCTCAAACTCGTCAGAAATGCAGGGTATACTGGCTTTATCGGTGTGGAGTATGAAGGAAACAAGCTTGGAGAACCCGAAGGAATTGCAGCAACTAGAAACCTTCTTCTGCAAACCGCTCAAAACTTAAACTAAAAACCATAAATAAACCAAAATGAATACAAAGACACGATTTCAACTCTCTCTAATGATGTTCTTGGAGTTTTTTATATGGGGAGCATGGTGGGTTACTTTCGGAACGTTTCTTAACAGCAACCTCAACGCAAGTGGGTCTGAATCTGCGTTGGCATTTTCAACCCAATCTTGGGGAGCGATTATCGCACCTTTCTTTATTGGATTAATTGCCGATCGTTATTTTAATGCCGAAAGGATTTTAGGAATACTGCACTTAATCGGGGCAGGACTGATGTATCTGATGGCAGACACTTCTGATTTTTCACTTTTTTATCCCTATGTATTTGCCTATTACCTGGCGTATATGCCTACTTTGGCTTTGGTCAATTCTGTTTCCTTTTTCCAAATGAAAGACCCTGCTAAAGAATTTTCAAATATTCGGGTTTTTGGGACTATTGGATGGGTAACAGCTGGAATGGTTATCAGCTACTTTTTCCATTGGGACAGTCCCTCTGCTATTGAAAATGGGGCTCTTAAAAATACCTTCTTAATGACCGCAGTTGCTTCGGCCATATTGGGATTGTTTAGCTTTAGCCTTCCCAAAACACCTCCTTCTAAGTCAGACAACAAAGGAATTAGTATTTCTGATATTTTGGGACTCGATGCCTTGAGTTTATTAAAAGATCGAAATTTTTTAATGTTTTTTGTTGCTTCTGTCTTAATCTGTATTCCTTTAGCTTTCTATTACCAGTATACCAATCTTTTCCTAGTAGACATGGGCATGCCGAATCCAACCGGTAAGATGGCGCTTGGACAAGTGAGTGAAGCCTTATTTTTATTATTGCTTCCCGTTTTCTTTAAACGTTTTGGTTTCAAAAAAACCTTATTGGTAGGAATGGCTGCGTGGGCGATCCGTTATACCCTATTCGCCTATGGCGATGCGGGAGAATTGACTTTTATGCTTTTGATCGGAATTGCATTACACGGAATCTGTTATGACTTCTTTTTTGTTTCTGGTCAAATTTATACCGATTTCAAAGCAGGAGAAAAAGTTAAAAGTGCTGCTCAAGGAATGATTACGCTAGCCACCTACGGCGTTGGAATGTTAATCGGATTTTGGGTCGCAGGTAAAATCTTTGATTTGTATACCGCAGGAGACACCAACGACTGGAATCAAATCTGGTTACTCCCCGCAGGATTTGCAGTAGGGGTACTTATCCTTTTCTTCGTTATTTTTAAAGATGAAAAAGTAGCATTAAACGAAGCCAAATAGCCTATGAAAAACAAAATCAAATTGGGGATTCTTGGTGGAGGGGGTGATTCCCTCATTGGAATTGTACACCGAATTGCCTCCTCCATGCACGATCGGTATAAAATCATTGGTGGATGTTTCAATCCCAATCCTAGAGAAAATATAGATTTTGCTGAATCCTTGGGCTTGGATTTGAGTCGGGTCTATGAATCTATAGATGCCATGATGGAAGGGGAGAGAAAGCTCCCAGAAGAAGAACGAATTGAAGCCGTTTCAGTATTGACTCCAAACTTTTTACACTACCCAATGGCGAAACAGTTACTGGAAAACGGTTTTCATGTCATTTGTGAAAAGCCTTTGACAACCACCTATGCAGAAGCCCAAGAATTGGTTGCACTTCAAGCAAAGATGCAAACTGTTTTCGCTGTCACCTATACCTATACTGGCTATCCGATGATCCGTCAAATGAAACATTTGATTGAAAAAGGAGCCATTGGAAAAGTGCAAAAAGTAGACTTACAATACTATCAAGGATGGATCAATCCTATCATCCACGATACCGAAGCCCGACAAAACACCTGGCGATTGCAGCCCAACAAATCAGGATTGAGCTGTTGCATTGGTGATATTGGCACTCACGCTTTTGATATGCTTGAATACGTGACTGCCCTCAAGGTAACTGAACTTTTAGCCGATCTTAACTACCTCTATGAAGACAATCCTATGGATATTGATGGAACAATATTGGTGCGTCTTAACAATCAATCGAAGGGAGTAATTCGAGCCAGTCAAATAGCAACAGGAGAGGAAAATAATTTTACGGTAGCCATTTATGGTGAGAAGGGTGGACTAAAATGGGAACAAGAAAACCCCAACTATTTGCACCACCTTACCGATCATCAACCTTTTCAAACCTTTAAACGGGGTAATGCCTACAATTCTGCTATCGCCCAAGATGGTGCAAAAGTGCCTTCGGGACATCCAGAAGGCTTGTTTGATGCGATGGGGAATATATACAAAGGGGTAGCCAAAGCGATCCGAGGGGAAACTGCTTTTGAAGGAGAATATCCCAGCTTGGAAGATGGAGCTCGAGGGATGAAATTCATCGAGCAAGTAGTTGCCTCGCATAAAGAAGGAAATCAATGGACACAGTTATAAGCGAATCCCATGAAAACAATTAAAGGACCCGCGGTATTCTTAGCCCAATTTGTGGATCAACAAGCGCCTTTTAACTCCCTTGAAGGATTATGTCAATGGGCTGCGGACTTGGGTTATAAAGGCATACAAATCCCAACTTGGGAACATTTTTTAATCGATTTGGATCAAGCCGCTGAAAGCCAAACCTATTGCGATGAACTCAAAGGAAAAATTAACAGTTATGGATTGGAGATTACTGAGCTGTCCACCCATTTGCAAGGGCAACTGGTTGCGGTTCATCCAGCCTATGACTTAATGTTTGACAATTTCGCACCCGATGCCTATAAAAACAACCCCAAATCAAGAACAGAATGGGCCATTGAAACTGTGAAAAAAGCTGCAATCGCATCCCGTCGATTGGGTCTGAAAAACCATGCTACTTTCTCAGGAGCCCTCCTTTGGCATACCTGGCATCCTTGGCCACAGCGCCCAGCTGGACTTGTGGAAATGGGGTTTGAAGAACTTGCCAAGCGCTGGATGCCCATTTTAGATGTTTACGAAGAAAATGGTGTCGATGTCTGTTATGAAATTCATCCCGGTGAAGACCTGCACGATGGGGTTACTTTCGAACGATTTTTAGAAGCTACCAACAATCACAAACGAGTCAATATACTCTATGATCCTAGCCATTTTGTATTACAACAACTCGATTATCTAACCTACATTGATCACTATCACGAATTTATCAAAGCCTTTCATGTCAAAGACTCTGAATTTAAACCCAATGGAAAGAAAGGAGCCTTTGGTGGCTATGGGGATTGGAAAGATCGAGCAGGGCGTTATCGCTCCCCTGGGGATGGGCAAATTGATTTTAAAACAATATTCACCAAACTCACGGAATACGGTTGTGATGTATGGGCCGTTATGGAATGGGAATGCTGTATTAAAAGCCCTGAGCAAGGAGCCCGTGAAGGGGCTCCTTTTATTCAATCTCATATCATTGAAGCCACGCAAAAAGTGTTTGATGATTTTGCAGGAGGGCAGACGGATCCCGAATTATTAAAAAAAATCCTAAATCTTTAAATTACTCATCTATGAAAACAATTCTATGGACAGGTATCGTTTTATTCAACTTAAGCTTCTGCGATAGTCCCCCTAAAAAATCAGAAAAAAAAGAGGAACCCATCACCCAGCAAATGAAGCAACAATGGGAAAATCTCTTCGATGGAAGCGATACGGATGCTTGGCATCTCTACAACGGAGATGGCGAAATGAGCCAAGATTGGTATATTGAAGGAGAGAATTTAGTTTTTCGCCCCGTAAAAGGGCATTCCCCACAAAATATTGTAACTCAAGCGGAATACACCAACTTTGAGCTTTCACTAGAATGGAAAATCAGTGAGGCTGGAAACAGTGGAATTTTTTATGGTGTTATAGAATCTGACAAATATATAGAACCCTATCTAACGGGGCCAGAAATTCAGGTGCTGGATAACGAGCGTCATGAAGATGCATTTATCAAACCCAAATACCATCAAGCAGGCGCCCTCTACGATATGATTCAACCCCGTTCGGAGGCTTGCAAACCTGCTGGCGAATGGAATCATCTACTCCTTCAGGTAAACCACCAGACAAATAAAGCAAGTGTAAAACTCAATGGGATTGAAATTGTCACTTACGAACCTCACGGTGAGAACTGGGATGCCTTAGTAAGGGAGTCTAAATTTAAAAATTTGGAAGCCTATAACTATGTAGAAGCGCCTGATTTCGGAAAATTTAAAACCGGTAAAATTGGACTTCAAGATCACGGGAATATCGTATCCTATAGAAACATTAAAATCCGAGAAATCCAGTAACTTCGTGTCATGATGCAATCCATGACCGGTTTTGGTAAATCTGAGACCACTTTTGAAGATAAAAAAATAAGCCTCGAAATTCGTTCGCTCAACAGCAAGAATTTGGATTTGAATACACGACTGCCCAGTTTCTATAAGGAATTGGAGCCCGAGTTTCGGAAAATAATCATACAAACATTGAATAGAGGTAAGGTTGATCTTGCCCTTTTCTATGAAGCCAACGGCGGAGAAAACGCTACAGAAATCAATTTACCAATAGTCCAAGCCTATATGAATCAATTGGCTTCTTTTGATTTGGATGAAAGTGAAAAGTTAAAAATCGCTATTCGACTTCCAGACACCCTAAAAACAGAAAGAGAATCTATTAGTGGGCTAGAAAAAAAAGCTGTTCTCTCTCTTGCCAAAACAGTACTTCAGAAGATTGTGGAATACAGAAAGCAAGAGGGGGGGAGTCTGCAAAAAGATATTTTGGAACGCATTACCAAGATTGGTGATTATTTGGCCGAAATAAGTACGATCGAAACCCAACGAATCGATCGAATCAAAGAGCGCATACAAATCCAGTTAAAAGAACTCCAAGCCAAGGTTGATGACAATCGTTTTGAGCAAGAACTGATTTACTATTTAGAAAAATTGGATATCACAGAAGAGAGAGTTCGTTTGGAAAATCACCTTAGTTATTTTAACGAAATTGCAACCACTGGTGTTGCTCAGGGTAAAAAACTGGGCTTTGTCTCCCAAGAAATAGGTCGAGAAATCAATACCATCGGCTCTAAGGCTAATGATGCCAGTCTTCAAAAAATTGT